>UQPY01000041.1 GCA_900542965.1 uncultured Collinsella sp.
TTACTACGCGTCTCGTGGGCTCGGAGATGTGTATAAGAGACAGCAGTCCTAGTCGTTGGGGATCTACCGACGCATTGGGGGTTTGCGCCTTCCATGCATGACAGCCGTCTCTTTTATGTTTCCTTTAGCCGTTGCTGCCTAGGATGGGGGTTAGTCGGTAGGAAGGGAGCGTCTATATGGACGACGCGAGCGAGCGCGCGATTGAAGAGGACATGCTCGATCAGTTCAACTACTTTGATGATGAGGACGAGGAGCTGATCGACCGTCGCGAGCCGGCGCCGCTTGATTCCTTTGATCTGGTCGATGAAGAGGCTGATGAGGTTGAGGGTGAATCAGTGGAGCCCCCACAGCCTTCGCGCCTTGACTCGCTGCTTTCGAGAGCCCCCATGCACCACGGCGTTCGTGCCGGCGCGCTCCATATGAAAACTGACTGGCACCAGATCGTGACGGCAGGCGATGAGCTTGCCGTCGATGCGCCACTCACCGATAAGTCATCCATCATCTGCCGCACCGGCATGCTTATGCTGGCAAGCGGAACAGGTGCCTGGCGCGTGCGCGATACCATGAATCGTGTTGCTGCCGTGCTCGGCGTCACGATTCACGTCGATCTGAGTCTCCTGTCGTTTGAGTGCACCTGCATCGAAGATGGCCACTGCTTTAACGAGGTTGTCAGCCTGCCCACAACGGGCGTCAATACCCATCGCATTTGGATGATGGAGAGCTTCTTAAAGGAAATCGAGACGTATGGGCGCCGGTTTACCGTGCACGAATACCACGAGATGCTCAAGACCGTTGAGAGCTCAAAACCCGATTACTCTCCTTGGCAACAGGGCCTTGCGGCAGCCTGTGCTTGCGGCGCCTTCGTCTTTTTGCTCGGCGGCGGCCCTATCGAGATGGCCTGCGCATTCGTAGGCGCTGGTGTCGGCAACTTTGCTCGCTCCCATATTCTCAAGCAGGGTCTTGGCCAGTTTAGCGCGCTGACGACGGGCGTTGCGCTCGCTTGCGTTTCGTATCTGCTGGCATTGCTCGGCCTTGGCCAGGTCGTACCGGGGGCAATGTCGCACCAAGAAGGCTATATCGGCGCCATGCTCTTTGTGATTCCCGGCTTTCCCCTCATTACGGCAGGCCTCGACATCGCTAAGCTCGATATGCGAAGCGGCATTGAGCGTCTTTCGTATGCCGTGTCGATTATTGTGATGGCGACCCTTGTGGGCTGGATGGTTGCCGAGTGTGTGGGGCTGGCACCGGATGATTTTGCCCCGCTCGGCCTTTCGCCGCTTGCCCTTACGCTCCTGCGCGTGGTGATGAGCTTCGTTGGCGTATTCGGCTTCTCGGTTATGTTCAACAGTCCGGTAAAGATGGCAGCGGCGGCAGGGCTCATCGGCGCCGTGTCTAATACCTTGCGCCTTACGCTCGTCGATGCGCCGACGCTGTTTCCCTTTCTGGGCCTGAGCGTAGGTATGCCTCCCGAGGCGGCAGCGTTTATCGGCGCGCTGGTATCGGGACTGCTGGCAAGCTTGGCCGAAGTCAAGCTCACCTACCCACGTATCGCCCTCACGGTGCCATCAATTGTCATTATGGTGCCGGGCCTGTATCTGTATCGCTCGATGTACTACATGTGCACCTTCGATACGGTCAATATGCTCGGTTGGTTTGTGCGTGCAGTGCTCATCGTGGCGTTTTTGCCCGTTGGTCTGGGTGTGGCGAGAACCCTCACCGACCCTCGCTGGCGCCATACCAGCTAATTGGTGCAAGGGGGACAGGTTACTTTGCACCAAATGAGTTGCGGTGAAATAGGGACTGAATTGTTGCTTAAAGGGTCAAAACAGTCCGTATTCCACCGCAACTTATGGGGTCGGGGGGGGATTATTGGTGCCCTGCATCTCCATAAACTCAACGCTTACGAAGCGCGCGCCGTTCGTGTTAGGGTAGTTCCACCACATAAGTAGTCGCAGACGCACGTACCACGGGCGGGCGAGATGAAGTCCCAACAGCTCCATCTTGCCCGCCCGTTTTTGTTGCGTGGTGCCGCGGCGTAACACAGAAAGGACAATGCCCTTTATGCCTATCAACAAACGAGAGAGCCTGCTGTTCACCTTTATCATGTGCTTTTGCATGGTGCTCTGGATGAGCATCTACAACGTTGCCCTGCAGCATGGGGCCATCAACGGCGAGGTTGTTGCCGCCGCGTGGCTCGGCTTCCCCGTTGCCTACGTTTTTGCCATGTGCTGCGACTGGTTTGTTGCCAGCCCCCTTGCTAAGGGCTTCGCCTTTAAATTCCTGGTCACGCCGGGCAAGAGCTCGCCGCTTGCCATGACGCTCGCCGTCAGCTCCTGCATGGTTGTTCCCATGGTTATCATCATGTCGCTCTACGGCGCGTGCGAAGGCCTGTTCCATATGCCCGGCGGCCCGCTTGCCAATTTGCAGGCGCTGCCGATGATGTGGCTCGTCAACATTCCGCGCAACTTTATCATGGCCCTGCCTTGGAACCTGCTAGTGGCTGGTCCGGTTGCTCGCTTTGTCTTCCGCCGCGCCTTCCCCATGGGAACCGTCTTTGAAGAGCGGCATATGGAGCTCGTGCGCATGCCTGGCGCTTCCGTTGCCGATGCCGTCAATGACGTTGCCGAGAGCATGGACGCCGAGCCTGCCTGCTAGGCAACAGCCTCTAACCTAGAGCGCCCGCCGCACCCGGCGATTCCTTTTTTGTAGACGTTGTCGTATGGCTGCATGCGGAAAAGGCCCCAGCGGTTAACATATACTCCATATGGGTAAAGAGACCAAAGCGCCGCCACGAGTGGCGCTTTGCGTTTGAAAAAAACTAGCTCGTCTAAGAGGAACTAGCATGTTAGACCGTTTTACCGATCGCGCGCGCAAGGTCATGTCCATGGCCAAGCAAGAAGCGCTCGATCTTCACTCAAATAAGGTGGGTACCGAGCACCTGCTGCTCGCACTTGCCAAGGAGGACGAGGGCATCGCTGCCGAGGCGCTGCGCTCGCTCGATATCTCCTATGATGACATCATGGATACCCTCAAAGAGGTCCAGACCACGGTTCCCGAGCCCAGCGAGGAGACCGAGGCTGCCAAGCTCGCCTTTACGCCGCTCGTCATCAGCGTGATGGAGCGCTCCTTCCGCGTGGCACGCGAGAACAACCAGACCTACGTTTCGACCGAGCACTTGCTGATCGGCATCGTCGAAGAGGGCAACGGCATGGCCATGGACATCCTCATGCGCCTGGGCGTGTCGTCCGCCTCCATCAAAAAGGCTATCGAGAAACTCACCGCCAAGGACCAGGACAAGAAGCGTCCGCTCGCCGGTGCCGGTGCCGGGCGTCCCGGTGCGGGCCTGCCGTTCTTTAGCGGCTCGGATGCCTCTCAGCAAAAGGGGAGTGGCACCGATACGCTTAAGCAGTTCGCGACCAACCTCACGCAGAAGGCGCGCGACGGCGAGCTCGATCCCGTGATTGGCCGCGAAAAGGAAGTCCAGCGCATGATGGAGATCCTTTCGCGCCGCACCAAGAACAACCCGCTCATTCTGGGCGACCCCGGCGTGGGCAAGACGGCCATCGTCGAGGGCCTGGCTCAGCAGATAGCAGCCGGCAACGTGCCCGAGAACCTCATGAACCAGAATATCTGGACGCTCGACCTGCCGGGCCTCGTGGCGGGCGCCAAGTATCGCGGCGAGTTTGAGGAGCGCCTCAAGAACGTGATTCAGGAGGCCACCGAAGCCGACGACGTCATCCTGTTTATCGACGAGATGCACACCATCATCGGTGCCGGTTCTGCCGAGGGCTCCATCGACGCGAGCTCCATGCTCAAACCCGTGCTCGCGCGCGGTGCCTTTCAGATTATCGGTGCCACCACGGCCGAGGAATTCCGCAAGTACCTCACCAAGGACCCGGCCTTCGAGCGTCGCTTCCAGACCATCGATGTCGAGGAGCCGAGCGTCGAGGACACGGTCAAGATCCTGACCGCACTCAAGCCGCGCTACGAGGAGCATCACCATGTGCGCTATACGCAGGGTGCTATCGAGGCCGCCGCGAACCTTTCCAACCGCTACATCCAGGATCGCTTCCTGCCCGATAAGGCCATCGACCTCATCGACGAGGCCGGTGCCCGCGCTCGCATCGCCGCGAATCGCGCGCCCGAGCCGGTGCGCGAGGCCGAGCATCGCATAGAGGAGCTCAAGGCCGCCGCGCAGGAGGCCACCGAGGGCGACGACATGAACAAGGCCGCCGAGATTACCGAGCAGCAGAAGGCCGCCGAGATTGAGCTCGCCGAGGCCAAGGCTGCCTGGACCGCTGAGCTCGACGCCAGCCCGCTCACCATCGATGTGAGTCAGATTGCCGACATCGTGTCCGTGACCTCTGGCGTGCCGGTTTCCTCGCTCACCGAGAGCGAGAGCCGGCGCCTGCTGCAGACCGAAAGCGTGCTCAAGACGCGCATCATCGGCCAGGATGAGGCAGTCGAGGCCGTCGCCAAGGCCGTGCGCCGCAGCCGCTCGCCGCTCAAGGACCCGCGTCGTCCCGGCGGCAGCTTTATCTTCCTGGGTCCCACCGGCACAGGCAAGACCGAGCTCGCAAAGACGCTCGCCGAGTACCTCTTTGGCAGCAAGGACGCGCTCATCAGCTTCGACATGTCGGAGTTCGGCAGCGAGTTCGAGGTCTCCAAGCTCATCGGTAGCCCTCCGGGTTACGTGGGCCACGACGAGGGCGGTCAGCTCACCAAGGCTGTGCGCCGTCATCCGTACTCGGTCGTGCTGTTCGACGAGATCGAGAAGGCGCACCCCGACATCTTCAACATTTTGTTGCAGGTGCTGGAGGAGGGCCGCCTGACCGATAGCCAGGGCAAGACGGTCGACTTCCGCAATACCGTGATCATCATGACGTCCAACGTGGGCGCCCGCGAGATCGCGCAGGATGCGAGCGTCGGTTTTGGCACCACCGGTGAGCAGGGTCTCACGTCGAGCGAGATCCGCGGCCGTGCGATGGGCGAGCTCAAGCGCCTGTTCCGCCCCGAGCTGCTCAATCGTATCGACGATATTGTGGTGTTCCAGAAGCTCTCGGGCGAGAATCTCACCAAGATTGCGCACCTGCTGGTGGACGATCTGCGCCAGCGCCTGATCGCAAACGGCATGAACATCAAGCTTACCGATGCGGCCTACGACAAGATTGTGGCGGAGGGTACCGACCTCACCAACGGCGCGCGTCCGCTGCGTCGTGCCATCCAAAAGCTCATCGAGGATCCGCTGTCCGAGGAACTGCTGGCTGGCGAGTGGGGCGAGGGCGATACCGTCCTGTGCGACGTGGCCGACGGCAAGTTTCTCTTTAGCCACGGCACGGGTGAGATCCCGGCGCCGCGTCCGGCGGGTGCGCTCGGGGGCGATACCGCTCCGGCGGCGCCGCACACCGGAAACGCCGCGCCTGTGAGCAGCGGCGTGAGCTCGGGCCCCGGTGGCATGATGCAAGCCGGCTCTGGCGCGCTGTAGGGCGTGGCGACAATTTGATACGCGCAATCGAGGCGCTCTGGCAAGGGCGCCTCGATTTGTAGAGCTGCGAAGTTGTGACCGTTACGCTATGCGGTTCGCCGTTAGCCGATGATGCGAGGGCGCTCGGCGTTTTCGACTGGTTTATGCACGCAAAGTCTGGGAATATACAAGGCGCACGTCTTACTGTCTAACCAGTTGCGCCAAGGAGGCACCATGGACTACAAGATTACCGGCTACGAGCCCGCCCAGCTGTTCCATTTCTTTGAGGAGGTCAGCGCGATCCCCCGTGGGTCTGGCAACGAGAAGGGCATCAGCGATTTCCTGGTTGCGTTTGCCAAGGAGCGCGGCCTCGATGTGTACCAGGACGAGGTCTACAACGTTATCATTCGCAAGCCCGCATCTGCCGGTGCCGAGAATGCCCCGACCGTGATGCTGCAGGGCCATATCGATATGGTGTGCGACAAGTTGGGCTCCGTTGAGCACGACTTTACGACCGATGGTATCGACCTGGTCGTCAAGGACGGCGTCCTCACCGCTAACGGCACCACTCTGGGCGCCGACAACGGTATCGCCGTCGCGCTTATGCTTACCGTGCTCAACGACGATTCGATTGCCCATCCGGCCCTCGAGTGCGTATTCACCACCGACGAGGAGACTGGCCTGGTCGGTGCCGAGACGCTCGACAAGTCCCAGATTAGCGCCCGCACTATGATCAACCTTGACTCCGAGGAAGAGGGCGTTGCCACCGTCAGCTGCGCCGGCGGCGTCGTCGTTACCTACACCTGCCCCATCGTGCGCGAGCACAAGACCGGTAGTACCCTCACGCTCGACATCTCCGGCCTGCTGGGCGGTCACTCCGGCAGCGATATCAACCTGGAGCGCGGCAACGGCAACCTCATCATGGCCCGCATCATCGACCGCCTGATGGTCGCTGGCGAGCCCGCCATCGTCAGCTTTAACGGCGGCACTAAGGACAACGCCATCAACCGTGAGTGCAAGGCTGTTCTGGTCTACGCCGACCACGCTGCCGCCGAGGCCGCGGCCCAGATTGCAAAGGGCATCATCGCCGACGTCACTGCCGAGCTCGAGGTCTTCGACCCCGGCTTTACCTGCACCGTCGAGATTGCCGACAACGCCGAGGTCGAGGCCATGGACGAGAAGTCCGCGCTTGCCCTCATCCGCGCCCTGCGTCTTGCCCCCAACGGTGTGATCCGCCGCAACGTCGCTACCGACGGCTCCGTCGAGGTTTCCTCCAACATCGGTGTGGTTGCCACTTCTGACGACGAGGTCAAGATCATGCTGTCCCCGCGCTCTTCGATCACCTCGCTGCAGAACGAGTTCAAGGACCGTCTGCAGACGCTGGCCGATGTCCTGGGCTTCGACGCCAAGTTTGAGTTTGAGTATCCCGGCTGGAGCTATGCCGAGCATTCGCCGGTCCGCGACGTCTTTGTCGAGAGCTATCGAGAGCTCTTTGGCTCCGAGCTGCGCATCGAGTCCATTCACGCCGGCCTTGAGTGCGGCCTGTTTGCCGAGGCCCTGCACGGCCTGGACGCCATCGCCGTGGGCCCGACGCTCTCCGATGTCCACACCCCGGACGAGAGCATGGAGCTCGCTTCTGCCGAGCGCTTCTACGAGCTGCTCATCGACGTCCTCAAGCGCCTCGCTGCGTAAAGGTTGCGCTAGCAGCAGTCCGAGTCACGTGCTAGCGGATTGCAAATGACATTATGAGAGGGGGCACCCGGTCTTTTGCGACGGGTGCCCCCTCTCTTTTGTTTGATAATTGCGAAATTACGGCCACCTAGTCCATTTCTGCCCTGATGAGGTCGAGGGCGCGCTGGCAGTTTTCGCGGACGGGGCCGAGCATATGCTCGCGCAGGTCCGCCATGCCGGGCAGGTCGGCGTATTCGTCCATGACCTCTTCCATGCAAATGGGTACCTCGTAGGCGAGGTCCATCATGGTCGCAAAGCAAAACTTCTCGGATAGCCCGGCATCGGTGAGCGTCGCCTCCAGCGTGGGGTCGCCCATACCGTGGTATCGGCGGATAGCGCCTGGACCGATGCACCCCACACGATTTTCGCCGCCAACGCTCATGGCAAGGCGCGCCCGGCGGCGCATGCGCTCATACGCCAAACCCGACGCGACATCGTACATTCGAGCCATCATGGCTGCGCCGTCGTTTCCAAGGAGCAGGGAATAGTTTTTCGCGTGCGCATCCGGTGCGCCGATGATGGCGTTAAAGAAAAGTATCTGCGTAAACAGATACAGGTTAAGTTGATGGTGGCTCGTATTTACGAGGAGCTCTTGAATGTCGCGTGTGGTCGGGCCGCCGTCTGCCGTGTACTTTTGGGCGGGCATCACCCCAAGTGCCTGACAGAGGTCTTCTTGATGTAGGCGCCTGATCGTTCCGTCTTTGACTTTCACGCGGTCATAGCGCTCAACAATGAGGGCAGGTTCGTCCTCAAACATACGATATTCGACGTTTGCCGTTGCGATGCCGGCGCGCTGGGCGCTTTTCATGCAGACAAACTCATTGAGAGCCTCGAGTTTAAATCCGATAACGCCATTTTTGAAAATATGCGTCGTGGGCGAGGAACCCACGCATTCGCACCAGCGACCGTCTATGAGGGCGAGAGCGAACTTGCCCTGATTGCCCCCAAGTGACCAACTTTCATCTAGACCCATCCACGATGCATCGCGGTCATCTCTGATCGACTTGAGACGAAGAGCAATTTCGTGGTCGTCTATAGGGCGGTATTCGCCAGCGCGATGCAGGACGGCGTCGGCATCTTCTTCGGCACAAAACTGCACTCCGCCCGGACAGTCGAGTCCGATATGGCTGAGCAACGCAACGGGATTGTTGGGCCTAACGTCGAATTCGGCGGCAATCGCTTTTCGTTGGTCCTCGCTGTCGGGTAGAAGGCCAAACAGGTACGGATTCATGACCTGTTGTCCGTATGTGCGATTCGATACGGGTATGTTGGTCGATAGGGCTGGCCCGTCATAGTCATGATCGTAGGTAAAGCTGATAAGACCGTTCTCATCTTGCGCGAGCGTTCCAGCAGGCACGCCGCAAATAATGGTCCGAAGTGATGTTCTGGCCATTGGCTATTTCCCTTCGGGCATGGTTTGGCTAGATGCGTTTGCGGCAATCGAGACTCCGAGATTGGACATGGCGAAATCGGCGAAGGCCCTGTCGTAGAGCTCGGACGTAAGGGGGGTATCTGCAAGAGCCGGAATGGTTGTGCTGCGACGGTTGCGATGATGAAGACGTTGAGCGTGATGGCGTCTGGAGGTGCTGCAAGGTTGATCAGCATGCGGGGCGTCGACTGGGTGCTCATTTTTCGTTTCGCTTATATCCCCTTGTGCTGCGAGCGCCAGTTCAAGAGCGTCGAAAATCGCCAGCAGCTTGTCGAGTCGAATGCCGGTGGCGTCTCCTAGCTCGAGCGATGCAAGCAGGCGCTCCGAAACACCGGCCTTTTTGGCGAGGGTGGCACGGGTGAGACCCTGAGTCTCGCGTGCCTGGCGCACGTAGATGCCAGCTTGGCGTGGTGTGGTGATGGGAAGGATATCCACGGCTATCTCCTAACGTGCAGGCTTTTGCATCCTAGTATGACATGCAAAAGTCTGCATGAAAAGGCCTCATGCAAAACTCTGCATGAGGCCTTATACGGACGTTTAGTTTTGAAGGGTGTTTTACAGCACTAAAATCCCTAGGTGCTCCAGCAAAATCTTGAGGCCGATGAGGATGAGCACAACGCCGCCCACGATGGTGGCGGGCTTTTCGTGGCGCGCGCCAAAGATGCGGCCAATCGCCACGCCGGCAACGGAGAAGATGAAGGTCGTGATGCCTATGAGCGACACGGCGGGAACGATGTCGACGGAAAGCGCGGCGAACGAGATACCCACGGCCAGGGCGTCAATCGAGGTGGCGATGGCGAGGATCAGGTACTCGCCCAGGTCAATCTTTTCGGCATCCTTGCCGTCGCCTTCATCCTCGTCTTCGGTAAAGGCCTCCCACAACATTTTGCCGCCGATAAAGGCGAGCAGGATAAAGGCGATCCAATGGTCGATGGGTCCGATGATGCCCATGAATTGACTGCCGAGCGCCCATCCGATTACGGGCATGCCGGCCTGAAAGCCGCCAAAGAACAAGCCGAGCACCACGGCAACTTTAAGGTTGATCTTCTTCATGCCAAGGCCCTTGCAGATGGAAACGGCAAAGGCGTCCATCGAAAGGCCAACGGCGAGCAACGCGAGCTCTGCGAGTCCCATAGTCTGGCTCCCTCTCTGCGGGCGAACCCGCGTGTACCTCTTGGGGGAGTAACAAAAAAGACCCGTGGCGTACGCGTTGCGCGCACAACCACGAGTCTCGTTCATTAAGGCAAGCCAGGCCGCATCGGCCAGTATGTTGACTTGCCGCGCCACCGGAGGCGAACCCGGCCACGCGACTACTCCCTCATTCATGTGAATCCCGATGCTACCACATAAGCAGCCCATTTGGGTTGGGCTCTCAGCTGTGTTCGCTCATTCTGTAAGCATCGGATTTCGCAAGCGCCGCAGGGACAAACCGTGAGAAACTATTTAGCGTTTATGGAGCGTATACGATGGGAGCGATGCCTTGGATAAGAACGAGCTGCAAAAGCGTATGGAACAGGCCATCCGCCTGACGGCACCTGGTCAGCCGATCCGCACCGCCCTCGACATGATCATCGCCGGTCACCTGGGCGCCCTTATCTGCGTCGGCGACACCGAAAACGTACTCGCTGCCGGCAACGACGGATTCCCGCTCAACATTTCGTTCACCTCGAACCGTCTGTTCGAGCTCTCTAAGATGGACGGTGCTATCGTTATCGACGGCGACCTCACCCAGATCCTGCGCGCCAACTTCCACCTCAATCCCGATCCCTCGCTTGCCACGAGCGAGACGGGCATGCGTCACCGCACCGCCGCTCGCATGTCGGTGCTCACCGATGCCATCGTGATCTCGGTCTCGGCCCGTCGTGCCGTCGTCAACGTGTACGTTCACGGCAAGAGCTACGAGATCCAGCCTGTCACCACCATCATGAGCTCGGTCAACCAGCTCGTCGCCACGCTCCAGACTACCCGTCAGTCGCTCGATCGCTCCCTGCTGCGCCTGACGGCCCTCGAGCTGGACGACTACGTCACGCTCGCCGACATCACCGGCATTTTCTCGAGTTTCGAGATCATGCAACAGGCAAAGACCGAGCTTAAGGATTGTATCGTCAAGCTGGGCAACCAGGGCAAGCTCGTGCAGATGCAGCTCGAGCAGCTCGCTGGCTCCAGCATGGATACCGAATACGACCTGATGATCCGCGACTATGCGAGCGATTCCTCCGAGGCAAACGCCGAGAAGATTCGCGCCGAGCTTAGCCGCATGACGCCTAAGGACTTGTCCGACCCACAGCATGTGGCGGCGGTTCTGGGTTACGACGACCTGGACGAGGACTCCGTCATGACACCGCTGGGCCTGCGCACGCTTTCGCGCGTGTCCGTCGTGCGCGACGGCGTGGCCGAGAAGATCGTCGACGAGTACGGCTCGCTGCAGGAACTCATGGACGACATCAGCGAGGATCCGGAGCGCCTGGGCGACTTTGGCGTTAACAACCCTGCCATTCTTGCGGACTCGCTGTACCGCATGAAGGGCACCAAACAGGGGAACGCATAATGGCGCCCGTATGCGCCGTGGTCGTTGCCGGTGGCAGCGGCCAGCGCTTTGGTAACCCCGGTGGCAAGCAACTCGTTAACGTGGCGGGCCGTCCGCTTATGAGCTGGTCCATCCGCGCGTTCGATCGGAGCGATAAGGTCGGCCACATCGTCGTGGTTTGCCCTGCCGAGCGTCGTGCCGAGATGCGCCGCCTGGCCATCGACCCGTTTGACTATGACACGCCCATCAGCTTTGCCGATGCCGGCGATACCCGCCAGGATTCCACCCGTGCCGGCGTGCATGCGGTTCCGGCGGGCTTTGAATACGTCGCCATTCACGATGGTGCTCGTCCGCTCATTACGACCGAGGCCATCGACCACGCGATCGACGTGCTTGTGGGCGACCGCGCCCTCGACGGTGTCGTGTGCGGTCAGCCCGCGATCGACACGCTCAAGATCGTCGATGGCGACAACATCGTCGAGACGCCGCCGCGCGAGCTGTACTGGGCTGCGCAGACGCCGCAGATCTTTAGCGTCGATGCTATGAAGCGCGCCCACGCTGCAGCCATTGCCGAGGGCTTTATCGGCACCGATGATTCGTCGCTGGTCGAGCGCATGGGCGGGCGCGTCCGCTGTGTCCAGAGCCCGCGCGATAACCTTAAGGTGACGGTGCCCGAGGACCTGCGTCCCGTAACCGCGATTCTGCTCGGTCGCATGGCCGAGGGAGAGGACCTTCCCCATGTTCAGTAACCTGCGCATTGGCCATGGCTACGACGTTCACCGTCTGGTGGAGGGGCGTCGATGTATCATCGGCGGTGTCGACATTCCCTACGAGCGCGGCCTGCTGGGCCACTCGGATGCCGATGTGCTCGCGCACGCCTTGGCCGACGCCATTCTGGGCGCCTGCCGCGGGGGAGACATCGGCAAGCTATTCCCCGATACCGACCCCGCCTATGAGGGTGCCGATTCGATGGTGCTGCTCGCTCGCGTGATGGACTATGCGCGCGAGCTGGGCTTCGAGTTTGTCGATGCCGATTGCACCATTGCCTGCCAGCAGCCTAAGATCACCCCGCACCGCGATGCCATGCGCGCCAACCTTGCCCATGCCCTGGGTGTTGACGTCGAAAACGTGGGCGTCGCCGCCACTACGACCGAAAAGCTCGGTTGGGAAGGCCAGGGCGAGGGAATCGGCGCCTGGGCCGTCTGCCTGCTACAGAAAACCGTTAAGGAGTAACGAATGCGTATCTACAACAGCGCTACCCATAAAAAGGAAGAGTTCCAGCCCATCGAGTCCGGAAAGGTCCGCATGTACGTGTGCGGCCCCACGGTCTACGACAACATCCACATCGGCAACGCCCGCACGTTCATCAGCTTTGACGTGATTCGTCGCTGGCTCATCGCGAGCGGCTACGAGGTCACATTCGCCCAGAACCTCACCGATGTCGATGACAAGATCATCAAGCGCGCCAACGAGCAGGGCCGTACCGCCGCCGAGGTTGCGACGGAGTTCTCTGACAAGTTTATCGGCGTTATGCGCGCCGCCAACGTGCTCGATCCCGATGTGCGTCCTCGCGCCACCAAGGAGATCGGCCCCATGATCGCCATGATCAAGACGCTCATCGAGCAGGGCCATGCCTATGCCGCCGATAACGGCGACGTGTACTTTGCCGTGCGCAGCGATCCCAACTACGGCCAAGTCTCGGGCCGCAACATCGACGACCTTATGGTGGGTGCGCGCATCGAGGAGAACGAGGACAAGAACGACCCGCTCGACTTTGCCCTATGGAAGGCCGCCAAGCCCGGCGAGCCCAGCTGGCCGAGCCCCTGGGGCGAGGGCCGTCCCGGTTGGCACACCGAGTGCGCCGCCATGGTACACCGCTACCTGGGCACTCCGATTGACATTCATGGCGGCGGCTCCGACCTTGCCTTCCCGCATCACGAGAACGAGTGCGCCCAGGCCACCTGCGCCTGGCACCAGGGTTTCTCCAACACCTGGATGCACACGGGCATGCTGCTGGTCGACGGCGAGAAGATGTCCAAGTCGCTCGGCAACTTCTTTACGCTGGCCGAGGTCCTCGAGCAGCACTCTGCCGCGGCCCTGCGTCTGCTGATGTTGCAGACGAGCTATCGCTCGCCGCTCGACTTTTCTTGGGAGCGCCTGGAGGGTGCCGAGAACTCGCTCACGCGTATCGCCGGTACGGTCGAGAACCTGCGCTGGGCCGCGAACCATGCGACGGCCGATGCCGATGAGGCGGCATCCAAGGCGTTTGCCGCCAAGGCCGCCGAGACCCGTGCCACCTTTAAGGAGTGCATGGACGACGACTTTAACTCCGCCGGTGCCATGGGTGCTGTCTTTGGCTTTGTGACCGAGTGCAACCAGTACCTGGAGCAGGCGGGCGATGCTGCCGACAAGGCCGCAGTCCTGGCTGCCGCCGATACGCTGGCCGAGCTGCTCGATACGTTTGGCGTCGAGCTTCCCGAGCCCAAGGTCGAGCTGCCGCTGGGCCTGCTGGGCGTTGCCGCCGGCCTGGTTGCCTACACGGGTGACGACGTGGACGAGGCTGCTGCCAAGATTCTCGAGGCCCGCGCCGAGGCCCGTGCCGCCAAGAACTGGGATCTGGCAGATGCCATCCGCGACCAGCTCAAGGACCTGGGCCTGACGATTGAAGATACCGCCGCCGGCACTCGTATCAAATCTCTCTAATCCCCGCGGGTTTCCCAAGCACCCGACCTTGCCGTTCAAACCGTCGCTCGCGTACTCAAGTACGCGTCGCTCCTCTTTCACGGCAATCTCGGGCACTTGGAAAACCCGTACCGACCGCCCGAATTAATATTCATGGGCGGTCGTTTATTTTGTTTCGTTTGATAGTTGTATTTAGGAGGTCACTTTATGGCCGACAATCGCAAGCGTGCGCCTCGTGGCGGCAAGCAGGCTGCTTCTGGCTCGCGTCCGATTCGCCGCAATGACCGCGCTGCCGCTCCCAAGGGCCAGCGCGATCGCACCCAGGCCGCACGTCCGCAGCGCGATCGCAACCGCGACGCTGTCCAGGCTCCCAAGGGCGAGTTTATCGAAGGTCGTCGTGCAGCCGCCGAGGCGCTGCGCACTGGTTTTCCCATCAAGTGCGCGCTCATTGCCGAGGGCGGGGAGCGCGATGCCGCCTTGTCGCGCCTGGTCGACGACCTCAACGCCGTGGGTGTCCGCATTAAGTATGTGCCGCGCGCGCAGCTCGACGCACTGTCGAGCCACGGCGCTCACCAGGGCATCGCGCTCGAGGTTGGCAACTTCCCCTATGCCGATGTCGCCGATATTCTCGACCGCGCAGGCGAGGGCCCGGCACTTGTCGTGGTGCTCGACCACGTGACTGACGACGGCAACTTTGGCGCCATCGTGCGCTCCGCCGAGGTTGTGGGCGCGGCGGGCGTCGTCATTGCCAATAAGCGTGCCGCCGGCGTGACCGTGGGCAGCTATAAGACCTCAGCCGGTGCCGTCATGCATCTGCCTATCGCGCAGGTTCCCAATATCGCCCGTGCGCTCGACGATTTTAAGGCCGCTGGTTTTTGGGTGGGCGGTGCTTCCGAGCACGCCGAAGGCAGTTGCTGGGATGCTCCTTTCGAGGGCCGCGTGGCGCTCGTCATGGGCTCCGAGGGCGACGGCATCTCGCGTCTGGTGCTCGAGAAATGCGACTTTTTGACCAAGCTTCCCCAGCGCGGTATGACCGAGAGCCTCAATGTTGCCCAGGCGACCACGGCGCTGTGCTTTGAGTGGCTGCGCCGCAACGCCGGCGAGCTGATGGGGGAGGAGTAGCGCATGTCCAAAAAGAACCGTGCCAAGTCCAAGGCCAAGCGCTTTGGCGAGGGCTCGGCCAAGCCGATTGTTTCGGCCGCGACCTATGGCGTGGGCGGCAATGCGTTTGCGCAGGCTATCGCCGACCCAGTCTCGACGGTGCACTCCAACAAGCCCGAGCTGCTGGTGGTCGACGGTTACAACGTGATCCACTGCACGCCGCGCTACGAAAAGCTCGTGTACGACCATTCCGACGATCCGTATTCCAGCGACGTTCACGATATGGCGCGCACGGCGCTCATTAATGACGTAGCTGCGTTTGCCCAGGGCCGCTACGAGGCCGTGATCGTATTTGACGGCGCGGGCAATATCTCCAGCGAGCGCCCCAACCTACCGGCCCGCGGTGTGCGCATTGAGTTTTCGCCGACGGGTGTTTCGGCCGATACCGTGGTGCAGAAGCTCTGCATCGAGGCGCGCGAGGAAGGCCGCGCGTGTTCTGTAGTGTCGAGCGACGGCACGATCCAGGCCGTCGTCATGGGCAAGGGCGTTACGCGCATCTCGAGCCGTATGCTGGTGGACGAGATCAAACAGATCGACAACGACGTGCACGAGGCCGAGGAAGCTCCACAAATCAAGATGACTCTGGGCAGTCGCCTGAGCCCCGATGCCCTGGCCAAGCTCAAGGCCCTGCGCGGGAGGTAGGTAAACCTTCTATGGGGAGTTGCTTTCTCGATTGACCAGCCAACTGGTTTGTAATCAGTGGGTTGCAGGTCGGTCTCGCCAAAACGAATAGTTTTTTGTTTTGGCGAACAGATAAAACTATTCGTTCTGGCGAATAGTTTTGAGATGTGGTCGGTCGAAGGGTCTGTTGCGCCCCGTCCGTAATTCCTTTATTCTTAACTGGCTTCGCGCGAAAGCGCCAAGTGTGCCAGTGTGGCGCAACGGTAGCGCAACTGATTTGTAATCAGTGGGTTGCAGGTTCGATTCCTGTCACTGGCTCCATGAAAGTTTCGGGCTCTGTCTCTATATGGGACAGGGCCCGTTTCTTTTTTGTCGATAAGTCAGCGGGTTTGGCGCCAACCATGCTTCAGGTTTGTCTCGATCTGTAACACGGGCGGGCTGAAAACCCTCCTTATAGTTACAGATCGAGACAATGCCAAGGGATGGTCGATAACATCTCGATCTATAACACGAAGAGGCTGAAAGCCGTTCTTGCTGTTATAGATTTAGATAAACAGACAAGCCGCCAGGGAAACATCTCGATCTGTAACAGATAGAGGAGGAATAACCCTCTTACTGTTACAGATCGAGACAGAAGCCAGGGCGAGGTTGGTCATCGTCATCGAGCGAGGATTTTCGGACACACGAGAGTGGAAAATCTCCCGCCTGGAGAATGAGCGTGGATAATCTGCCACTTTGGCCTTGGGGCCATGCCAAAAGTGGGAGATTATCCACGCTCGATTTCAAACGGGAGAAAATCCACGCTCGAATTTGCCGCGGAAGCCCGATCTCGACCTATATATAGGTGCAAATAGGCTGTTATCGAAGTTCGATCCTGAAGGTGTACTCCACTATGCCAAAGTGTTCCCTTGGGAAATGTCACCGCTACATGCAAATCCACCATCCTTCATATCCAAACTCAACAAAACCGACGCTCCTATAAGTTGTCAAGAGGCAGTTTGCGGGAGCGCTCTCTCCAATTCGCACAGGAGCTCGTAATACCTCCTCTCCAGTTTCGTCGACCGCCGT
>UQPY01000042.1 GCA_900542965.1 uncultured Collinsella sp.
AGCCTCTGAGCTGCGAACATTTGGTGGGCGTTAGAAGATTTGAACTTCTGACCTCTTCCGTGTCAGGGAAGCGCTCTCCCCCTGAGCTAAACGCCCGATCAAGGGTGCGCAAGCGCGCAAGGGATAATATAACGGAGCCTGAACTCGGTGGCAAGAACATTTTTAAAAATCGCTTACATTGTGGAATTCGGGGGTCTTGTCATATCCATTTCAAAAGAGCCTGCTGTCGCGATTTGGCTGTCGCATAATGCAAGGCCGTTGCGGTGTCGAGCTATGGAAAGACACCTACGGAATTGTCCTACCGATAAGCGGACAAGCCTTCGGCTGGTGCCTTTGCCGTGGTAAGGTAAGCCGAATTGTTTCCAGGCTGTTTCGGGGGAGCGGAATGAGCAAAGAGTGTGTCGAGCAGGTCGAAGGCGCAGGGGCTTCGGTGCCGATGACCGATATATCGAACATTGATGTGCCCGAGGGCACCGACGAGCTCAGCCGCAACACCCGTCGCGCATGGCGCGACCGCCTGAACAGCGCTTCGACGCGCAAGATGATCACGGGCGTCTTGGCTACGCTGGTGGGCGGTTCGTTTTGGGGCTTCTCGGGCACCAGCGCGAGTTTTCTGTTCGATACCTACCACGTCGACACCTTGTGGCTTATGAGCGTGCGTCAGATTCTCGCCGGTCTACTCTTTATGGCCGTGGTTGTTACGCGCGACCGCGAGCGCCTGATTAAGCTCTGGACCACACCCGCCGATCGCAAGCAGCTGCTGCTCTTTACCGCCTTTGGTCTGTTGTTCAACCAGTTTTGCTATCTTTCGGCCGTGCGCCTGACGAACGCCGGAACCGCGACGGTGCTCCAGTGCCTGCAGCTCGTTATCATCATGGGCTACGCCTGCGTGACCGATCGCCGCATGCCGCGCACTCGCGAAGTCATCGGCATTGGCCTGGCTCTGGGTGGAACCTTTTTAATCGCCACCGGCGGCGACCCCACCAGCCTGAATATCTCGCCGCTTGGCCTGGCAGCAGGTCTTATGTGTGCGGTCAGCGCCGCGTGTATGGCGGTGATCCCCGCCAAGATCCTGCCCGAATACGGCAGCCCCATCGTCACGGGCTCGGCAATGCTCACGGCGGGCGTGGTCTCGTGCGTCTTCGTGCAGCCCTGGGCGCATATGCCGGCGCTCGACGCTGCCGGCATCGAGGCGCTCGCGGTGTTCGTGGTTATCGGCTCGTTTTTTGCTTACATGCTTTATATGCAGGGCGTTAAGGACATCGGCTCGGTGCGCGCGAGCCTCATCGGAACTGTGGAGCCGGTTTCGGCGACCATCACCAGCGCCGTTATGCTGGGGACGGTGTTTTTGCCGACCGACCTTATCGGCTTTGTCATGATCATCGTGATGATGTTCCTCACGGTGTAGCTAGCGCCGCCGCCAAGACAGAAAAGGTGTTGTGCCGCATTTTCGCCAATTGATGTCCGTGTCTGGAGTTTAGCTGTCGATGCTCAAAATGCCATAAACTAGTAACGTTATGGACTTTTTCATTGCGACTCAATTGCGAGGATTTCTTTATGGCTGGTAATCACTTTAAGGGCAGCGATAGCGGCCGCCCTGCAGTTCCGCCGCGTCCGAACGGGGCTGGTAAGGCCGGCACGCCGGGCGGCGCTGGACAGGGCGGTTCCGGTAAGCGCGTGTCCCCGGGCGAGACGGCGATGTTTACCGCTCTGTACGAGCAGTCTCAAAAGGCAAAAAAGACCGGCCGTGCAAGAGGAAATGTCTTTGCGGACGGTGCAACCTCCACGTCGCAGCCGAGCGGGGCTCCTTCGGTACCCGCGAACAACGCGGGTGCTGCCAACGCCGCGAATGGCGCCGGCAACGTTAATGCCGGCAAGGCCGCCAACAATACTCCCTCTGCCGGTGGCGCGGGGCTTACGGGTAACCTTGGCACGATTTACACTGGCGCCTCCGAGACTGGCACGTTCGCCCGCCTGGATGATAGCGGTGCCGAGTTTGCGGGCTCGGGTTCCAAGGAAGATTATTACGATTTTGGTTTGAACTACGGTAGCGACGCTTCGTCGAGTTCGACCTCTGACGGTCTGGTCCGTCATCGCCATCGCAAGGGCGAGCGCAAAAAGCGTCACACTGGCGCCATTATTGCCGCTGTGGTCGTGGTGCTTCTCGTTGCGCTTGGCGCAAGCGGCTTTATGCTGCTTAACTCGGCAAAGACCGTAAAGAGCGAAGCGAAGGAGGCTGTCGAGATCGTCGGTGGCCTTAAGGACAAGGTCACGTCGGGCGATTTTTCGACGCTGCCCGACGATGCGAAGAAGATCGATGAGCTCTGTAACAGCATGAAGGCGGAGACCTCGAGCCCGCTGTGGGCGGCGGCTTCGTTTATCCCGGTGTATGGCAGCGATATCAATGCGGCCCGCACCATGATTGACGCCCTGTCCGATGTCTCGAGCAATGCGCTGGTTCCCATGGCCGATAACCTTTCGCAGGCTACGCCCGGCAAGCTGTTCCAGGACGGCATGATTAACGTGTCCGCGCTGCAGGCGGTCGCCGATTCGCTTTCCGATAGCTCCATGGTGTTCAAGAGCGCCAACGAGAAGATCCAGGGTATTGGCGATACTCATATTTCCCAGGTGACCGAGCTGGTCGATAAGGCCAAGGACGGCTTTGCCACCCTCAACGGCGCGGTTGACGCGGCGGAGAAGGTCGCCCCCGTCCTTCCCCAGATGCTCGGCGCCAACGGCCAGACGCGCAACTACCTTATGTACGCCATGAACAACGTCGAGATTCGTGCTTGCGGCGGCTTTGGCGGTTCGCAGGGCCTGATTTCGGTCACTGACGGCCAGATGTCGATTGGCGAGTTTGTTCCCCGCATTGGACTCAGCGAGGATGAGGCAGTCGAGAGCGTCGACGAAGAGGATGAGGCGCTGTTCGGCAACCACAGTAACCTGTACAACTCGGGCAATACCTATTCGCCTGATTGGCCCCGCAACTCGCAGCGTGTCGCCGCGCTGTGGAAGTCCCAGTATGGACAGGACGTTGATGGCGTCATCGGTATCGACCCGGTGTTCCTGCAGTATCTGCTGGGCCTGGTCGGTAATGTCTCGCTGCCCGACGGAACGGTTGTCGACGGCACCAACGCCGCAAAGGTCCTCATGCACGATGTGTACTGGAACTATCCGGTCGAGGAGTCGGACGGCATCTTTGCATCCGTCGCCAGCGCTGCCTTCGACAAGATCCTTGGCGGTATCGGCGATGTCGATGTTACGAAGCTTGTCAGCGCCGTTGAGCGCGGTGCCGAAGAGGGCCGCCTGATCGCGTGGATGAGAAACGATGATGAGCAGAATGCCATCAAAGAGACGGGCATTGACGCTTCGCTGCCCGATCCGGATGATCCGAGTGCCGATCCCGTTGCCGGCGTTTACTTTAACAACCTGAGCTTCTCCAAGCTCGACTGGTATCTGAACGCCGACACTCAGATTGGTCAGGGCGTGAAGAACGGCGACGGCACGTGCTCCTATCGCATCACCGTTACCCTGACGAACATCATGACGCAGGAGGAGGCTGGCAAGCTGCCCGACTACGTTGCGGCGAGCGCACCCGATGCCGCGCGTGACGACGAGCGTCTGAATGTCTCGTTGTTTGCCCCGACGGGCGGTAACATTACTGATCTGACCGTCGAGGGCACCCAGTTTGGTCTTGGCGCCGCTACGTGGCATGGAATCCCCTTCTATTCGGGCACCGTTGACCTGCATGCTGGCGAGACGACGACGATCACGTATACGCTGACCACGTCGGCCGAGGCGGGGGACAAGCCGCTTACGCTGCGTCAGACTCCTACATGCCAGGCGGCTCGCGACAGCGCGTCGGCGTAGGGTTTTTCTGGTAGCGCAGATAATCGAGTACCATTTTGGGGCGGACAGGCAATCTGTTCGCCCCTATTTTGTAAGGAGAGCGCATGAAGTACTTTGGCACCGACGGCTTTCGCGGCGAGGCCAACGTTGGGCTGACGGTAGAGCATGCTTATAAGATCGGCCGCTTTGTGGGTTGGTATTACGGTGCCAACCGCGAGCGCAAGGCACGCGTGATCGTGGGCAAGGACACACGTCGTTCGAGCTACATGTTCGAGGCGGCGCTGGTGAGCGGCTTGGTCGCGAGCGGCGCGGACGCCTACATGCTGCACGTGATCCCAACGCCGGGCGTGGCGCATCAGACCGTGGAGGGCTGCTTCGATTGCGGCATCATGATCAGCGCGAGCCACAACCCGTTTTGCGATAACGGCATTAAGCTCGTCAACAGCGACGGCTTCAAGATGGACGAGGACGTGCTGGAACTCATCGAGGATTACATCGATGGCAAGGGCGAGGTGCCGCTGGCCACGGGCAACCACATTGGCGCTACGGTCGATTACATGCAGGGCCGCAACCGCTATATTGCCTCGCTCATCGCGAGCGCGAACTTTTCGCTGCAGGGCGTCAAGATCGGCATCGACTGCGCCAACGGCTCGGCGTCCTCGGTGGCCAAGCCGGTGTTCGACGCGCTGGGCGCCGACGTGCGCGTGATCAACGCCGCGCCCGACGGATTTAACATCAATGTGGACTGTGGCTCCACGCATATGGAGCGCCTACAGCGCCACGTGGTGGAGCAGGGCCTGGACGTGGGCTTTGCCTATGACGGCGATGCCGACCGCTGCCTGGCCGTGGATGAGCGCGGGCGCGTGGTCGACGGCGACCAGATCCTGTACGTGTGCGGTGTGTACCTGAACAAGCACGGTCGCCTTTCGGGCGGTACCGTGGTGCCGACGATCGCCAGCAACTTTGGCCTGGTCAAGTCGTTGGAGCTTGCCGGTCTGAGTGCCGTGACCAGCGGCGTGGGCGACCGTCATGTGTATGCCAAGATGCGCGAGGGCGGCTACAGCCTGGGCGGCGAGCAGACGGGCCATACGATCTTTGGCGATATCGAGCGCACGGGCGACGGCATTATGACCTCGCTGCGCGTGATGGAAGTGATTCGCGCCGAGCGCGAGACACTCTCGCAGCTCACGGCTCCGTGCAAGCTGCTGCCGCAAGCGCAGGTTGCCGTGCGCGTGGCCGACAAGGATGCCGCGCTCGAGAACATGGGCGTGCAGAACGCGATCGCCGAGGTCGAGGCCGCGCTGGCGGGCGAGGGCCGCGTGCTCGTGCGCAAGAGCGGAACCGAGTCGGTGATTCGCGTGTTGGCTGAGGCTCCGGACCAAGCCGCCGCCGACGCCGCCATGAAGCGCATCGCAAGTGCTCTGGAAGCTTTATAGTTACGCGGTTTTACCAAACCGCGTAACTGCTCGACGCTGCAAACGGCCCCAAGCGGCAATCTGACGTTCAATTTCAAGGGCGCGACCAGAAGGTCAGCGCCCTTTCATTTCACGTCACCTTGCTCGCTTGGGGTCGTTTTCGCTGACGTTGCCAAGACATCGGCGTCAACGTGGTTGGCGTTCAAAGAGTAGTCATTGGGGACGTTCTTAAATGACTAGCCATCGGGGACACTCTTCGTCATCCGTGCTTCTGGCT
Source organism: uncultured Collinsella sp. (assembly GCA_900542965.1). Classification (GTDB taxonomy): domain Bacteria; phylum Actinomycetota; class Coriobacteriia; order Coriobacteriales; family Coriobacteriaceae; genus Collinsella. The sequence continues at coordinate 5,542 of UQPY01000042.1, forward strand.
GGCAAAGAGTGTCCCAAACGACTAGTCATTTAAGAACGTCCCCAATGACTAGGTGAAAAGGGGGCGCCGCGGGATAGATCCTGCGGCGCCCCTTTGCGTTGGCGTGTGCCTAAGCTTTACAGCTCGTAGAGCGTGGTGAACTTGTCCTGCAGGTAGCTGCAGTAGTAACGAGCATCGAATGCCATGCCGCAGGCGCTCTTGATGAGCTCCGGCGCGTCTTTGGCGCGGCCCCACTGCCAAATGTGCTCGCCCAGCCAGGCGCGGACGGGCGCCAGATCACCGCTCGCGCAGGCATCGGTAAGGTCGACGCCGTCGCGGCACATGGCCGGCACAAACATGGCGTCGTAGGCGCTGCCCAGCGCATAGGTGGGGAAGTAGCCAAACGAGCCACCGCTCCAGTGCGTATCCTGCAGGCAGCCGTGCGTGTCGTCAGGAACGGGAATGCCCAGGTACTCGTCCATAAAACGGTTCCAAAGCGCGGGGATATCCTTGGCCGTGGCCTCGCCGGCAAACAGCATGCGCTCGATCTGGTAGCGCACCATAACGTGCAGCGGATAGGTGAGCTCGTCCGCCTCGGTGCGGATCAACGACGGCTGCGCGATGTTCACGGCGCGGTAGAGCGTGTCCTCGTCAACGTCGCCGTAGACCTCGGGCGCGTGACGGCGCAGTACCTCGAGCAGCGGGCCCATAAAGGCGCGGCTGCGACCCACGGTGTTCTCGAAAAAGCGGCTCTGGCTCTCGTGGATGCCCATGGAGGTGCCACCTTCAAGACAGGTGCGCGCATAGGCAGGATTGACGCCCAGCTCGTACATGGCGTGGCCCGCCTCGTGGATGATGCTGTAGACGTTGGAGATGCAGTCGTTCTCGTAGATGTGCGTCGCGATGCGCGCGTCGCCCACGGCAAAGCCCTCGCTAAACGGGTGCTCGGTAAAGGCAAGCGTGGTGTCGTCCAGGTTCAGGCCGACAAGCTTCATAAGGTCGAAGCTCATGGCGCGCTGGGCGGCCTCGGGCACGCGGGCGTGCAAAAAGTCGGCATCGGGCTGCTGGCTGCGCTCGCCGATGGCGTGCACGAGCGGCACGACCGTCGCCTTGACCTCATCGCAAAACGCATCGAAGCTCTTGGCGGAAAGGCCGCGCTCGTACTGGTCGAGCCAAACATCGTATGGGTCGCGCTTGGGGTCCATAAGTTCGGCCTGATGCTTAAGTTGGGCGACGATCCTATCCACATAGGGCTCAAAGCTCGCCCAGTCATTGGCCGTCTTGGCCTTGTGCCACACGGCATCGGCCTCGCAGGTGAGCCTGGTCCAGGCCTCGGCCTCCTCGGTGGGGATGACGCTTGCCTCGCGCTGGTCGCGACCGAGCACACGGATCTCGTCGAGCAGCTGCGGGTCGTCGATTTTGCCGCCGGCGACGGTCTCGCGCGCTAACGAGCGTACGAGCTCAACGGACTTCTCGCTGGTCAGCAGCTTGTGATGCTCGCCGGCAAGCGTGCCCATGGCGTCGGCACGGGCGGCAGCACCATTGGCAGGAGCAATCGTCGCTCCATCGAACTCGGCAATCTTGAGCAGGTACTCACGAGTCCACAGCTTGCCCTCGAGTTTGCGGAACTTTTTGACGGCCTTGTCGACTTTAGCGGCCTTGACGCCCTTGGCGGCCTTTGCCACGGCGGCCTTGGCCTTCTTATCGAGTTTCTTTCCCATACCGTATCCTTAATCTCGCAGGCCGAGCGCCGCAGGCGGATGCACGGCCAGTTTGCACAACTACCTGCCTTGTACCCAGCACGAACAAAACGGAACGCGGCGATGCGCTCGCGAAATGTGTTATCCTATAGCCCAATGCGTTGACGGAGAGGGTTTTGCCCGCCGTGTCGCCGGCAAGAGAGGGAAGGTCATGGGCTGCAAGCCTTCCTGCGGTGGCAAGGGCCAAGCGTTCACTCCCGAGCAGCGACCTCAACGGGCGCGCGGCCAGTGGCAGCAAAGCCTCAGTAGGGAAGCCGTGAGCCTCGCGACAAGAGGCGCAGAGTGGGCGCGGCGGGCCAGACATCCGCCGGGTCAAACAAGGTGGTACCGCGGAATTTAACCGTCCTTGGGCAATGCACATGCCCGAGGGCGGTTTTTTGTTACCGAACCGGGCCGCGTTTTCGCAACGCCAGGCGGCGGCATTCGTCCCGGCGAGCGGGGAACGCGAGAGACGAAAGGGAAGACATGAGTCTGATTGATGATCTGGTCAAACTCGAGGAAGAGGCCAAGGAGCTCGTCGCAAGCGCCGACGACGCCGCCAAGCTCGAGGCTGCGCGCGTTGAGCTGCTCGGCCGCAAGGGTCGCATCACCGGCCTGATGCGCATGATGGGCAAGCTCGCCCCCGAGGATCGTCCCGTGATGGGCAAGCGCGCCAACGAGATGCGCCAGCTGATCGAGGGCATGCTCGACGAGCGCACCACCGAGATGAAGGCCGCCGCCCTCAAGCACGCACTCGAGCACGAGGCCGTCGACATCACGCTGCCGGGTATCCGTCCGCAGATCGGTCACCAGCACCTGATCAAGCAGATCATCGAGGAGGCCGAGGACATCTTCTGCGGCATCGGCTACACCGTCGAGTCCGGCCCCATGGTCGATACCTCCTACTACAACTTCACTGCGCTCAACGCCCCCATGGATCATCCGAGCCGCTCGGCCCGCGATACCTTCTACGTGGTCGACAACAACCCCGGCAGCGTCGCGCACCCCGAGGCTCACGCCCACGGCGAGTCCGACGTGCTGCTGCGCACCCAGACCTCGGGCGTGCAGATCCACACCATGGAGTCGCAAAAGCCGCCCATCTACATGATCTGCCCGGGCACCGTCTATCGTCCCGACACGGCCGACGCCTGCCACCTGCCGCAGTTCAACCAGATCGAGGGTCTGGTCGTCGATGAGGGCATCACCTTTGGCGACCTCAAGGGCACGCTCGACTACTTTGTTAAATGCATGTTTGGCGAGGACCGCAAGACGCGTTACCGCCCGCACTTCTTCCCCTTCACTGAGCCTTCCTGCGAGGTGGACGTGAGCTGCCACGTGTGCGGCGGCAAGGGCTGCAACTTCTGCAAGCACAGCGGCTGGATCGAGATCCTGGGCTGCGGCATGGTCGACCCCAACGTCCTGATCAACTGCGGCATCGACCCCGAGAAGTACACCGGCTTCGCCTTTGGCATTGGCGCCGAGCGCGTCGCGGCCCTGCGCTACGACCTGCCGGACCTGCGCACGTTGATGACGGGCGACATGAGGTTCTTGAACCAGTTCTAGAACGCTTTCTTCTTAATTGCAGTTTCCGGCTCAAAGCCGCATTTATGAAAGGAGACCAGTTATATGCGCGTTTCTTACGACTGGCTCAAGACCATGATCGATATTCCGGAGGATCCCAAGACCCTTTCGGACGAATATATCCGTACCGGTACCGAGGTCGAGGCAATCGACACCGTGGGCGAGTCCTTCGACCACGTGGTGACCGCCAAGGTGCTCACCAAGACCCCGCACCCCGATAGTGACCACATGTACGTGTGCTCGGTCGATGTGGGCGACAAGAATCTCGACGCCGACGGCAACCCCGCTCCGCTGCAGATCGTCTGCGGCGCGCAGAACTTCGAGGCCGGCGACCACATCGTCACGGCCATGATCGGCGCTGTCCTGCCCGGCGACGTCAAGATCAAGAAGAGCAAGCTTCGCGGCGTCGTGTCCATGGGCATGAACTGCTCCGCGCGCGAGCTCGGCCTGGGCGGCGACCACTCCGGCATCATGATCCTGCCCGAGGATACGCCCTGCGGCATGCCGTTTGCCGAGTACGTGGGCTCGAGCGACACCGTGCTCGACTGCGAGATCACGCCCAACCGTCCCGACTGCCTGTCCATGATCGGCATGGCCCGCGAGACCGGCGCCATCTTCGACCGCGATTTCCACGTTGAGCTGCCCGCCATCAAGGCCGAGACCGGCCGCGCGACCGACGACGAGCTTTCCGTCGAGATCGCCGACGAAGGCCTGTGCGACCGCTACGTCGCGCGCATCGTGCGCAACGTGAAGGTCGGCCCCTCGCCCGACTGGATGGTCAAGCGCCTTAACGCTCTGGGCGTGCGCCCGCACAACAACATCGTCGACATCACCAACTACGTGATGATGCTCACCGGTCAGCCGCTGCACGCCTTTGACCTGGACACCTTTGCCGAGCGCGAGGGTAGGCGTCGCGTTGTGGTTCGCGCCGCCCAGCAGGACGAGAAGTTCACGACCCTCGACGGCGAGGAGCGCACGCTCGACGCCGGCATGGGCCTTATCACCGACGGCGAGCGTCCCGTGGCACTGGCTGGCGTTATGGGCGGCATGGATTCCGAGATCGAGGACGATACCGTCGACGTGATGGTCGAGAGCGCCTGCTTCAACGCCGGTCGCACCTCGCACACCAGCCGCGATCTGTCACTGATCTCCGACGCCTCCATTCGCTTTGAGCGCCAGGTCGACGAGACCGGCTGCGTGGATGTCGCCAACGTTACCTGTGCGCTCATCGAACAGATCGCCGGCGGCGAGGTCGCTCCCGGCTATGTCGACGTGTTCCCCGCGCCCAAGACCATCGACAGCATTAAGCTGCGCCTGGCCCGCGTGCATGCCATCTGCGGTGCCGACATCGAGCCCGACTTTATCGAGCGTTCGCTCACCCGTCTGGGCTGCACCGTCGAGCGCGACGGCGAGGACTTTATGGTCACCCCGCCGAGTTTCCGTCCCGACCTGCCGCGCGAGATCGATCTGATTGAGGAGGTCCTGCGCCTGTGGGGTATGGGCCGCGTGACGGCGACCATCCCGGCTGCCAAGAACCACATCGGCGGCCTGACCCGCGAGCAGAAGCTCACCCGCAAGGTCGGCGAGATCCTGCGCGCCTGCGGCCTCAACGAGACCACGACCTTTGGCTTTGCCGCCCCGGGCGACCTGGAGAAGATCGGTATGTCCACCGAGGGCCGCGGCTGCCCCGTGGTGCTCATGAATCCGCTGGTGGCCGAGCAGACCGAGATGCGCCGCTCGCTGCTGCCGGGCCTGCTGCAGTCTGTGGCCTATAACGAGGCCCACGGCACGCCCAACGTGCACCTGTACGAGGTCGGCAGCCTGTTCCATGGCCGCGAGAACGCCAGCCTGCCCAAGGAGACTAAGTCCGTGGCGGGCGTGCTCTCGGGCCAGTGGAGCGAGCAGTCTTGGACCATGAAGTACCGCAAGCTGCGCTTCTTCTTTGGCAAGGGCATCGTTGAGGAGCTGCTCGCCCAGCTGCGCATCGAGAAGGTTCGCTTCCGTCCCGTCGAGGGCGAGGGCTACGCTTTCTTGCAGCCGGGTCGTGCGGCCGAGGTTCTGTCCGGCGGCACCGTGCTGGGCTGGGTCGGCGAGATTCACCCCGAGGCGCGCGAGGCGATGGGCATCGATGAGGTTGTCGTTGCCTTTGAGCTCGATCTGGACAAGCTGATCAAGGGCGCCCGCAACCAGGAGAACTACCGCGAGTTCTCGCAGTACCCTGCCGTTGAGCACGACCTTGCTATCGTGGTCGACAACACCGTGACCTGCGAGGATCTTGAGCGCCGTATTACCAGCGCCGGCGGCAAGCTGCTCGAGGGCGTGCGCCTGTTCGACGTCTACCGCGATCCCATCCGCATCGGAGCGGGCAAGAAGTCCATGGCCTTTGCGCTTACGTATCGCTCCGACGACCATACGCTCACCAGCGAAGAGGTCGAGAAGGCGCACCAGAAGATCGTCACCAAGGTATGCAAGGGCGTAAACGGCGAGGTCCGCGGATAGGGCTTGCGCTGGGGTATGGGTCGGCGGTGGCTGCCGCCGAGTCCTACGTGACCGCTATGCTCGGTATGAGGCACCGTTGAGCCTTCATATATGACACGCGCATTACATAACGGCGTGCTGCTTTGTCGGCAGTGCGCCGTTTTGCTATGATAGCCCGCGGCGTGTTACGAATCTGACAATGCGTAACACTGACAAGGTGATTTAAGCGGCGTTGCAATTTCGTGCGCCGATAACCGGGAGGCGTACATGCACATTCCAGATAATTATCTGTCCCCGCAGACCGATGCCGTAATGGCGGTGGCAATGGTGCCCGTTTGGGTCCATTGCATCAAAAAGGTGCGCGCCACGCTCGATCGCGAGCACATGGCTTTCCTGGGCATCTGCGCCGCATTTTCCTTCTTGCTCATGATGTTCAACGTGCCGCTGCCCGGCGGCACCACGGGTCACGCCGTCGGCGGCGCACTCATCGCGCTGCTGCTGGGCCCCGAGGCCGCGGCTATCGCGGTTTCGGTCGCGCTGGCGCTGCAAGCGCTGCTGTTTGGCGACGGCGGCATCCTGTCCTTTGGCGCCAACTGCTTTAACATGGCCTTCGTGCTGCCGTTTGCCGCTGCTATCGTGTTCCGTGCGCTCAACAGCCGCTTGCACGACAAGAGCTGGGGCACCTCGGTTTCGGCCATCGTAAGCGGATGGGTCGGTCTGTGCCTGGCGGCCCTGTGCGCGGCAATCGAGTTTGGTATTCAGCCGATGCTCTTTACCAACGCTTCGGGCGCTCCGCTGTACTGCCCCTTCCCGCTGTCCATTGCCATTCCGGCCATGATGATTCCGCATATGCTGGTCGCCGGTGTCGTCGAGGGCGTGGCGACGGCCGCCATCTACGGTTTCATTAAGAAGACGGCGCCGAGCGTTATCGTCGGCCCCGAGGCCGTCGATGGCCTGCTGGACGCCGAGGGCGCAGCCGCCAAGAAGACCTCGCTGGTCCCCACGCTCATCCTGGTCGCCGTGCTTGTCGTGGCCACGCCGCTGGGCCTGCTGGCCACGGGTGACGCTTGGGGCGAGTGGGACGCTGAGGGCGCCGCGACCGCCGTTCAAGAGGCTGGTGACGACAGTTTGCAGACTTCGGTCGGTCTCGATACTCCGACCTTTGCCGACGCTCTGCCCACGGGCGATTATCTGCAGGCCTATTCCGAGGAACAAGGTCTTGGCTTTGCCGGCCAGGCCGCGATGTATATTCTTTCGGGTGTGATTGGCGTGGCGGTGCTCACCATCGTATTCCGCCTGGTCTCGCTGACGGTCAAGGAAAGCGGTGCTCATGGCAAGAGCCGAGCTGCCTAGCTGGCTTGCGGCCGAGGAGCGATACGAGCCCGCGGGGGCTCGGCATCGCGTGATGCAAAAGAATGTCCTGCACCTGGCGAGCCTGCTTGAGCGGGTTCGCCTGGGTGGAGGTGCGCACGAGGGCGGGTCGATGGTCGACCGCGCCCTTTCTTGCGTTTCGGCTCCGGTGCGTCTGGTGGGGATGTTCGTTTGCGTCCTGTGCGTGTGTCTGACGCAGAGCCCGCTGTACCTGATGTTGATGGCGGCAATCGCGTTGGTGCTGGTCGCGGTGCGCCCCGCACGCGGGCTGTGTGCGACCTTTGTACCGGCGCTCGGCGCCACGGGGCTTGCGGTGGTTCTGGCACTGCCTGCCCTGCTGCTGGGCGCGTCTGCCACGGGCGCCATGCTCAAGATCGCGCTCAAGACCTTCATTAATGTGTCGCTGGTGCTGGGCGTTTCATGGACGCTTACCTGGAGCCGCATGTCGGCGGCGCTCAAAATGCTGCACCTGCCCGACGAAGTTATCTTTACGTTTGATATGGCGCTCAAGCACATCGAGGTGCTGGGTCGCACGGCGCACAATCTGTGCGAATCGGTCATGCTGCGCAGCGTTGGCCATGCGCCTGAGGGATTTTCGCGTACCGATTCGATCGCGGGTATCATGGGCATGACCTTTATCAAGGCGATGGAATGCAGCCGCGCGATGGACGAGGCTATGCTCTGTCGCGGCTTTGCCGGCGCGTATCCGGCGCCCGCGCGGAGCGGCTTTGGCTGGCGCGATGCCGTTTACGCGGCCGTTGTGGTGCTGCTCGCCATGTTGTGCGCGGTGCTGTAGCGCGGGCGGCCGAGCCGTCGATGTGAGTAGGGAAGGGCGACGTTTTGGCAAACGATACGAATGACGCGATGGGCGCGAGCGGTGCTGCTGGCGCCGAGACAACGCCGCTCATCGAGCTGCGCGACGTGGTGTTCTCCTATGCGGAGCATACGGTTGTCGATGGTGTGTCGCTGCAGGTCGATCGTGGTGAACTCGTTGCCCTGCTCGGCCCCAACGGCTGCGGTAAGACGACGATTATGCGCCTTATCAACGGCCTTGAACTCGCAGACGCAGGGGCATACCTGTTTGACGGGCACGTGATCGATTCGGCGTTTCTAAAGGATTCCGCGGCCGCTCAGCGTTTTCATCAGCGCGTGGGCTTTGTGTTCCAGAATGCCGATGCCCAGCTCTTTTGCGCTACGGTGGGCGAGGAAGTTGCTTTTGGTCCCGCGCAGATGGGGTTGCCGGCAGACGAGCTCGAGCGCCGCGTGCGCGATGCCATGGGGCTGTTCCAGGTTGCCGACCTTGCCGACGCCTCTCCCTATCAGCTCTCGGGCGGGCAAAAGAAGCGCGTTGCGCTGGCTGCCGTCGTGTCGATGAACCCCGATATCCTGGTGCTCGACGAGCCTACCAACGGACTTGACGAGGATTCATGCGATATCGTGGTCAACTTTCTACTGGCCTACGTCGCGGCGGGTAAGACGGTCTTGATGAGCACACATCACCAGGATTTGGTGCGACGTCTGGGTGCCCGTGCAATTTATATCGATCGATATCACCATGTGGTCGAGGCGCCTTCGCCGTCGTATGGAACCGAAAGCGGTGCTACGGACTAGTTGCTGCGTAGAGCGTGCGTAGCCGCCCGCGTGGCTTTGCCGTGATGGTATAGTTATCCAGGTTTTTATGGGGGTGGCTATGCCAAGCTGGAACATTCATATCGCTCAAACGGAGCGTTTGCTGGAGCGCACCGGTGCGCTTGCCAATAGCGTGCGCGACCGCAATGCCTTTTTGTTTGGCTGCGTGGTTCCGGATATCTTCGTGGGCTATATGGTCCCTGGCATCGCCGATCCCATCCCGTACCGCATTACGCACTTTGCCAAGCCTGAGCCCATCCCTAAGCCTCGTGAGCATGAGTTCTGGGATACCTATGTGGCACCGTTGCTTAAAAGTTCGCCCACCGGTGAGCCGGCCGCGGCGACCTCGATTATCGAGGAGCGCGAGCGACTGAACCGCGTGCACTATCCCCAGCGCTACAAGGATGCCGAGCCGGTTGTCGCTCCCGGCGCCTGTGAGTTCTCGCTTGCGTCCGAAGATGTGGCGCAGTCGCTGCTCGATTTAACGCTGGGCGTCTGGTCGCATCTGGTGGCTGATACCGTATGGAATACGCGCGTGAACCAGTACCTGGAGGCGCACGGCGGCAAGCCGTGTGAGGAGTTCCGCATTAAAAAGCAAGGCGACTTTGACTGGTTTGGCAAGACGCTCGGCATTGTTTCGATTCCGCGCGCGACCGATCGCCTGTATACTGCGGCGACGCGTTTTGGGCAGTATCCCATCCATAAAGAATATGTGCTCAAGACCATCGGCGTCATGCACGAGATTGTGCGCGAAAACCCCGGCGAGCCCGATCATCCGCCGTATCGCCTGCTAACCGAGGAGTTTTTCGATGCAACGTTTACCGAGGTCATTGAGCTAACCGAGGCAGGCTTTGCGGCTCGCGTTGCTGCTTCTGACGTTCCCGCAGTCCCCCTGATCGCTAGCTGCTAGCCGGCCGGCTTAACGGTGAACAGCTCATCCCAATTGACCAACAGCTCCCGTCGCAGGGCATCTTCGGTGGTGCGTTCCTGATCGGTCTTTGGGATGTAGGGGAGCCCCGCCTTTTTATTAATGAGCTCGGCGATGCTATCAAAGCTCTTCTTGTCCTTGATTTTCTCATAGGTTATCTGGATAACGTCATAGCCCATGCTTGTGAGGGCGGTGGTGCGCTCGGCATCGGAGAGACTTGCGGCTTCGCTGTCATGGGCGGAACGGCCTTGGCATTCCAGAATGACGCCCATGCTGTCGGTGTTGCTCTCTATGAGGATATCGGCGTAACAGCAGGTTTTGTCATACAGTGAGCGCGCGGCGTCGCTGAGTGGGATGCGCACGTTGTTTGTGATGTTGATGCCCATGCCGCCCTCGTCGCGGGGGAGCGAGACAAGCATGGAGGTCTGTACTTCGAAGGGCGAGGCGGTCTGCCCCGTCATGTGCTCGGCTGCCCAGCGCAGTTGTTTGATGCCGCGCAGGCCTGCGGCCTGCTTGGCGAACGCGGCGATATCCGTTGCGGTAAGAAGCGGTGTGCGCTTCCACAAGTTGGTGTCATTGCCCTTGGTGTCGTTAACTCGCTCCCAGCCGCAGCCAGGCGGAATGAGCTTGAGCGAAATTGCTTCATCGAGCTGCTGCTGCGCCCGCTTACAAGGCGTGAACACTGCAAAGGAGCTGCACATCTCGTAGCAAGCCATGAGTAACTGGTTGCGTGAGACCTGCGTGGCAAGGCTGAGCAGCGTGAACTCCGGTGAAGTGACATCAAATCCATGTTCAGTCTG
>UQPY01000043.1 GCA_900542965.1 uncultured Collinsella sp.
CCGCCCCCACCGGCTGCTCGAGCCCAGGCAACGTCACGCGCCCCACGCCCACGCCGCCATCGACGGAAACTTCCGGTTCGCGCGCGGGCACGCCCTTGCTGCCCGCAGCACCCGTGCCCGACCCCGCATGTTCCACGCGCGCGTACACGAGCACGCCGTCGGTCACATCGGCATCGTCGCCTGCGTCCTTTCGCACGGCGCACTGGGCGCACCCCTCGCCGATACATGCGTCGACCACGTTCGCCTCGACGGGCAGCCCGCCGGGGGTGACGATCGACACGCGGCCGACGGGCTTTCGTGACAAGAGCATCTCGCAGGCCGCCTTCGCCGCGAGCGTGGCGCAGCTCCCCGTGGTGTAGCCGCAGCGCAGGCGGGTCGTCCCGGTATATATGTAGTGCTCGAAGGCCACGCTAGCTGCTCGCCTTCCGATACCCTGTGGCAAACGAAGGGTCGTAAAGCTTGCTGCGCTCGTACGACTCCGCTTGCGCGCCGTTGTGCGCAAGCCCGCCGCGAGCTCCGAGCACGCGGCCCACCACCACGAGCGCCGTGCGGTCGATACCCTCTCGCGCGCCCGCATCGGCGAGCGTGCCCACTGTGCATCGCACCACGCGCTCCTCAGGCCAGGTCGCCTTGTACACGAGCGCCGCCGGCTCGTCGGAACTGCGGCCCGCGGCCAAAAGCTCGGCGGAAAGCTCGGCGAGCATACCCGAGCTCAGGAAGATGACCATAGTCGAGCCGCTTTCCGCCATGGTGCGCATGCCCTCGCCCGCGGGCATGGGGGTGCGCCCGGAAAGCCGCGTGATCACGACCGACTGGCTGATTCCCGGCAGCGTGTATTCCTGGCGAAGCGCCGCCGCGGCACCGCAAAAGCTCGACACGCCGGGCACCACCTCGTAGTCCACGCCGCGCGCGTCGAGTGCGTCCATCTGCTCCTGGATGGCGCCGTACAGGCACGGGTCGCCCGTGTGCAGGCGCACAACTTCCTCGCCCCGTGCATCCGCCGCGCACATCACGTCGAGCACTTCCTCCAAGGTCATGTGCGCGCTGTCGTAGACGACGCAGGATTCCTTGCAATCGGCGAGCAGCTCGGGGTTCACAAGGCTCCCCGCCCAAACGACCACGTCGGCCGCGCGCAGAAGGCGCGCCCCGCGCAGCGTGATAAGGTCGGCGGCGCCCGAGCCTGCGCCAACGATATGAATCATCCGAGCCTTCCCTTCCCGTTTCTCATCGCAACCGTTTACGCCGCCATTCGCGCAGCGGGCAAAACACGGCGCCTGCGCCGGCAATCGGCGCAAATACGCAGGCAGGAGGCGCAATGCCGCCCGCCCTGGCTTTGACACGTTCACAAGTGCCCACTATCATAGTAAAAGTTTCGGCAACGAGCATATGACAATCGGATAAAAGGAAATGACCGGCGCGGCGCCCGCACAGCCCGCGCTGGCTTGCGGAGGGAACCAGGTGGGAATCCTGGGCAAGGGACATTACTGTATAGGACGCGCGGGCGAACCGCCTCGCGCCCCAAGCCAGACTGCTTCGCCTTTTCCTCACGGCATCGCCGTGGCGTTAGCTCCTTGTGAACCCCAAGGGGTGCGCTTTTCTTTCGCTTGTGCCGACAAGCAACTGTCGCCGGGGGACCGGCAAACCGAAGAAAGGAAAAACCATGTCCGACCAGATGTCACGCCGCGGCTTCATGGGCGCCGCAGCAACCGGAGCCGTCGCGCTCGCCGGAGTCGTGCTCGCGGGCTGCTCCAACACCTCCGCGAGTTCCGAGAAATCGAGTGAAAAGGAGAAGGCCGTGAAGCCGGTCATCCTCGTCACGAGCTTCGGCACGAGCTACAACGACTCGCGCCACATCACCATCGGCGCCATCGAAGACGCTATCCGCGAGAAGTACTGGCAGGACTACGACATCCGCCGCGCCTTCACCGCGCAGATCATCATCGACAAGCTGAAGAAGCGCGACGGCATCACGATCGACAACATGACCGAGGCGCTCGACCGCTGCGTGGAAGACGGCGTGAAGGAAATCGTCGTGCAGCCGACGCATCTCATGGGTGGCCTGGAATACACCGATGTGAAAGACGAGCTCGACAAGTACGCCGACAAGTTCGACAAAATCTCGCTCGGCGACCCGCTGCTCACCTCCGACGACGACTACAAGAAGGTGGCCGCAGCCATTAAGGAGAACATGGCGTCCTTCGACGACGGAAAGACGGCGCTGTGCCTCATGGGCCACGGCACCGAAGCCGATTCCAACGCCGACTATGCCAAGATGCAGGAAGTGTTTAAGAACGAGGGCTTGACGCAGTTCTTCGTCGGCACTGTCGAGGCTGAGCCGACCTGCGAGGATGTTATCGCCGCCGCGAGCGCCGCAGGCTACAAGAAGGCCGTGCTCGCGCCGTTCATGGTGGTCGCGGGCGACCACGCGAACAACGACATGGCAGACGAGACCGACCCCGACAGCTGGGCTGCGAAGTTCGTGGCCGCCGGCTTCGAAGTGACGTGCCTGCTCCAGGGTCTGGGACAGAACGTCGCGGTCGACGACATCTACGTCTCGCACGTGGACGACGCCATCGCCAAGCTGTAAACTCGCCGCGCACGGGGGCGCCGGTCGCGTCCCCGTGCAACGGGCATGCGCCTTCCCCGACCGACGGCGCATGCCCGTTGCATTCGCATCCCGCCCGCCCACCGCACGGCGCGGGCGGTCGAAGCGATTGAAAGGAACCCCCTCCATGTTGAAGAAAACCCTCGCCTTCGCCCTGTCAGCGGCGCTTTTTGCGTTCCCGCTCGCCGGCTGCGGCGGAAATTCAATCGACAGCGCAAAGGCAAGCGATGCCGATTCCCAGGAAAAGACCGAACAGGCGGCCGATGCGCCCGAGGGCGCAAGCGCTGCCCCCATCACCGCCGACAAGGTGGCCGACGGCACCTATCCGATCACCGTAGATTCCAGCTCGAACATGTTCAGGATTGTGGACGCCCAGCTCATCGTGGAAAACGGCTCCATGCACTGCGTGATGACGCTTTCCGGCACGGGCTACGGCAAGCTCTTCATGGGCACGGGCGACGAGGCTGCCGCCGCGAGCGAGGCCGACTTCATCCCCTATGTGGAAAACGCAGAAGGCAAGTACACCTACGACGTGCCCGTTGAAGCGCTCGACGAGGACACCGCCTGCGCCGCGTGGAGTATTAGAAAAGAGCAGTGGTACGACCGCACGCTCGTGTTCGAATCCGCTGGCGTCGATCTGCGCGCCGACGCACTGAAGTAACGCCATGCGGTCGATTCTTCCCAAGGGGGAAAGCAGGAAGCGTCGCAGCATCGCGGTGCGCGCGATCGCCTGCGTTCTCGTCGCCCTGCTCGCGCTTCCCTTCGCGGGGTGCAGTGCGAGCCCGAACGCGACCGGTGCCACGACGGGCTCTCAGGAATACACTGTGAGTGTCTCGCTTTCCGGCGGGTCAGGGCGCGCAAGCATCGCCTCACCAACCACAATTGTGAAGGATGGCGACACCTACACCGCGACCATCACCTGGTCGAGTTCGAACTACGACAAGATGACCGTCGACGGCGTGGACTACGCGCCCATAAACGACGGCGGCAACTCCACGTTCGAGATACCCGTCACGCTCGACGAGGACATCGCCGTGTCGGCCGAGACCGTCGCCATGTCGACGCCGCACACCATCGACTACACGCTCCACTTCGACTCATCCACCATGAAGGAGAAATCGGGCGACGATGCAAGCGGCGACTCCCCCGCGGGAACGGCTTCAAGCGCCGCGGCCGACTTCCACAACCCAGATTTGGGCTGCGGCTGGGAGCCGACGGGGACGCTTCAGCTTGAATACGCCAAGCACTTCACTGTCGACGAGTTCGAAGGCGGCTTGCGACTTATCTGCGTTTCGAACGGGGAGCGCTTCCTCGTGGTACCGCAAGATGCGAAGGTACCTGATGGGTTGAGCTCTGACATCGCGGTCATAAGGCGCCCCGCCGACAAGGTGTACCTCGTGTCGTCGGCGACGATGTGCCTGGTCGACGCGCTCGATGCGAACGACAATATCTTCATGTCGGGCACGAAGGCCGACGATTGCTCGGTCGCGGGCTTCAAAAGCGCGCTCGAAAGTGGGGCGATCGCCTACGGCGGCAAGTACAGCGCGCCCGACTACGAGCGAATATCGGCCTCGGGCTGCACGCTCGCCATCGAGAACACCATGATCAACCACACACCCGATGTGAAGGAAAAGCTGCAGAAGCTCGGACTCGTCGTGCTCACCGAACAGTCGTCGAGCGAGCCCGAAGCACTCGGGCGCGTCGAGTGGATTAAGCTTTTCGGCGTCCTGTTCGACAAGGAAGACGAGGCCGCGCACCTGTTCAACGAGCAGAAGGCCCGCGTCGAGCAAACGTCGAGGCTTGCGTCGTCAGGTAAAACCGTGGCGTATTTCTACATTAACTCGAACGGGGCCGCCGTCACGCGGCGGGCGGGCGACTACGTGGCGCAGATGATCGAGCTTGCAGGCGGCAACTACGCGCTCGATGACGCGCAGACGGCGTCGACGTCAGGTTCGTCAGTAACGCTCGAAATGGAGCGCTTCTACGCGACGGCGAAGGATGCCGACATCATCGTCTACAACGGCACCATCGACGAATCGGTTGCCACCTTGAACGACTTTGTAGGCAAAAACGCGCTATTGTCGCAGTTCAAAGCCGTGAAGAACGGCAACGTCTGGGTCACAAGCGCCGACATGTACCAGCAGATGACTTCTACCGCCGACATTATCGATGAGCTGCACGGGGCGTTCACCGGCGATGACGCGAGCGACTTCCATTATCTGAGGAAGCTCGGCTAGCACCATGAGAAGCCGACTTTCCATGACATACGACGAATCGGGGCGCGCCGCGCGGTGTCGCGTCGTGACGGCGCTGCTCGCCGTTGCCCTCATCGTGCTCGTCGGGGCCAACCTGTGCATCGGGAGCGTGCTCGTGCCCGCAGACCACATCCCCGGCATCCTTTCGGGCGGCGCGGCCAATTCCATGGAAAGCCAAGTCATCTGGGAGATTCGCCTGCCGCGTGTGCTTTCAGCCGTGCTTCTCGGCGGGGCGCTTTCCCTCTCCGGGTTCCTGCTGCAGACGTTTTTCAACAACCCCATCGCCGACCCGTTCATCTTGGGCGTCTCCTCGGGCGCAAAGTTCGTCGTCGCGCTTACGATGATCGTACTTCTGGGCGCGAACCAGGCCATGTCCTCGCCGGCCATGGTGGTCGCAGCGTTTCTGGGCTCGCTTATCACCATCGGCTTCGTGCTCCTCATCGCACGGCGCATAAGTTCCATGGCCATGCTCATCGTGGCGGGCGTCATGGTGGGATACATCTGCTCGGCGGCGACGAACTTCCTCATCGCCTTCGCCGACGACCAGTCCATCGTGAACCTGCACAACTGGTCTTTGGGTAGCTTCTCGGGTTCGAGCTGGGACGACGTCGCGGTCATCGCGGTCGTGGTGATCACCGTGAGCGCATGCGTATTCGCGATATCGAAGCCCCTTTCCGCCTTCCAGCTGGGAGAAGCCTACGCGAAAAGCGTCGGCGTGAACGTCGCACGCTTCCGCGTGGTGCTCGTCCTTCTAGCGAGCATGCTCTCCGCCTGCGTGACCGCGTTCGCTGGTCCGGTGTCGTTCGTAGGCATCGCGGTTCCGCATCTCGTTAAGTCGGCGCTGAAGTCGTCGAAGCCCATCCGAGTGATTCCTGCGTGCTTCTTGGGAGGCGCCATCTTCTGCGCGGGCTGCGATTTGATCGCGCGCACGCTGTTTTCCCCCGTCGAGCTTTCCATCAGCGCCGTCACCGCCATCTTCGGCGCGCCGGTGGTTATCGCACTCATGTTGAAGAAGCGGGTGAGGTAGATGGGGGAATTCGTGCCGCGGCCCAAAACGCTCGGAGGGGAGTCGAACCTCGAAACCCCGGTAAAAACGCAGGCTGACGGAGCGCCGCTTTTCCGCATAAGCGACCTGTCGGCGGGCTACGACAAGAAGGTCGTAGTCGAAGGCGTCGAGCTGGAGGTTCGCGCGGGCGACGTCGTGGCGCTCATCGGGCCGAACGGCTCGGGCAAGTCGACCATCTTGAAAACCATTACACGCCATCTGGCACCGCTTGCCGGCGCGGTCGAGCTCGACGAGCGGGAGATTTCCCGATGGAAGACGGCGGAGTTCGCAAGGAACCTTGCCGTTATGCTGACAGATCGCCCCCGGACCGAGCTCCTCACCTGCCGCGATATCGTAGAGGCGGGAAGGCATCCCTACACCGGGCGAATGGGCACACTCTCGCCCGACGACCATAGTCGGGTCGACGAGGCCATGAAAACCGCACATGTGGAAAAGCTCGCCGAGCGCGACTTCATGCAGATAAGCGACGGGCAACGCCAGCGCGTCATGCTCGCACGAGCCATCGCGCAGGATCCGCGTGTGCTCGTGCTCGACGAGCCCACGTCGTATCTCGATATCCGCTACCAGATCGACCTGCTGCGAATACTTCGCCACCTTTCGAAATCGCGGAATGTGGCTGTCATCATGTCCATCCACGAACTCGAGCTCGCGCAGAAAAGCGCCGACAAGGTGATTTGCGTGAAGGACGGCCGGGTCTTCCGCGCCGGCGCACCCGAGGACATATTCACGCGCGAGACGATTGGCGAGCTCTATGGCCTTCAACATGGCACCTTCAACGAGCGCTTCGGCAGCGTGGAAATTGGGCGCCCACACGGCGATGCGCACACGTTCGTCATCGCTGGCGCAGGTACGGGGTCGGCTGTGTTTCGCCAGCTCATCCGGCAGGGCAAGGCGTTCTACGCGGGCGTTCTGCACGAAGGGGACATCGACTGCGAGCTCGCGCGCGACCTAGCGACGGAATGCGTGGCCGAGCGCGCCTTCGAGCCAATCGGGGATAAAACCATAGCCCGCGCCAAAGAGCTCCTCGTCCACTGTGCGCGCCTCATCGTGTGCCCCACCGCCTTCGGCACCATAAACGCCCGCAACGCAGAGCTCGTCGAGTTCGCACGCTCGCATGGTATCGAGGTCATGCAAGCGTGCGAAGGCGCATTGGAGGATTCCAAATTGGAGTGGGAAGGATAAACTGGACTTTCTTTTAAAGATCCTCAGGCTACAGCTCCCACGCGGCGAGGTCTACAAGGCGCCAGAGAACCTCGTGAACAGGAATTTCCACGCCGACGAGCCCAACTAGGCCTAATCCAAGCGAGATTCCAGACTCGACAGACCATTGAGAGTCAGATCGTTGGCGACCTCAGAGACGCGCTCAATAGGAACCGAGCCGTCAGACAGCGCCCACGTGCGATAGATACCGATAATACCCGACAGCAAAAACGCCAGATAGTAGTCGAACATCTCGTCCTTGAGACCTTGGGGCAGCAGATCGCGCTCGGCAATCTCATGTTCGAGCGGCGCACGAAGACGAGCCATGAAATCATCGAGCGGAATATTCTCGATCAGCTGACGATTGAGCACTAAGTTGTTGCACAGTGCCTCATTAACGGTTTTAAAGAAGGTCGCCGCCGCGCCCAGGGCGCGCTCGTTGGTGTCGCCGTCCATGGAAGTAAGCGTTTTCTCGACCGAGTCGACAATCATCTCCACCACATCGACGGCAATGGCATCGAGCAGGCCATCAACCGTGCCAAAGTGAACGTAAAAGGTCTTGCGGTCGACATTGGCCTCGCGCGCGATGGCACTCACCGTAATGTCTGCCAGCGGCTTTTCCATGAGCAGGCGCTCGAAAGCGGAAAGGATGGCATTGCGGCTGCGAACGATGCGGCGATCAAGGCGCGGTTTGCTGGTTGCCATGGGCGTGTCCCTTCGATATACGAGCAATCATCAACAGATGAGAGATAATCTACGTAAGAGGATTATCTCTCAAACAGCACAAATATACCCCGCATCATGAAGAACGCACGACTGCCCTACTGCGACTTAGGGTGCTTCTTCTTATTGAGTGCCGACGGAGATACGCGAATACCGTCGCCCGTCTGGCGCACATAGGTTTTATGAGTCGGCTTAGCGGTCCCAGGAGCCTTCTGAGCGTGCTTCTTGGGATCAACGGTAACAGCATTCGTGGGATGCGGCTTAGTGGGCGCAGAGGGCGTCTGAGGCGTGCGGCCGAGCTTGCGCATCACGCGATCCCAGCGCGCATGGATGCTCTCGTTGTGGGCGCTCTTAAGTCCCAGCAGGGGCGCAGCCAAAATGGTAGGCGCAATAAACGTAATGAGACGCCACAGCAGATAGCCGGCGGTCGAAGCCGACCCAAAGAAATGACCCAAGAACAATGCAAAGCCGCCCTCAGCGCCACCAGTTCCACCGGGCAAGGGAACCGCAGAGCTTAACAGCTGGACAAAGGCGCTCGCGGCCATGACCGAGAAAAAGTCGACCTCGTGGTGGCCAAAGGCAAGCATCAGGAAATACGGAACCAGATAGAAAAACGCGAGCTGCAGCATGGTGATAAACACGGTGAGCAGCATGGAAGAAAAATGTCCGGCCGAAAGCTTGAACTTCTCGGAGAAGGAGTAGATCTCGCCATCGACAAACGTGCGCCAACTCTCGATCTTAGTGGCCGAGACACCAATGCGCTCGAGCCAATTGATGATGCAATGGGCGACGCGCGTGACGGTCTTAGGCATGAGCGCGACGGCGAAGATGCCAAGCAAGATGCAGCAGTGTCCACCAAAGCTAAAGACGCACAGCAGCGTCATGTCGCCGTAGCGTTCGGCAAAAAACGGCATACGGGCGAGCAGCAGGATAGCGCCCCAGGCGACCAGGCCAAACTGGTACACGATAAAACGCGTGAATTGCGTGGCGCCGGCCTCGCCCACGTTTTGGCCGGCCTTGGTCAGGCGATAGATCTGAGCCGGGGTGGAGCCCATCATCATGGGCGTCAGGTTGCCAAAGAAGATGCCACTCGCCTCGACCGAGATCAGGTCGCGGATGCCGACGGGCGAATTGGGATCGAGCCAGACGGCGATCGCATAGGCCACAATGCCAAAGAACAGGTACATGAACATGCAAAGACACGCGACAACGAGCCATGACGCCTGGACGCTCGACATAGCGGCCCAGAACTGCCCCATCTGCCCGGTTACCACCAGATAGACGATATAACCTACCAGCACGACGCCGATAAAGATGGCGCCGCGGCGTGCGCTCTTATTGTCATCTCCGCCCGAGGCCTCAACCTCGACCTGGGGCTTAGACGTATGCTGAGAGGACTCCGTCATGAGACTCCTTCTAACAGTCAAAATATCTTGGATATTGTACCCGTAAGGGCCATAGGCAGAACGCAAAGCTCTGGTTCAAACGGGAATTGCAGACGGTTGTTTGAAAATAAAAAACCCGGCCTTCCATAGGAAGTCCGGGTATCAGATGCGTGGTAGCCCGTACCAGATTCGAACTGGTGATCTCCGCCTTGAGAGGGCGGCGTCCTAAACCGCTAGACGAACGGGCCACATGACATCTGCACTGCCGTGCTGCGAGGAAATATATTACGGGACAAAAAACGTCAGCGCAAGAAGAAATTCCAAATTGCCGAAAAATTGTCGGCAGGTTATGGAACACGCAGGTAAACTGGGTAGCTAATGCAAGTTGAGATGGAGCAAAAGAGCTTCGCGCTCATTGGGAATGTTGTCTTCAATCACGGCGTCGAGGGCCGTGTTGAGTAGCTGCCCCAGTTCCGGCCCGGGCTTGACGCCGGCGCGAATCAAGTCGCCGCCATTGATGGCAAGCATCTTAAGCGTATAGGGCTCCCCCGCCGCAAGCAGCTCGTGAGCCAGCGCGCGCATCTCCTCGATCGTCTCGACGTAATAGAAACACGAAGGTGCCTTGCCGAGTGTGTCGGCACGCTTAAGGTCCATGAGCTCGTCCATCAGACGCGGCGTATCGACACCCTCGCCCGAAAGCGCGCGCATCATATTGAGCAGGCAGGATCGCTCGGAACGCAGCGGCTTATCATGGTATTTGATCAGCAGGCACACATCGCGAACCAAATCGTGCGAAAGCGCCAGACGATCCATGATGACACGCGCCTTCTTGGCGCCGAGCTCGGGATGACCGTAGAAGTGTCCGCTTCCGGCATGATCGACCGTAAAGCAATCGGGCTTGGAAACATCGTGCAAAAACGCCGCCCACATAAGGCTCGACGAGGGCGCGACACCATCGCACAGCGCCAGCTCCCCTGCCACCGTCAGCACGCGGGCGATATGCTCGTAGACGTTAAACGCATGGTAGACGCTGCGCTGGTCAAACCCGCGAGCGGGCGCGAGCTCGGGCACGGCGGCGCAGATGAGCTCGGGATAGCGCAGCATCGCGTCTCCCCCATGACCGGTCGAAAGAATGCCCTCGAGCTCAATACCCACACGCTCACGCGCCACGGCATCGAGCAGCGGCGCGCACTCGGCAAGCGCACGCTTGGTCTCGGGTTCAATCATAAAGTCCAGACGGCAGGCAAAGCGCACCGCACGCAGCATGCGCAGGGCGTCCTCGTTAAAGCGACGCTTGGGATCGCCGACAGCGCGAATCAGCTTGCGCTCCAAGTCACCCTGGCCGTCGTAGCGGTCGACAAGCCCGCGCTCGGGATGCCAGGCCATGGCATTGACGGTAAAGTCGCGGCGCGCCAGATCGTCCTCGAGCGATGCGGCACGCTCCACACTCTGGGGATGACGACCATCGGTGTAAAAGCCATCCAGACGGTACGTGGTGACCTCGATACGCTCGCCATCGGAAATAGCCGTGATTCCGCCAAATTTAATGCCCGATTCCACAACCGCGATGCCGGCGGCCTCGAGCGCCGCTTTGGACTCCTGCCACAGGCCGCTACAGCACATATCAACATCGTGGCTGGGGTACCCCATAAGGGCGTCGCGCACCCAACCGCCCACGTACCAAGCCTCAAGACCAGCCGCTTCAAGCGCGCCCAGGACGCGCAGGGACGCATCGGACGGTTGAGTACCGTTGAGCGAAACATTGCACATGCCTATGGCCTCCTGCACTTGTGAGCGTTAATCGATGGTTCTCAAAAAGTCTAACAAGAAACGAGAAAGCGCGCACACGCAATCGCGTCGTCGATTAGATAAAACGAGACAGCAGACGCCACATACGTTCAGCGAGCAAAAAACACCCGCCTCGGAGATCCAAAGCGGGTGTTCGGCAACGATTATTCGATGCGGTTAGCAGACCTGGCGAACCTCGATGTGCTTCTTATATTCGTCCACCTTGGCAAAATCGCCCAGACCGGGGCACTCGACCACGTTGGCGCCGGTGGCCATCGAAAGACGCAAGGCATCCTCGACTCGCTCGGGGGCGTCGTGCCACACGGACAGGAAGGCGGCCAGCGAGGAATCGCCGGCGCAGACGGTCGACAGAAGCTTGACGTCGAAGGTGCGGTTGGCAAACCAGATATGCTCGCCGTTGGAGAAGTACGCACCGGCGCCACCGAGGGTCAGCAGCACGTTCTTGGCGCCCTTGGCGTGCAGCTCGGCCATCGCACCCTTGACGGACTCGTCGTCGCCACCGCTCACCTTAATGCCAAAGATGTCGAGCAGCTCATCGTCATTGGGCTTGATCAGCAGCGGCTCCATGGCAATGAGGTCTGCCAGCTGATGGCTCGAGATGTCGAGGACAAACTCGGCCCCCTTGGCCTTGACGCGGCGCAGGACCTCGGCCAAGAAGCCCTTGGAAGTGTTGGGAGGCAGCGAGCCGCTGATGACCAGGCAGGTCATGTCATCGAGCGAATCGATGAGCTCAAACATCTCCTGCTCGTTGGCCTCGTTGATGGCGGCACCGGCGTTGACCATGTTGTACTCGGTGTCGGGGCCGGCGTTGAGGAACACATTGACGCGCGTGATGCCGTCGGTCCACACGGGCTTGACGGGCACGCCCAGGGCCTCGGCGCCCTTAACGATAAACTCGCCCGAGAAACCGGCGAAAAAGCCCAGGATCGTGGTGTCGACGCCGTAGTGGTCAAGCGTAAACGAGACGTTGAGGCCCTTGCCGTTGGGCGTGTAGACGGCGTTGCGGGTACGCGTGACGGTGTTGGCAGCAAGACCGTCGCAGGCGATGTTGTAGTCAATGGCGGGATTTGCAGTGAGCGTGTAAATCATGAATGTTCCTTTCACGAAGCAACGTGTTAATGAAAGTATATTCCACGCATCGGTAAAAGGCTAGGACAACTCGGTGAACGGTGTGGAAGCGATGAAGTACGGCGGAACACCTCTCCCCCGTGGCGGAACAAAAAGGCGCCCCAGCCGAAACCGGGGCGCCACATGCGCACGAATATGTCGCGTTTCGATTACTGACGATCGAGCTTGCGGACAGCAACGCGCTTGCTGTACTCGTCGACGTGACCGAAGTCGCCGATGCCGACGGACTCAGCAACGTTGGCGCCGGTGGCCATAGCGAGCTTCATGGCCTCCTCGACGTTGTCGCGATCCCTGTACCACTTGTGCAGGAACGCAGCGAGGGTGCAGTCGCCGGCGCAGACGGAAGAAACCAGCTTGATGTTGAACTCACGCTTGGCGTACCAGATGTCCTCGCCGTTGGAGAAGTAAGCGTCGCCGCGGCTACCACGGGTGAGCAGCACGTTCTGAACGCCAGCGTCGTGAGCCATCTTCATGGCAACGCGGACCTCGTCGTCGGTGTCGACCGGCACGCCGAAGATGGCCTTCATCTCGTGATGGTTCGGCTTGATGAGCAGCGGCTTCTTGTGAGCGAGCTCCTTGAGCTTGTCGGAGGACAGGTCCAGGACGACGTCGGCGCCACGAGCCTGAGCGTGCTCCATGACCTGAGCCAGGAAGTCGGGCGTAGCTTTGGGAGGCACGGAGCCGGAAACGATCAGGCACTCGAGATCGCCCGCGGTGTCCAGGATGTTGTAGAGCTCCTCCTGGTGCTGCGGCGTGATCGGAGCACCCGGGTTCAGGATGCCGTACTCGTGCTGGCCATCGTTGACGTAGGTGTTAATGCGCGTGATACCGTCGGTCCAGACCGGGCGGCAGAGGCAACCCAGGTTCATGACCTCCTCAACGATGAACTTGCCCGTGAAGCCAGCAAAGAAGCCGAGTGCGACGGTGTCGACGCCCATCTTCTTAAAGGCGAAGGACACGTCAAGGCCCTTGCCGTTAGCCGTGTAGCTGGCCGAGCCGGTGCGGACGTTCTCATCGGGCTCGAGCGGAGAGCTCGAAACCGTCATGTCGACAGCCGGGTTAGCGGTTAGCGTGTAGAACATTTACAGTACCCCCTGTATATGTGAGGGCCGCGTGGCCGGCCCATTCCAACCACGCGGTTACCTCTGATACCAAATTAGCGAGCTGCGGACTCGAGCAGTGCCTTGACCTCGGCTGCGGTGTTGCAGGCGAGCGCCTTCTCGGCGAGCTCGTCGCACTCGGCCTTGGTCCACTGGCTGATGGTCTTGCGGGCGCGCAGGATAGAAGGAGCGCTCATCGAGAACTCCTCCAGGCCCCAGCTGATCAGCAGCGGCTCGAGCAGCGGATCGGCAGCGGCTTCGCCGCACATACCGACCATGATGCCGGCCTTCACGCCGCTCTCGATGATGTTCTTGAGCGAGCGGAGCACGGCGGGATAGTACACCTGGTACAGGTTGGAGATGGTGTCGTTACCACGGTCGGCGCACATGGTGTAGCCGATCAGGTCGTTGGTGCCGATGGAGAAGAAGTCGGCGACCTCGGCCAGACGGTCTGCGAGCAGCGAAGCGGCGGGCGTCTCGACCATGATGCCGACCTCGATGTTCTCGTTGAACTTGCGACCCTCTTCGGTCAGCTCGGCCTTGCACTGCTCGACGAGCTCCTTGACAGCCAAGACCTCCTCGACGCAGGTGACGAGCGGGATCATGATCTTGACGTCACCGAAGGCGCTAGCGCGCAGCAGAGCGCGGAGCTGGACCTTGTACTGGTCGGGATTGGCCAGGCAGTAACGCACGGCGCGGAAGCCCATGAAGGGGTTATCTTCCTTGACCATGTGCAGATACGGAATCTCCTTGTCGCCGCCCACATCGAGCGTGCGGATGATGACCGGAGCACCCTTGAGCGCGCTGGCGACCTTACGGTAGGCGTTGAACTGCTCCTCCTCGGAAGGAAGCTCAGCAGAGTCCATGAACAGAAACTCGGAGCGGAACAGACCGATGGCCTCGGCGTCGTGATCGAGCGCGTTGGGCACGTCATCGGGGTTACCGATGTTGCAGGCGATGATCTTCTTGATGCCATCGGCAGTCACGGACGGCTTGCCACGGAAGGCCTCGAGGGCTGCCTTCTCGGCAGCGAAGGCCTCGGCCTTGGCGGTGTAGGCAGCGAGCGTCTCCTCGTCGGGATCGGCCTCAACGATACCCTTGCCACCGTCGACGACAACGGTCATACCGTTGCGCAGCGCGGTGCAGCTGTTGGAAACCGAAAGGACAGCCGGGATCTCGAGGGCGCGCGCAATGATCGCGGAGTGCGACGTGCGGCCACCAGTCTCGGTGACGATACCGGCAACGTGGGCCTTATCGATCGTGGCGGTCATGGACGGCGTGAGGTCGTGCACGACAACGACAGTGTTCTCGGGCAGGACGGAGAGGTCAACGACCTCCTTGCCCAGCAGCTCGGCCAGAATACCGGTGCGGATGTCGGCGATGTCGGCCGCGCGCAGACGGAACATCTCGTCGTCCATGGACAGGAACATGTTCTCGAACATGGTCGAGGTGTCCATGAGCGCCTGCTCGGCGCAGGTACCGCCGTCAATGGCGGCGTTGATGGCGTCGGTCATACCCGGATCCTGAGCCAGGACAATGTGTCCGCTCATGATCTCGGCCTCGGCCTCGCCCACCGTCTCCTTCATGTGGTCGGCCTGAGCCTGGGTCTTCTCGCAGAAGACCGAAAGAGCGTTCTGATAGCGCTCCTTCTCTGCTGCCGAATCAGCAACCTCGTGCGGCTCAAACGTCAAGTCGGGATCGACGGCGACCATGACAGTGCCGATACCGATGCCCTCGGAAGCGTTGACTCCCTGATACATTCCCATTCCTCTCTCCGTGTCATGTGATAAAGCGTTTTGCCATATCCATGACAAAAGAGCGCAGCTACCTTACAACAGGTCACTGCGCCCCCAAATATGAACTTAGTTGTTCAACATGCGACCCGTTTGAGTTCTACTCGCCAAGACCGCTCTTGATGAGCTCGATGGCAGCAGCCAGAGCCTCGGCCTCGTCAGCGCCGTCACACTTGACCTCGACCTCGGTGCCGCAGGGGATACCAGCAGCCATGAGGGCCATCGGGGACTTGCCGTTGACCTCCTTCTCGGGGGTAACGACCGTCACGTCACAGGCGTACTTGCCCATGGTGGAGGCGAACAGACCAGCCGGACGCATGTGCAGACCCTGAGGATTAACGAGGGTAGCCTTCTCAGAAACCATAATTGACTCCTTTTTGTGTTTAACCCCTGTCATGCATGTGGCAGGAGTCAGATTCACGACGTTGTTTATATTAACTCACATCAAACGGTTTTTCATTATGTTTCAGACGAATTATTGGACAGATGTGTTTGTCGTCCGCTTGCTCGCCGGGCGGGCGCGGGTTAAGTTTGCTGCTCTACAGTCCTGCGCAAGACGGAAAGCACATTAAGTGCTTTC
>UQPY01000044.1 GCA_900542965.1 uncultured Collinsella sp.
GTGGATTACATTGCGAGCATGACGGACGGTTATTTCTGCGAACTGACGAGCAAGCTGTTCCCTGGTCTGGAGTTTCCGCACCGTACCTATATTAACGAACGGTAGTTCGTATATATTCGGTATACTGGTTAGTTGAAAACGTTTTTGATTGATGCACGGGATGGCTATGGACGACCTTTTTTCTGCCTCGACGCGCGAGCGTTCCTTTAAAAATGCGCCGCTCGCGGTGCGCATGCGACCCAATTCGCTCGATGAGTACGTGGGCCAGCAAAAGGCCGTCGGTAAGGGCTCATGGTTGCGTGCCGCGATCGAGCACGACGTGCTTTCGAGCGTGATTCTGTACGGGCCGGCCGGTACGGGTAAGACGACACTGGCCCACATTATCGCCAACCATACCAAGAGCGAGTTTGTCGAGGTCAGCGCTGTGACGGGCACCGTGAAGGACTTGCGCCGCGTGATTGATGAGGCCAAGACGCGCCTGAATACGTACGACCGCCGCACCATTCTATTCATCGATGAGATTCACCGCTTCTCTAAGTCGCAGCAGGATGCCCTGCTGCATGCAGTTGAGAACCGTACCGTCATTATGATTGGCGCTACGACGGAGAACCCGTACTTCGAGGTCAACTCGGCACTGCTCTCACGTGGTCGCGTCGTGGAGCTTGAGCATCTGAAGGATGAGGATATCGCCACGCTTATTGAACGTGCGCTTGAGGCACCGCAGGGCTTGAACGGTAAGTTCTCGGCCGATGAGGATACGGTCAAGACCATCTGCACGCTGGCAGCGGGTGACGCTCGCTCGGCGCTCACGACGCTCGAGCTTGCGAGCGAGATTGCCGTCACGCGTCCCGATACCGAGGGAACGCCAGCGCCCGCGGCGGGGGAGCGCTATCCCATCACCGTGGATGACGTGAAGATCGCCAACCCGCGTCGCGGCTTTACATACGACAAAAACGGCGACATGCACTACGACATCATCAGTGCGTTTATTAAGTCTATGCGCGGTAGTGACCCCGATGCCACGATCTATTGGCTCGCGCGCATGATCGATGCTGGGGAGGATCCTAAGTTTATCGCTCGCCGTATTATGATTCACGCTTCTGAGGATGTTGGCAACGCCGACCCGCAGGCGCTTTTGGTGGCGCATGCCGCGTTTAAGTCTGCTGAGGTCATTGGCTATCCCGAGTGCCGCATTAACCTTGCTCAGGCTGCACTCTATGTGTGCTTGGCGCCTAAGTCAAACGCATGTGAGGCCTCGATTGACGCGGCGTTGGCCGATATTCATAGCAGCGGTTTACGTGAGGTGCCGAGTTATTTGCGCGATCGTCATCGCCCAGGTAGCTACGAATACGGTGTATATAAGTATCCGCATGATTATCCCGAAGGCTGGGTCGATCAGCGCTATTTGCCCGAAGGCTTGGAACGCGGTGCATTTTGGCAGCCTGCCGGCCGCGGTTGGGAAGAATGGCGCGTAGAGCAAAGTGAACGCGACCGCAGCGGGAATGCACCGAAGTAGCTGCTGATAATTTTGTCCCACGTTGCTGCTCATGGCATGTTCGGTCCCCTTTGGGGTACCATGGAAACCGTCTGTATATCGATTCCTTTGGGAGGCTTGTATGAGTCCCATTCAAATCGCTCTGCTGCTGCTCGCTGTTGCCGGCGTGTGGGCCATCGTTGAGCTCGCGCTTACCCTGCGCAAGACCCGTACCGTTGTCGACTCGCTCGATAAGACCGTTAACGACCTCAACAACACCATCGCCGAGGCTCAGCCTGTGGTGGCAAAGCTCGATGGCGCTGTCGATGAGCTTACGCCTGCGCTTGCCCAGATGGAGCCGCTGCTTAAGTCGAGCAAGACGGCAGTTGATGCCCTTACCTCCAATCTCGTAGAGGTCGAAGCCGTGGTTCGCGACATTTCTGAGGTCACCGGTAGCATGGCCGAGGCCAGCAATGCTGTGTCGAGCGTGACCGACTCTGCCGCCGGTGCTGTGCAGAAGCTCTTCAATAAGGTGAAGGCTCCTGCAGCTGAAGCCGAGCGCAAGCTTTCCGCTGCCGCCGAAGAAGCCGAGCAGCCGACCGAGCGCGTCTTGATTGGCAAGGCGGAGGACGAGGCCGCCGATGGCGCAGATGTGGCTCAGAAGTCTGCATCCAAGCGGGCTCAGTATTACACCTATACACCCTCCGAGACCTCTGAGGAGTCCTGCGATGAGTAGCGAAGCAGCCTGCCCCATCACGCTGACCGTTGCCGGCGACCCGCGTCTCGCTCGCCTTGTGCGCATGACGGCAGCCAACGTTGGTGCCCTGTGTTCCATGTCTGTCGATCGCATCGAGGACATCCGCATGGCTGCCGAGGAAGCCTTTATCTTTGGCTGCACGGCTGTTGATTCCGACGACATCTCAATCAAATTCGATGTCGATGAATCTCACGTTGGCATGACCTTTACCTTTGGCGATCAGGCCACCGTCGACGAGGATGACCAGGCTGCTGTTTATGCCGAGCTTATTTTGGCGAGCGTGTGCGACTCCTACGAAAAGACTGCGGCGCCCCTGACGCTTTCCCTCGACCTCAAGGCGGATATTTAATATGACCGAACGTTCCCGGAGCGGCAAGACCGCTTGGGACAAGGAGAAAACCCGCGAGCTGTTTCGTCGCTACAAGGAGACCGGTGATCCGGACGCCCGCGAACAGCTCGTCATGTCCCATATGAACCTGGTAAGGTTTCTTGCCAACAAATTTAAGAATCGCGGCGAGCCGCTCGACGACCTCATGCAGGTCGGCTATCTGGGTTTGCTCAAGGCTATCGACCGCTTTGACCCCGAGCGCGGACTCGAGTTCACGACGTTTGCGACACCCACTATCCTGGGCGAGATCAAACGCCATTTCCGCGACAAGGGCTGGAGCGTGCGCGTACCGCGTCGTCTGCAGGAACTCTCGGCCAAGGTCAACCAGGCTACTGACAAACTTACCAACGAGCTGCAGCGTTCGCCCAAGGTTGAGGAGATCGCTGAGTATCTAGATGTGACTGTCGATGAGGTCCTCGAGGCTATGGAATCGTCTTCGGCCTATACCTCGGTGCCCATCGAGGCTCCTGGTGCGTCCGATTCCGACGATGCGCCCTCGATTCTCGACCGTTACGCCGACGATGACAACGAGCTCGACTTTACCGATGACCGCCTGGTGATCGAGGAAGCCATCCGCGATTTCTCGCCGCGCGAGCGCGAGGTGATCGAGCTGCGCTTTGTGAAGGGCATGACCCAGATCGAGATTGCCAAGAAGCTGGGCATCTCGCAGGTGCAGGTCTCGCGTCTGCTGCGCCGCACGCTTAAGAAGATTCAGGACAAGATCGACCCCGACGGAGTGATGATTCGTTCATGAGTGAGCACCCCCAACAAACCGATCGCGTGCTGCGCGACACCCGCGTTCTGACGCTGCGCATTTGGGCTGTTGTCGGCTGCATTGTTATTGCTGCTGTCATCTTTAACCTTATGGGCATCCTGGCACCGGTTATTGAGTTTCTTGCCGTTGGCTCCATCATTGCTTTTGTGATGTCCCCGATCACCAACTGGCTCGAGCACCATGGCGTGAATCGCGGCATCGGTTCGCTTATTGCGCTAATTGTTGTTGTTGCCGTGCTCGTCGGTGTCGTTTGCATCTTGTCGCCGATTCTCTTTGGTCAGATCATGGAAGTCCTGAGCCGCCTGCCCGAGCAGCTTCGTGTTGCGGGTGGCGATCTCAACGAGATGATCTCGCATGCCAAGACGCTCAACAACACGCCGCTCAAGGAGTATTTGGACGATAATCTTTCGTCGCTGGTTGCCGTGGCATCGAAGTATGTGTCTCAGATCGCTGCCGAGCTTGGCCGCGGTGTGTTCCCGCTCATCACCAATACGGCTTCGCAGTTGTTCGTTATCTTCCTTGGTCTGGTGCTTGCGTACTGGATGGCCTGCGACTACCCTCGCATGCACCACGAGATTTGCACCATCATCGGTCAGGAGAAGGAGACCTCGTACCGCTTTATGGTCGCCATCCTTTCTCGCTCTGTCGGCGGCTACATGCGCGGTATGGTCGTGACGTCCATCTGCGGTGGTTTCCTCGCCTTTATCGGTTTTATGATCATCGGCCATCCGTATGCGGCGCTCATGGCTATCTTTACCGGCATCATGCATTTGGTTCCGGTCGTCGGTCCTTGGGTGAGCGCAGCAATCGCCACGGTGCTCGGTTTCATGTTCAGCCCCATGTTGGCGTTATGGACGCTCATCGTGACGATGGTCGCGCAAAACGTCACCGACAACGTGATTTCTCCTAAGGTCATGCAGAGCTCGGTGCAGGTGCATCCCATCATGAGCCTCACGGCGCTCGTTATTGGCTCGGCACTCATGGGCCCCATCGGCATGATTATTGCCATCCCGCTTTGTGCGGCCCTCAAGGGTATCTTCGTGTACTACTTCGAGAATGAGACCGGCCGCCAGCTTGTGGCCTATGACGGTGCCGTGTTTAAGGGCACGCCGTACCGCGATGCCGATGGCAACCCGGTCGCCGCCTACGACGCGCTCGGCGACGACACCTTCATCTATGAGTCCGAGCTCATCGGTAACGAGACTGCGCCCGAGGCCCAGGCGATGCCTAAGCCCGAGTTCGATAATCCCTGGATCAAGCTCTCGGGTTTGCAACCCGATTCCACGGGCTTCTTCAAGAACCCCTTTGCCAAGGATGACGATTCCAACACGGACGACACCAAAACCGGCATCGACGGCTCCATGGACGATTCGGATTCTAAATAGGTTCTATTAACGTTTCTTGAAGTTGTAAATGACAAGAAACGCGACCAAAGCGATTGATAAGGGGCCGGCTACATAGAAAAAGAGAACGTCAATTGCGCGTAGAGTGTAATAAGCCTTATCGCCGGACATTACTGCATACAATACGTAGCCAAATGCTGGTTGGTTTACGTACCAGCAGGAGAAGGCCAAGAGCGCTAAAAGTGCTAGTACCAGAAGTGCATTCAGGACAAATCGTTTACTTTTCAACGATCGCTCCTTCCGGGTGACTCTTATATGTAATTCTACAGCAGTCCTTTTTCAAAGGATCGCACAGTACTGAATAACGTGCACTTTCGCTGGAGGGTCGCTGTTTGGCGGCCCTCTTTTTTGCATGGGCGCGGCGGGATGGTAATATCGTTACGTTTGAACTGTTTCGATGTGAAACCGAGGAGATTCCCTCTATGAGTGCTGACTACCCGTCAATGACTACGGCCGAGATTCGCTCCAAGTTCCTCAACTTCTTTGAGGAGCGCGGTCTTAAGCTCTATCCTTCTTCGTCCCTCGTCCCCGACGACCCTTCGCTGCTGCTTGCCAACGCCGGCATGAACCAGTTTAAGGAGTACTACCAGGGCAAGAAGACCATGAAGGAGATCGGCGCGATCTCCTGCCAGAAGTGCGTCCGCACCAACGACATCGACTGCATCGGCGAGGACGGCCGTCACCTGTCCTTCTTTGAGATGCTCGGCGACTTCTCCTTTGGCGGCGTCTCCAAGCAGCAGGCCTGCGCTTGGGCCTTTGAGCTCATCACCAAGGAGTTCAAGCTGCCGCTCGACCGCCTGTACTTCACTGTCTTTACCGAGGACGACGAGACCCATGACGTGTGGCGCTCCCTGGGCGTTGCCGAGGACCACATCTCGCGTCTGGGCGAGGACGACAACTTCTGGGCCGCTGGCCCCACCGGCCCCTGCGGTCCGTGCTCCGAGATATACTTTGACATGGGCGAGGAGGTCGGTTGCGGCAGCCCCGACTGCAAGCCCGGCTGCGACTGCGACCGCTTCCTTGAGTTCTGGAACCTCGTGTTTACCCAGTACGACCGCCAGGAGGACGGCTCCATGCCGGAGCTGCCGCACCGCAACCTCGATACGGGCATGGGTCTGGAGCGCATGGCCGCTATCATGCAGCACAAGACCGCTAACTACGACGGCGATCTGATGCAGCATCTCATCAAGCTCGGTGAGGAGATCAGCGGCAAGACCTATGACGCCGATGACTACTCCGGTGCCAGCCGCTCGCTGCGCATTATCGCCGATCACTCCCGTGCCGTCGACTTTATGATCTCGGACGGCATCCTGCCCGGCAACGAGGGCCGCGAGTACGTCCTTCGCCGTCTGCTCCGCCGTGCCGTGTTCCACGGTCGCCTGCTGGGCATCGAGGGTGCCTTCCTGACCAAGTTCATCGACGAGGTCAATGCTCAGATGGGAGAGGCTTATCCCGAGCTGCTCAAGAACGTCGCCCTCGTCAAGGGTATCGTCGCCTCCGAGGAGGAGCGCTTCTCCACGACGCTCGACAACGGCCGCGTCTATCTGGACGAGGCTCTGGCAGCGCTTTCCGAGGGCGCCGTGCTTCCGGGCGATGTCGCCTTTAAGCTGCACGACACCTTTGGTTTCCCCATCGATCTGACCGTCGAGATCGCCGGCACCGCTGGTCACGACGTCGATATGGACGGCTTCACTGCCTGCATGGAGGACCAGAAGGCCCGCGCCCGCGCCAATGCCAAGGGCGACGCCTGGGGCAGCTTCAACGACGTGTGGGTCGAGCTTTCCGACAAGGTCGCCGCGACCGAGTTCGACGGCTATGACAACGATGTGATCGAGGGCGCCAAGGTTGTCGCCATCGTGCGCAACGGCGAGTCCGTCGAGTCCGCTGCCGCCGGCGAGGACGTCGAGGTTGTGCTCGACCGCACCCCGTTCTATGCCGAGATGGGTGGTCAGCAGGGTGATGCCGGCAAGCTTTCCGCCGAGGGCGTTGTTCTGACCGTTGCCGACACCAAGAACCACAACGGCCTGTATGCCCACGTCGCGCACGTTGCCGATGGCACGCTGACTGTCGGTGCCGCTGTTACCGCCGCGCTCGACGCCGAGCGCCGTGGCTTCCTGCGCCGCAACCACACCGCCACGCACCTGCTCGACGCCGCCCTTAAGCAGGTCCTGGGCGAGCACGTCTCCCAGGCCGGCTCGCTGGTGACGCCCGAGCACCTTCGCTTTGACTTTACGCACTTCGAGGCCCTGTCCTCCGAGCAGCTCAAGGCTGTCGAGGACCTGGTCAACCAGCAGATCTTCGCTTCCAAGCCGGTCGTGACCCGCGTCATGGGCATCGACGAGGCCAAGGCCGCCGGTGCTGTCGCCCTCTTTGGCGAGAAGTACGGCGACGTCGTCCGCGTCGTCTCCGTAGGCGCCGAGGACCAGCCGTTCTCCCGCGAGCTCTGCGGTGGCACGCATGCCGCCAACACCGCCGAGATCGGTCTGTTCAAGATCATCTCCGAGTCCTCCACGGGCTCGAATGTCCGCCGTATCGAGGCCGTGACCTCCAAGGGCGCTCTCGACTACATGGCCGACCGTCTGGCGCTCGTCGACGCCGCCGCCGCTGCGCTCAAGTGCCGTGTCGACGAGGTTCCCGCCCGCGTGGAGAACCTGCAGGCCGAGCTGCGCGTGACTTCCGGCAAGCTCAAGAAGGCGCTCACCGGTGGCTCCTCCGATGCGATCTCCAGCGCCATCGACGGCGCTGTCGAGCTGAACGGCTACAAGCTCGTCGTCGCTGAGCTCCAGGGCCTTGAGGCTGCCGACCTGCGCAACGTTTGGGATACCGTGCACCAGAAGGTCGCCGGCCCCGTCGCCTGCGTCGTTGCCAGCGTGACCGAGAAGGGCACCCCGGCTCTGCTCGCTGCCGGCTCCGATGACGCCGTGAAGGCCGGTTTCCACGCCGGTAACGTGATCAAGCAGATTGCGGGCCTGGTCGACGGTCGCGGTGGCGGTCGTCCCAACATGGCCCAGGCCGGTGGCAAGAACGCCGCCGGTATCGCCGATGCCCTCGCGGCCGCCAAGACCGCGCTCGGCGCCTAAGAACCTAAGTAGTCGCTGTGGTCGCGCTCGCACTGGACATAGGGGAGACCAGGATTGGCATTGCCGTCTCGAGTCGTGATGGCAAGATGGCAATGCCTGTCAAGGTGCTTCCGGCTGCCGAGGTCACCGGTATGGCAAAGACGTTTCGCTACCTGGTCGAGGACTATGAGCCCGATATCCTGGTAAGCGGACGTCCTTTGACCATGGCCGGTGAACCCGGCCCCCAGGCCGAGCGCGTCGCCGCCGTGGCCCAAAAGATTGCCGACGAGCTCGACCTTCCGCTGGAGTTTGAGGACGAGCGTCTGTCCTCGCAGGAGGCCAAGCGAATCCTGCGAGAGCAGGGGCTCAACGAAAAGCAGATGAGGGGCAAGATTGACATGATCGCCGCCAGCCTGTTCTTGCAGACATGGCTCGATCGTAAAAACGAGGAGGTTCAGCATGCCTAGCGCTTCCGATCCGCGCCAGCAGAATCGTACACGGCAGCCCGTGCCGCGCCCTGCTCAGCCTGGCCAGCGCTCGGCGCAGCCGACGCAGCGTTCGGCTCGGCCTACTCAGCGTGCTGCTCAACAGCTCGCCGCTCGTCCCGCGCAGCCCGCTGGCGGCGCTCGTTTTAAGCAGCAGGCTCCTGCCCAGCGCACGCAGGGGCAGGCCCCGCAATCACGCTCCTACGCACATCATGCTCATGGCTCGCACGGCGTTGCTCCGGCCACGCGCTCGAGCTATAACACGCACGCCCGCCGTGGTGCCCAAAAGAAAAGCTCCCCGGTGCCTATGATTATCGGTGGCGTCGTCGCCGTGCTTGCGCTTGTCGCGATCGTTTTCTTTGTCGTGCCGGCCGTCAAGGGCTTCTTTGGCGGTGAGGATGCGAAAGTCGCTGCTGGCCAGCAAGTTACTATCACGATTCCCGATGGTGCTTCGGGTGATACCATCGCTTCGATTCTCTCCGAGAACCATATCGTCGAAGATCCCAAGGATTATTATGCGGCGGTCAAAAAGCTCAACGCCGATATGTCGCTTAAGCCGGGTAAGTATTCGTTTACCACGCTTATGGACGCCACGAAGGTCGTCCAGCAGCTTATGGAAGGTCCCAACGCCGGCTCCGATGCGCTCACGATTCCTGAGGGCCTGACGGTCGATCAGGTCGCCGACCGCGTGGCCAAGGCGTACGACAGCATTTCTAAGGAAGACTTCCTTAACCGGGCTAAGGCGAGCAATTATGTGAATGATTACGCTTTCCTTAAAGACGCCGCGAACGATTCGCTCGAGGGCTTCCTATTCCCCAAGACGTATTCGCTGGGTAAGGACCCAAGCGCCGATGATGTGATTCGCGCTATGCTTGACCAGTTCAACGCCGAGTATAAGTCGCTTGACTTTGCCGGCTGCGAGGCCAAGATCAAGGAGCGCTATGGCGTGGAGATGTCCGATTACGACATCGTTAACCTTGCCTCGATTGTCGAGCGCGAGGGCCTCAACGCCGATCAGCGCGCGCATGTGGCATCGGTTTTCTATAACCGTCTGGCGGGCAAGCTCGATGGCCTGCGTTACCTCAACAGCGATGCGACCATGATGTATGTCACCGGCGGCGAGGTTACCGCCGACGACCTGCAGAGCGATAGCCCGTATAACACCTATAAGCATGAGGGCCTGCCGCCCACGCCCATCTGCTCTCCGTCGCTCGAGGCGCTCAAGGCTACCCTTGAGCCGACCGACTCCGATGACCTGTATTTCTACATTACGCAGGACGAGGAGTACTTCTCGCAAACCTACGAAGAGCATCAACAGTCTTGGAATTAACATGAGGATTTTTAGCCCCAAACGATATGTTGCCTCGGTCGATCGCATCGACCTCGATACCCTCTGGGCCGACGGCAAGCGCGCCATTCTGCTCGATCGCGACAACACCCTGGTGCCGCGTGATACCGAGCAGGTACCCGCTGCGGTCTCCGCCTGGCTCGAGGCCGCCCATGCCAAGGGCTTTAAGCTGTGCATGGTGTCCAATAACTGGCATCGCGACCAGGTCATGGCATCGGCACGCGAGCTGGGACTCGAGGCCATCAGCCACGCCATGAAGCCGGCGCCGTTTGCCCTCAAGGCGGGTCTTAAGCGTCTCGGCGCCACGGCCGACGAGGCGGTGCTGATCGGTGATCAGCTCTACACGGACGTGTGGAGCGGCAACTTCGCCGGCGTCGATACCATCCTGGTAAAGCCGCAGGCGACGCAGGACCTGTGGTATACGCAGATCTTCCGTATCTTTGAGCGCCGGGCCCTTCGCGACCTTCCCTGCGAGGAATAGGTCTCGTTATGTCCCAGCACATCAAACACGGCTGCGACCATATCTTCTTTATCGGCTTTTTGGGCGCGGGCAAATCGACGCTCGCGCGCAACGTCGGCACTATGTTCAAGCGGCGTTTTATCGATACCGACCGCCTGGTCGTGCGCCGTTGCGGCAAGTCGGTAACCGAGATTTTTGAGACCGAGGGCGAGGATCGTTTTCGCGAGCTCGAGACCTCGGCGCTCCGTTCGCTTCAAAGCGAGCGCAGTCTGCTGGTATCGTGCGGGGGTGGCATCGTCGAGACGCCGGTGAACATTAAACTGATGCACGAGATGGGTACCTGTGTGTACCTCGAAGGCGACTTTGAGGACTCGTTGCGCCAGATTCGCCGCTCCGATACCCGACCAGATTTCCGCTCACCCGAGCATGCTGCGCGCCTGTTTGAGCATCGCCGTCCGCTGTATCGCCAGGCCGCCGATATTACCCTTGATATCCGCAACAAGTCCTTCGAGGACGTTTCCTACCTTTGTGCCGAGATACTTTTGGAGCGTGGGCTGCTATGATTCGCCGTCAACTTATCAATTTCCAAAACCGCAGTGTCGATGTCCGCGTCGGTCTTGGCGCGTTTGAGGAACTGTCGCGCATGTTTGCCTCGGCTGTGGGCAAGCCTAAGCGCGCGATGGTGGTTTGGAACGACGCCACATCCGAGCGCTTTGGCGAGGTCGTCGAGCATGCGCTGGTCGACGCCGGTTTTGCCGTGTCGCCGCTCGCTCTTGAGGTTTCTCCTGCCGGTGCTACGCTGGCCGATGCCGATACCGTCTTTGGCGCCCTGTCGGCTAGCGGCATTACCTGCGACGATCTCGTTGTCGCTGTCGGCGACACGGCAACTTGCTCGGTCGTTTGCTGGTGTGCCAATCAGTGGTGCGGTCGCACCGAGTGCGCCTTGCTGCCGACGACG
The DNA here is from genome assembly GCA_900542965.1 of uncultured Collinsella sp. Classification (GTDB taxonomy): domain Bacteria; phylum Actinomycetota; class Coriobacteriia; order Coriobacteriales; family Coriobacteriaceae; genus Collinsella. Next base: position 11,108 of record UQPY01000044.1, read on the forward strand.
TTCGATGCCATGCTCACGGTCGCGACGACCATGAAGCCGCTCGTCGCTTCGTCGGCCAATGCGCTTCCCGCCATCGCGTTCCGTCCCGAGCCGGGCTTGGTCGTGTGTGACCTCGACCTTGTTCGCGAGGCGGACCCCGAGGACCTCAAGCTCGGCTATGCGGTACTTGTTGGCACCATGCTTTCGAGCAGCAAGTCCCGCTGGAATCAGTTTACCGAGACCGTCCCCGAGATTCTCGCGGGCGAGGAGGTCGCGCTCGTCAATGCCGTTCAATGGTCTCAGACTGCCCGTAAGGACGTACTGATGGCCACGAACCCGAGCGCTCGCCATGCGCTCGATTTTGGCAAGACGGGGGAGTGTACCCTGCGCGCCTGCTTGGGCGATGCCGCTTCGCAGGTCCCTGCCTATCAGCTGTTATCCGAGGGCATGCGCTTTGAGGCGCGCCTAGCACATGATGCCTGCGACTTTGATATCGATTACGTCTTTGAGGTCGATGACTGCCTGGAGGACTTTGGCATCGAGGAGCTTGCCTTCGACCTGGAGCCCACCGCGTTTATCGAGGAGTTCCGCAGGCAGCAGTTCGCCCGCTCGAACCGCAGTATGTTGCCGCTGCCCGCGGCACTCGGCGCCATTCGTTTAACGAGCGTTGAGGACGAGGTTCTTGAGCGCCATGCTCACGCCTACTTGGCTTCTCGCAAAGAACTTCTCTAAGATTTATTGACATCCATCGTCTTTCGTATCATGTTGAGGGACGGGTTTCCAATCGATTGCGGATCGCATGCGATTCCGTCGTTCGGTTGAGACCCGTTCCGTCTATATAGAGACAAGAAGAAAGGAATCTGCATGTCTGAGTTTGCTGCCGGTCCTGCCGGTCGTATCGAGCGCGTCCGTGCCCTGATGGTCGAGCGTGGCTACGACGCCATCGTGGTGCGCGACGAGGCCAACCTTCGTTGGCTTACGGGCGTGAAGGGCGTCTTCGACTACACCTTCGAGTTCCCGCACGCTGCGTTTATTACGGCCGACCAGTGCTTGTTCCACACCGACTCGCGCTACCTCAACAGCTTTGAGGAGAACACGCCCGCCGGCAGTCCCTGGGTCTACGACATGGATGAGGGCACCATCCCCGGTTGGGTCGCCGGCAAGATCGCGGCCAACAAATGCCGCGTCTGCGCTGTCGAGGACGATATGCAGATTAATTTCTACCAGGGTATTCAGCGCGGCCTGGAGGACCGTTCCGTCGCCTGTATGCTGCCGCTGATGCACGACGATATCCGCAAGATGCGCGCCATCAAGGACGCCGAGGAGATTGAGCTCATGCGCCATGCGCAGTCGATCACCGATGCCGCCTTCCAGCACATGCTCGGCTTTATTAAGCCCGGTATGACCGAGAAGCAGGTACGCAACGAGCTCGAGAACTTTATGTTCGCCAACGGTGCCGACAGCCTGGCCTTCGGTTCCATCGTCGCGAGCGGCCCCAACACCGCCAACCCGCATGCCGTGCCGAGCGACCGCGTGATCGAGAAGGGCGATTTCGTTCTTATGGATTACGGCGCGGGCTATTGCGATTACCGCTCCGACATGACGCGCACTGTCGTGATGGGCGAGCCCACCCAGGAGCAGCTCGACCTGTACGCACTCGTGCGCCGTACGCACGAGGAGTGCGTCGCCGCCATCCATCCGGGCGTTGAGGGCAACGACATCTTCAAGCTCTCCAAGAAGATCATCGGCGATGCCGGCTATGGCGATTACTATAACCATGGCTTGGGTCACGGCGTGGGCATCGACATCCATGAGCTGCCCAACTTTAACCGCAGCAAGAATATCATCGAGGTCGGCTCGGTTATCACCATGGAGCCCGGCGTCTACCTGCCCGGCGTGGGCGGCGTGCGCCTGGAGGACTACGGCGTGGTCACCGAGAACGGCTATGAGCCCTTCACCAAGACCCCGCACGACCTGCACGTCATCGATTGCTAGCCCATTTCGATAGATTTTTGGGGCGGGGCGTCCGGAGCAATTCGGGCGCCCCGCGTTCTCTTTTTATGCGCTCGCTGCAGGCGCCGTCTGCAAGTGTATAATTTCGGTCGTATGTAATTTGGACGCTTGTGCGTTCTGCCCATAACAAGAAAGGTCGCTATGCCTACCATTTCTACCGCCGACTTCAAGAACGGCCTCGGTCTCCGCATTAAGGACAAGGTCTACACCATCGTCGAGTTCCAGCATGTCAAGCCGGGCAAGGGTGGCGCGTTTGTGCGCTACAAGACCCGCGACATCAAGAGCGGCCGCGTCGTCGAGAACACCTGCAACGCCGGCACCAAGTTCGAGAGCGTCATGCTCACCACCCGTGAGTTCCAGTACCTCTACAACGATGGCACTGACTACATCTTCATGGACAACGAGTCTTATGAGCAGGTTCCCGTTCCCGAGGACATGGTGGGCGAGAACTCCAAGTGGCTGCGCGAGAACGACATCTGCCAGCTGCTCTTCGCCGACGATGAGCTCATGGGCGTGACTCCGCCGATGTTCATCGAGACCACCATCGTCCAGACCGACCCGGGCTTTAAGGGCGACACCGTCCAGGGTTCCACCAAGCCGGCCACGATCGACACCGGCGCTGTCATCCAGGTCCCCATGTACCTCAACGAGGGCGAGGTCATCAAGGTTGACACCCGCGACGGCAAGTTCGTCTCCCGCGTCTAGCAACCAACTCTTCTAGGAGGACTCATGCCCCAGGAAATCAAGATTGACGGCATCGGCATTTCGCCCGATGTTTTGACCGCCATCGTCTCGCGCGCCGTGTCCGATGTCGAGGGCATCGCCTCCGTTGGCGTCAAGGACCTTGCCACCAACCTTGTCTCCATGATGCTCTCGTCCAAGGCCCCGGCTTCTGAGCCGGTGGTCGAGGCCGAGGTCGTCGGCGACAAGCTCGCACTCACCGTGCGCGTCGTGGTGTTCTTTGGCTATCCGTTCAAGAAACTCGCCGAGGCCGTTCGCGCCGCCGTGGTCGCCGCCATCGATGCTCAGGTGGGCGTCGAGGTCGAGCGCGTTGACGTTTGCATTGACGGCCTCGTTTTCCCCAAGGAGTAACCTTTGAGCCTTAAGGTTTATCGCGGGCGTACGCTTGCCCGCAGTCAGGCGCTGCAGTTGCTATTCCAGGCCGAGGCCACGGACAGCCCGCTCGAGCGCGTCCTCGAGGGTGATTTCCTGATCTCGAAGGGTCCCCTCGATCCCTATGCGCTGGAGCTGTGCCGAGGTGCCTACGAGCATATCGACCGCATCGACTGTGCTCTGCGCTCCGTTGCCAAGAACTGGGATCTTATGCGCATGCCCGGCGCCGACCGCAATCTGCTGCGTATCGCCGTTTACGAGATGCGTTTCCTCACCGACGAGGAGGTCTCGGACGCCATCGTGATCAACGAGGCCGTCGAGCTTGCCAAGGCCTATGGCACCGACCAGTCCGCGTCGTTCGTCAACGGCGTTCTGGGTAAGATCGCTCGCAGCGAGGAGCTGCCGGGCGAGGACCTGTACCAGGAGCTGCTGGCCGAGGATCGCGCTCGCGAGGAGGCACAGGCTGCCGAGGCTGCCGCAAAGGTTGCGGTTGCTCAGGCCGAGGCCGGCGTTCTCGACGAGGACGCTGAGGTCGCCGAGGCCGAGACCGGTACCGTCGAGGAGTAGCCATGCCAGAGGGTTCCGTCCGCAACTTCGACGAGATCTCGGACCGTCTGGATCAGATCATCGCTACCGTTCGCTCCAAGGATACGTCCTTGGAGCTGTCTCTTATACACATCTCCGAGCCCACGAGACGCGTAGTAATCTC
>UQPY01000045.1 GCA_900542965.1 uncultured Collinsella sp.
GCGATGTAGTTGATAATCTCCTGTGCATCCATCTCGGCTGCGTTGCTCATTTGCTGTCTCTCCTTTGGGTGGATCCGGTTGATACCTGGTTAGGCAAACATGATCTGGTCGAACGTATAGAAGCCGGGTTCGCGGGTGACGAGCTTCTGGGCGGCGGCCAGGGCGCCGTTGACGAAGATCTGACGGCTCGTGGCGCGGTGGGTGAGCGTGACCTCCTCGTCCTGGCCAAAGAAACTCACTTCGTGCACGCCGGCGACAGTGCCACCGCGCAGCGAGTGCATGCCGATTTCCTTGGGGTCACGCGCGCCGCACATGCCCTCGCGGCCATAGACGGGGTGGTAGCCTGCCTCGGGTTCAGCTTCGACGACGGCGTCGAGCAGTAGCTTGGCAGTGCCGCTCGGGGCGTCAACCTTTTGGTTGTGGTGCGTCTCGACGATCTCGCAGTCAAAGCCGGGCAGCTCGCGTGTGGCCTGTGCTACCAGATGACGCAGGGCTGCGATACCGATGGAGTAATTGCCGGAGTGCATGATGCGGGCGCTCTGACCCAGCTCGCGCAGGCGGTCCATCTGATCGGGCGTGTAGCCCGTGGTGCCCGAGACCAACGCGGCACCCGTGCGCTCGACATAGGCGACGACGGCATCGAAGGTCACGACGTTCGAGAAGTCGATGATGACGTCGGCTGCCGGGGCGCCCTCGAGCTCGGACAGATCAAAACCGATCTGGGCGACGATATCAAAAACGGGCTGACCGGCGGCGTCGACAACGCCCTCGGCGGTGGTGCGGATGAGCGAGCCCATGCGGCCCGTTCCCATAATGACGGTCTTAATCAAGCAGACCAGCTCCCTTCAGAGCATCGGTAAGTGCGGCGCGCGTGTCGTTGGCCATGTGGCATAGCGGCATGCGGTAGTTTGCCTCGATCATACCCATCTGAGCGAGCGCTTCCTTGACGGGGATGGGGTTGACCTCGCTAAAGAGGGCGTTGATGAGCGGCTGACCGGCAATCTGGATATCGCGGGCACGTGCCACGTCACCGTCCAGATAGGCGCGGCACATGTCATGCACGAGCTGCGGCTGAACGTCGGCCCACACGCTGATGGTGCCCGAGGCGCCCAGGCTCATGAGCGGCACGGTGAGCGCGTCCTCGCCCGAGTACATGCGGAAGTCGTCGGACAACAGGTGGGCAATCTTGGCCGCGTAGGCGACGTTGCCCGAGGCTTCCTTAATACCCATGATGTTGGGGTGCGCGGCCAAGCGCTCTACGTTGCGCTCGCTGATGCCGCAGCCGCAGCGGCCGGGGATGTTGTACAGGATGCAGGGGATGTCCACGGCGTCGGCCACGGTCTTAAAGTGCTGGTAGATGCCCTCCTCGTTGGACTTGTTGTAGTAGGGGGTAATGAGCAGCAGGCCGTCGGCGCCCAGTCCCTGATAGGTGAGCGACTTGGTGAGCATGGTCTGCGTGGAGTTGGAGCCCGAGCCGGCAATGACGGGGACGCGTCCCGCAACCTGCTTGACCACTGCGGCGACAACGGAGTTGTCCTCGTCGTCGGTCATCGTGGCGCTCTCGCCGGTGGTGCCCAGGGTGAGGATGGCATCGGTGCCATTTTGCAGGTGGAAATCGATAAGGCGCTCGAGCGCGTCAAAGTCGACACTGCCGTCCTTTTTAAACGGCGTGACAAGGGCGACGATTGAACCCTCGAGATTGCGGATGTCCATGTTCTTCTCCTTCGCTTCCGCGATCTGGATGCGTTTGTTCCACTGAGCGGCGACGGCCAGGCGCTCGTCCTGAGCGCGGTGGCGGGCACTTTCGGCGCGCGACTTGGCCAGCAACTCTCGGCCGCACGGCAGCACGTCGAGCGTGGCAAAGTAATCGACCGGGCGCTCGGCGCGTCGGATGAGGTCGGCCGAGCCATCGGGGCGCAGCAGGACCTCGGCGGAGCGCAGGCGTCCGTTGTAGTTGTAGCCCATGGAGTAGCCATGCGCGCCGGTATCGTGGATCACAAGCAGGTCGCCCATGTCGATATGCGGCAGCTCACGATCGATGGCGAACTTGTCGTTGTTCTCGCACAGATTGCCCGTGATGTCGTACGTGTTCGTGACGGGCGCCGTGGCCTTGTCGGCGCCGCCCGGCTGACCCATCACCGTGATGTGGTGGTAAGCGCCATACATGGCGGGACGAATGAGGTCGACGGCACTGGCGTCCACGCCGATATAGTCTTTGTAGATCTGCTTCTCGTGGATGGCCTTGGTGACCAGGCAGCCGTAGGGGCCCATCATAAAGCGACCCATCTCGGTACAGATCGCCACATCGCCCATGCCGGCGGGGACCAGAATCTCGTCGTAGGCTGCGTGTACGCCCTCGCCGATGGCGTGGATGTCGTTAGCCTGCTGCTCGGGCAGGTAGGGGATACCGACGCCGCCGGACAGATTGATGAAGACGACGTGTGCGTCGGTCTCGCGCTCCAGGCGCACGGCAAGCTCAAAGAGGATGCGTGCGAGTTTGGGGTAGTAGTCGTTGGTGACGGTGTTGCTGGCAAGGAATGCGTGGATGCCAAAGTCCTCGGCGCCCTTGGCCTTGAGCATGCGGAACGCCTCGAAGAGTTGCTCGGTGGTCATGCCGTACTTGGAGTCGCCCGGGTTGTCCATGATGCCGTTGGAGAGCTGGAACAGGCCGCCCGGATTAAAGCGGCAGCTGACCGTCTTGGGAATGGGCCCCGCAACGCGCTCAAAGAACTCGATGTGGCTGATGTCGTCAAAGTTGACGATGGCGCCCAACTTGTCGGCGAGCTCAAAGTCGGCAGCCGGCGTGTCGTTGGACGAGAACATGATGTCGTGTCCCGTGATACCCAGCGAGCGGGCGATCATGAGCTCGGTATAGCTCGAGCAGTCGCAGCCGCAGCCGTATTCGTTGAGAATGGAGATGAGCGCCGGGTTGGGGTTGGCCTTGACGGCAAAGTATTCCTTAAAGCCCGGGTTCCATGCAAAGGCGTCGCGCACTTCTTGCATGTTGCGGCGGATGCCCGCCTCGTCGTATAGATGAAACGGCGTGGGGAACTGCTCGACGATATGCTCGAGTGTCTCCTTGTCCACAAACGGCTGTTTGGCCGCATATGCCTCGTTGGGGGTCAATGCCATGTCCCGTAAACCTCGCTATCCAGACGGCGCCATCTGCGCATCGAATCCGCATAGCGTGGACCCAATGTCCGGATAGCGCTCCCGCATTGCTGCAGACAGTCCTGTGGGTGTTTCCCACAGGCCCACCAGGTTGTTCGTGCCCGTAAAACCCAGTTCGGCGGGTTTCGCCTCCCCACGGGGTCAAAGCCTGCCGGCTCGCCCGCGGCTCTTCGTGCCCGCGCCTCTATCAAGTGGTAAAGACCCTATCACGTTGCACTTTACCAAACAAGAGTATTCGTATATAACGTTTAAAAAATGCAGGGATATGCTGGAAACATGTGCGCCACAATCCTGTATCACAATAAGTTGCAACAGATGTGCCTCACGAAGGGATCCTCTATGACCGAGCTCCAAGAACTCCGTCGCTATCGCCGCGATCTCCATCGCATTCCGGAGCTCGATTTCGATCTTCCGCAGACTATCGCCTATATCGAGGGCATGTTGGCGCCGCTCGCTTGCGAGGTGACCCATCCGTGTCCCAGCTGCGTCTGCGCTTTCTTCGACGCTGGCGTTGGTGCCGCGCGTGCCACGGCGATTCGCGCCGATATGGATGCGCTGCCCATCGCGGAGGCGACGGGAGCGGCCTTTGCCTCGATCCATCCCGGCAAGATGCACGCTTGCGGACATGACGGACACATGGCCATGGCACTTGCCGCCGCGACGTATGTCGACCGTACGATTCGCGAGCAGCCGGGCGCCATTAGGCGCAACGTTCTCTTTGTGTTCCAGCCGGCCGAGGAAACGACCGGTGGTGCCAAGACGGTATGCGAGAGCGGTGTGTTCGAGCGCTATGGGGCTGACCGCATTTTTGGCTTCCATGTGTGGCCCGATCTGCCTGCCGGCACGTTGGCGAGTTGTTCCGGTCCGCTGCTGGCGCGTTCGAGTGAGACACACATTCATATTCACGGGACGAGCATCCATATCGCTAAGACCTATGGCGTTCCGGTCGAGGAATCGCACGATGCGGCGCTGGCGGCTGTCAAGTTCTTGGTTGCCGAGCGCGAACTGATGGACGAGCTGGGCACCGACGAACCCTGTATCGGCAAGTTTGGCCTGCTGCAGGCTGGCACCGTTTGCAACGCGGTGGCGGGGGAGGCCCATGTGGCCGGAAGCCTGCGTGTGTTTACGGACGACATGTTCGACCGGGCGCGCGAAGGCGTGCGCCGCGTGCTGGACGATGCCTGTGCCGCAACGGGCTGCACGTATGATCTCGACTTTGCCGAGGGCTATCCGCCGGTCGACAACGACCCCGAGCTATTTGCCAATGTCGCGCCTGCCTTGCCCGAGCTACAGCTCGTGGATGAGCCGCTGCTGATCGCCGAGGATTTCGCGTTCTATCAACGCTATCTGCCGGGCGTGTTTTTCCTGCTGGGCACGGGTATGCCAGAGGACCAAGACAACCCGAGTGATTCGGATGGCTGCCCCGCCTATGCCACAAGCGCTCTGCATACCGATAGCATGCTCTTTGACGAGGAAATCCTACTCAAAGGCCTCGATGTCTATAAACGATTGCTTGTGATGGAGTGACGATGGAACGACGCCGACAGTCTGCCGTATATAGTCCGGGTGGATGCGGGTGCGGTTTGCTGCTGCTTCCGGTTATTGCTGTGAGCATTGGCGTGATGTTTGCGCTTGCCGGGCTTGCCGCGGCGGCGCTCGTGCTGTTTATCACTGCCATCGGCGTGACGATTTGGCTCTGCCGCAATCGCGAGCAACGCCGTGCCGACGGTAAAACCAATGTCGGCTGGGTCGTCTTTCTGATCATTGCGTACCTGCTGAGTGCCAGCTACCTTGTTTTCTTTGTCCTGTTGATGATCAGTGCCTTTACCGGGGAATCCGTCACGGTGGGTTGATGCACTGCCAGCAGACGGTCGCGCGCAGTGCGTTTGCTCGGCGTTTGGATAACTGCATTGGTCGTTTACCGCAGCCTTAGCTCTCAGCTAATGAATTCAAGTTCAATCCTTCCTACGATGTGCTGTGTACCGGCACGGTAGCCGGATCGTAGGAAGGATGAATAATGGCAAAAGAGGGAAAGAAGCCGATCGGCAAGATTGTCCTAGGCGTCATCGTGGTGCTGGTTATTGTCGGTGCTGTGGGCTCTATGGGTGGCAATTCAACCGATTCGTCTGCGAGCGATTCGGCAAAGCCTGCCGAGGCGACACAGCAGGCTGAGGAGCAAAAAGAACCGCAAGAACCGTATACCATTGCTGACGAGGCTGAAGACACCTCCAATCAGTTTGCCTATAAGATCACGGGCACGCTGACCAATAACACGGACAAGGAAAAGAGCTACATTCAGATCGAATATGTTCTGTATGATGCCGATGGCAACCAGGTTGGAACGGCTCTTGCAAACACCAATCATCTGAAGGCGGGCGGCTCTTGGAAGTTCGAGGCGCTGGGTACGGTGTCTCCCGACCAGGTTGCTAGCTGGGAGCGTTCGGACGTAAGCGGTTTCTAGCATGTTGTATGCACTGGGGGAGGTGAAGTCGTATGCCCGATAAAAAGCTGACCGAGGAGTTGCTCAATGAGCTTCTCGACGCGCCAAACATCGATGGCTATATCAAAGAACACGACTTTGCCGCCCCGTCGCTTTCGGACTACCTTAAGCAGCTGCTGCAGGAAAAGGGCTTAGAGCGCTCGCGCGTGGTGCGCATGGCCGACCTCAATGAGACTTTTGGTTATCAGATTTTTACCGGTGCGCGGCATCCGAGCCGCAATAAGGTGCTGCAGATTGCCTTTGCGATGGCGTTGACGCTCAAGGAGACCAACCGCGCCTTGACGGCTGCCGGGGCAAGCGTCCTCAACTGTAAAGACCGTCGCGATGCGATTGTCATCTTTTGCATCGACCGTGGCTGTAGCCTCCAAAAGGTCAATGAAGAGCTGTATCGCTTTGGCGAGGAGACGGTGAGTTAGCGGCTGATATCTGAGCCGGCGGAGCTGCCGAACAACGATGCAAACGAACGGGGCGCGGATGCCATGGGGTGTCTGCGCCCTGCGCTATGATGGAGGCTATGGATACTCAGACCCCAACATATTCCGATGACGAGCTGACCGCAGCGCTTGCCGAGCACCTGGCGTCGCTCGATTGCGACGACAGCTATCGCGTGGAGCGTGTACTTAAGCGCTCGTCCGTTGAAACAACCGAGCTCGTGTACTTTGAAGGAACCGGCGGTGGTTCGCTCGGTCCCTTTGTTCGTAAACGCATCGATGCTTCGGCTCAAATCGGCGGGGCATACGAGCGTCTGTTTGCCGCTCAGCGGGCAGGCAGGCGTTTTGAGCACCTGCCCAGAATCGTCGATTGTCGTCGTGTGGGCGACGAGCTCAACGTGGTTATGGAATACATCGAAGGGGAGACACTCGGGGCGCTGGTGGACCGTCTGGGAGCCACCCCCGATTATGCGCGTGAATTGTATCCTGCCCTATGCGATGCCGTGGGCGAGCTCCATGCCGGTTTTGCAATGGTGGGGGAGACGTCGGCGCCGGTGATCCATCGCGACCTCAAGCCGTCGAATATCATCGTGACAGGTGCCAACTATACGCCTGATGACGGCCTGACATTTTCATCGCTGGTGATTATCGACCTGGGGATCGCGCGCGTATGGCGCGATGGCGCCGATGCTGACACCGTCAAGTTTGGCACGCGACCCTATGCGCCGCCCGAGCAGTATGGGTTTGGGCAGACGAGTGTGCGCAGCGATGTCTACGCACTTGGGGCCCTGTTGTTCTTTTGCTTGACGGGAGTCGACCCTAAACCAGGGCTCGACATGCGCGAGCAATGTGAGGCATGCGGCATTCCCACTCCACTTGCCGATGCCGTCTGCATGTCGATGGCGCTCGACCCGGCCAAGCGTTTTGCGAGCGCGGAAGCGTTGGGACGGGCGACGCGCGCGGCATACGATCTAAGTCGCCCCGTGCGGCCTCCTGCGCCTGTGCTTGTCCGTACTCCGGCCTCGGAGACGGTGTTGACGCCCCAAGGGCTCCAGAACCCCACAGTGCTTCCTAGGCCTGCCGCCTCCGCTGCATGTGGTCTGCTCTCTCGCGTTCCGGAGTCTCTGGGGCGCATTTGGAATACGCTCATCTGCTTCTCGCTGCTTGTGTTCTTTGCCGGAAGTCACTTTGCCGTCTTTCACCCCACCGGAGCAAACCAAAGTTACCCGACGTGGCTTCTCATAATCGAGTATTTTTTCTTTGTCGATGGTCTTATGGTGCTTATGCATTTTGCGCTGCTCGATAAGCGCCGTCTTCGTCGGCGATTCGCACTGCTCGACAGCTATCGCGGCAAGAAACTCGCGAAACTCTGGCTCAAGGCATTGGGTGTGCTGCTCCTGTGCATGATCGTCATAGTCGCGGTTGCCAATGCGACCGGCGTCGTCGATACCTCCGCTACCTAAAAGAAAAGGGCCCTATTGGGGCCCTTTGCAGTTGCACTTAGATGCGGTTCATCTGAGCGGCGACTTTGTTGTACCAGTCCTGCCACGTGGGCGGGCAGTACTTTTTGGCCGCAGCCGGGGTAAGGGTGGAGCCGTAGTTGGCGCCCAGATAGGCAACGTGAGCGGAGATGCCCTCGCTCCAGCTGCCAAAGCTGCGCCAACCGCCGCCACGTGCACTCCAGCCCCAGGCGTTGTAAGAATTGGCGCAATAAGCGCCCTTGGTGCTCTCGATGCAGGCGATGGCGGGGGACCAACGGGGATCGACACCGGTATTCCAAGCGGCGACGGCAAAGTTATAGCCCTGGCCTGCCATGGGGGAGCCAGCGAGATAATTGTCGATGCGGCTCGTCCACTCATTAATGAACGAATCGTAATCGGAGCTACCGGTATTGGCGTTGTTCACCGTGGTGTCGATGGTGGTGTTGGTGTTGGTGGCCTGGCTGCTGGAATTGCTGCCGCTTACGCCCTCGCCCGAGAGCTTCTCGGCGGCAGCGGCCTTATCGGCCTCAAGCTTGGCAAGCTCGGCGGCATTTTCCTGCTCGGCTTTTGCCTGTGCCTCGCTGCGGAGCTGCTGGGCCTGCGCCAGCGCATCCTCGGCGTTTTTCTGCTCTGCCTCAAGCTGAGACTTGGCCTGCTGGAGCTCAGCCTTGTTCTGCTCGAGTTCGGTTTGCATGTTATTGAGCTGTTCGATCTCGTCGACGCTCGAGCTCGTGATCTGGTTGGTGTATTTGCAGGTCGTGATGAACTCACCCAGGCTCTGCGCGTTGACCAGGAAGCTCACGATGGGATTGGTGCCCTTCTGATACTTGTACAGATCGCGCATGGCGGAGCTTGCCTTGGCCTGCTGCTCGGGAAGCTTGGCCTCGATTTCCTCGATGCTTGCCTCATTGGAGTCAATCTGCTTTTGCAGGTCATCGAGTTTGGTGCGGGCGTCGTTGTAGGCGCTCGTGGCGGCTTCGATCTTCTGCTGGGCTGCGGAAAGCTGGTCCTGCGTTGCCTGCGAGGCGGCATACGCCGCAACGGGGGAGAGCATCGGCGTGGCCGTCAGCGCAACGGCGAGCGCGGCACTCGTGATGATGCGAGCCGGCTTCGACGCAATGAGCGCTGCGGTGCGATGATTCGAATGCTGCATCCAGTCCCTCTGCAATCAATCGTAGGTTATGGTTCGAACGGTATTCTACTACTGCTTTCGACCTCAACTTGAACCTTAAAGGTTCCAAAGGGTCAAGTTGAACTTGAGGCTTTGGCTTTGACCTGCAGTTATGATGAATTGTTGAGAAACCATAGAGTTCAACTTTAACGTTACAGAGCTCTGTTTGAGAGGAGTTTTGGGCTGTAAAAGCCATCTCAACGTGGGGTTTTATAACTACAGCGTGCCCTTCTGGCGAGCCTGCTCAATCTCTTCGAGGGCCTCGGCGGGGGTGAACGAACAGGTGCCGTCGCCGAGTTTGATTACCTGGATATCGTCGCCGGCGTAGACCTCTCCGCCCTTTAGTGCCACGCCAAAAACGCCCTCGTGGGGAAAGATGCAGTCGCCGGCGAGATAGTAGATGGCACAGCGTGTGTGGCAGACCTTGCCGATTTGGCTGATTTCGACAAGCACCTCGCTGCCAAGCTTGAGCTGTGTGCCCAAGGGGAGCGAGAGCAGGTTGATGCCCCGGGTTGTGAAGTTCTCTCCGAAGTCGCCCTCGTGCACATCGAGCCCGCGCGCCTGCGCCGTCTGGATAGACTCTGCAGCTAAAAAGGAAACCTGGCGGTGCCAATGCCCGGCGTGTGCGTCGGAGGCGAGGCCAAATTGCTCTATAACGGTGTCGTGCCCGTCGGCGACGGGCGACTTGCGCGTGCCCTTGTGTGCCGACGTGTTGATCGAGACGATGCGGGCGGGTCCGTTGTAGGCGTCGTTTGCCGTGCACAGGGGAGCGGTCGCTTTCGCACGTTCCGCCAGCTCGCGCCTCGCGGCATTGAGGATGGGATTATCGGTCGGATGGTCTTGGGGCACGTGTGCACCTTTCGCTCGAAGATGTCAATACGCTGAATCCTACAACAACGGTAGGTTCATTGCCCATTGTCATACAACGGTGGGCGCCGTCTTCGTGCTGGACGATTACGTCGATTGCCATAGATACGGTGGAGCTTTGGGCGCCGGCGGCTTGGCACGCTAGAATAAATCAGTTGCGCAAAGACCGCCCGTTGTGTGGGCAGTTCATGATAGGAAGTTTCCATGGCATTGCAATTTACAGAGCGCGAGTTCATTCCCGTGCTGCTTGGTGGCGACATCAACGCCTATTCGGTGGCGCGCGCCTTCTACGAGGAGTACCAGGTCAAGAGTCTGGTCTTTGGCAAGTATCAGACGGGTCCCGCGTACCGCAGCCAGATTATCGACTACACGCCCAACGTGGATATCGACACCATGCCCGTGATGCTCAAAACCGTCAACGGCATTGCCCAAGCGCATGCCGACAAGACTATTGTCCTTGTGGGCTGCGGCGACAACTATGTCGCTCTCGTGGCTCAAGCCAAGGATGCTCATGAGCTGGCGGATAACATCGTCGCTCCCTACGCGCCCTACAGCATGCTCGAGCAGTGCCAGAAGAAGGAGATCTTCTACGAGCTGTGCGAGAAGCATGGCGTGCCCTATCCGCACACGTTTACCTTTACCAAGGCGATGCTCAATGCCCAGGGTGAGGCGCCTGCCGAAGTGCTCGACCAGATTGATTTTCCTTACCCGATGATTCTGAAGCCTTCTGACGGCATCATGTGGTGGCAGCATGAGTTCGAGGGCCAGAAGAAGGCCTATGAGATTGCCGACCGCGCCGAGCTGGAACAGGTCATTCGCGACTCGTATGCCAGCGGCTACACCGACGACCTGATCTTGCAGGATCGCGTGCCCGGCAACGACGAGTACATGCGCGTGCTCACCAGCTATTCCGACCGCAACGGTAAGGTCCGCATGATGTGCCTGGGCCATGTGCTACTCGAGGAGCATCAGCCCCACGGTGTCGGCAACCATGCCTGTATCATTACCGAGCCCAACGACGAGCTCATGGGCGGCGTGCGTAAGTTGCTCGAGGACCTTCACTTTGTGGGCTATTCCAACTTTGACGTAAAGTACGACGAGCGCGACGGCTCGTTTAAGTTCTTCGATTTCAACACGCGCCAGGGCCGCAGCAACTACTACGTTACCAACAGCGGCTTTAACGTTGCCAAGTATGTGGTGGACGAGTATGTGTTCAACCGTCCGTTTGAGCCGGAGTTTGTGACGGCTCAGGACGAGGCCCTGTGGATGGTCGTCCCCATGGGCGTCGTCGACAAGTACGTCAAGGATCCCGAGCTGCGCGCTAAGGTGCATCGCCTGGACAAGGAAGGCAAGGGCGCCGACCCTTCGTTTATGAAGGGCGACTTTGTCTTTAACCGCTGGCTGCGCATGTGGCACACCAAGCTGCGCCACTTTAAGCTGTTCAAGACGTATTACAAGTAGATGAGCGCGGCGCCCGTCCGGTTTGCATCGGGCGGGCGCGGGTATGATACGCGCAATTGCGCAAGCGTCACCAAGGAGGCGGCGATGGAAAAGCTGGGAGTTATCGGCGGCATGGGCGCCGAGGCCACGTCGTATTACTACGACCAGGTGGTGCGTCATACGGCTGCTGCCTGCGATCAGGAACATATCGACATGGTGGTACTCTCCAAGTCGACCATGCCCGACCGCACGCTGGCCATTAAGACCGGCGAGCATGCCAAACTGCTGGCGACCATGAAAGAGTGCGCCCAGGCACTCGAGTCGCTGGGCTGTGCACACATTGCCATTCCCTGCAACACGTCACACTACTTCTATGACCAGATCCAGTCGTTTACGAAGGTGCCGATTATCCACATGCCGCGTGAGTCGGTGCGCTATGCTCTGGCCGGTGCGGTGATGGGGGAGTGTGAGTTCGACCCCAACCTGAGTATGCCGGCCGAGCCGGTGCATAAGATCGGCATCATGGGCACCGATGGCACCGTGGGCGCGGGCGTCTACGGCCGCGAATGTAAGGCTGCGGGTGTTGAGGTCGTCTATCCCAGCGAGAAACGTCAGAACGATGTGATGTCGCTTATCTACGATGATGTGAAGGCCGGACGTGAGCCCGATATGGATAAGTTCGACCGCGTGATGTGGGAGTTCGCCCGTAGCGGCTGCGACCGCGTCATTCTGGCCTGCACCGAGCTCTCGGTGTTGCAAAAGTACCGAGAGATGCCCGAGATCACCCTCGACGCCATGGATGTCCTGGTGCGCGAATCCATCATCCGTAGCGGCGCTCCCTACCGCCTCTAGCTTCCGACCTGTCAAAAAGGGACAGGTTAATTTTGGTAGGTTTTATCTGGTGAAACAGTAAGGCCTCGGCTCGTTTGGTGCGAGCCGAGGCCTTTTGCGTTGGGCGGTTGCTGTCAGTGGTGAACTAGAACAGGAAGCCGATGGCGATGAGGGCGATGCTGACGATGAGCACGGCGATGTCTAGGCCCTTGATGGGGTAGCGCTTGTACGAGCTGGCGCGCGTACGCAGATAGAAGCCGCGCTGTTCTGCCGCCAAGGCTGTGGCATCGGTCTTGCCCACGCTCGAGATGAGCAGCGGCACGCACAGTGGCAGCATGAGCTTAAGCTTCTTGATGGGGTTCTTGGTGTCGTACTCGACGCCGCGTGCGGTCTGCGCCTCCATGATGGCGTTCATCTCTTGACCAAACACCGGCACGAAGCGCAGCGCCGTGGTAAAAGTGAAAGCATAGCGATACGGCACGTGCAGCACCTCGACGCAGGCGTTGGCAAGGTCGTTGAGCTTGGTCACCATGAGCATGAGGATGAGTGGTAACGCCACGCCCAGCAGGCGCAGGCAGGCCTTCGATCCTGTGATGAGGCCCGTGTCGGTGATAAAGCCCCACACCACGTTGCCATCGCGCATAAAGGCCAGCTGGAGCACCAGCATGATAAGCGCGAGCGGAATCAGCAACTTGAGCAGCGAGAACAGGCGGTTGACGACGCCCGCATAGGCACCCAGGGCAAGGGTGAGCGCCAAAAAGCCCAGCAGCGCCACGTAGGTGTCGGACAAGAAGATGCCGACGATGATGGCGGCGGCGAGGCCCAGTTTGACGACGGGGTTCAGGCGATGCAGCAGCGTGTCACCCGGCATGTAGTCGATGACGTTAACCACGGTGGACCATCTCCTTGGTAATTCGAACGACATCGGAGACCTCGCTCACCTGCGCAAAAGCGGTCGAGACGGAAGATGCCAGACGGCGCGAGAGCTCAATAACCTGGGGAGGCTCCACGTAGGCACGCCGCATGAGATCGATGTTCGAGAATAGCTCGTGCGTGCGGCCGCGGTCGAGGATGCGACCGTCGGCCATTACCACAATGCGCTCGGCAAAATCCGAGACGACTTCCATATCGTGGCAGACCATGATAACGGCGCAACCGCGCTCGGCCATGGTGCGCACCGTTTCCATGACGGTCATGCACTCGCGGTAATCAAGGCCGCTCGTGGGCTCGTCGAGCACGACGATCTTGGGCTCAACCACTACGACGGAGGCAAGCGCCACCATTTGTCGCTGACCGCGCGAGAGCGAGAAGGGCGCCTCGTCGGCCGGCAAGCCAAAGCGGTCGATGACGAGCTGGGCGCGACGCAGCGCCTCGGCACGGTCGATGCCGGCAAGCTCCAGGCCAAAGGCGACCTCGTCGAGCACGGTGTCCTTGCAGATCTGGCGGTCGGGGTTTTGGAAGAGGGTTGCGACCTCGCGGGCAATGCGGCTCGTGGGGACGGTTGCAGTATCCAGTCCCGTGACGCGCACGCTGCCCGAGGCGGGCTTGAGCAGACCCGTGAGCAGCTTGGTGAGCGTGGTCTTGCCGGCACCGTTCTGGCCGACGATGCCCACGAGCTCGCCGGGATAGAGCGTCAGGCTAAGGTCGTGTACGGCGGCGCCGCCATTGGGATAGGCAAACTCAACATGGTCGAAGGTGAGTACGGGTTCTGCGTCCTTGGCATGAGGGCGCAACGACGGCGCATGCGGGGAACCGGCAGGCGCTTGGGCTTCGATGGCCGCGTGTGCGGGGTCGACGATGCCCGAAATCAGGCGCTCGGCCTCATCGACATCCAAGCAGGGGGTACCGCTTACCAGGCCATCGGCCTCGAGGCTATTGAAGATACGCGTGACGCGAGGGCAGTCGACGCCGATGGCACGGAGCTCGTCGGTATGCGCGAAGACCTCGTGTGGCTCGCCCTGCAGCGCGATTTCGCCATGGTTGAGCACGAGCACGCGGTTGCAGTACTCCGAGAGTAGGGCGACCTTTTGCTCAACGACGACGATGGTGATTCCAAGTGTGCGGTTTGCCTCACGCAGCGTCTCGAAGACCAGCGTGGAGCTGGCGGGGTCGAGTGCCGCGGTGGGCTCGTCGAGAACCAAGACGCGCGGACGCATGGCGAGGATGGCGGCGATGGCCACCTTTTGCTTCTGTCCGCCCGAGAGGGTGGCGATCTCGCGGTCACGCAGGTCGCTGATGCCGACGGTCTCGAGCGTTTCGCTCAAGCGCTGCTCGATCTTGTCGTGGGGAACGCCAAAGTTCTCGAGGCCAAAGAGCATCTCGTCCTCGACGATCGAAGCGACCATCTGCGTGTCGATATCCTGCAGCACGCTGCCGACGATTTGCGACACGTCGGTCAGCGAGACCTCGCAGGTGTCGTGGCCGTCAACCATGACGGACCCAAAGAACGTGCCGGTGTAGTGGTGGGGCACGGCACCTGACAGGCAGGCGGCAAGCGTGGACTTGCCGGCGCCCGAGGGCCCGATGATGCCGATGAAATCTCCCTTGTTCACGCTGAGCGAAATGTGGCTGAGCGTCTGCTCGGTCTGCGTGCCATAGGAGAACGAGACATCGTCGACGTTGATGATCGTTTCCATGGATACCTTTCATAGTCATTGGGGACGTTCTTAAATGACCAGTCTTTTAAGAACGTCCCCAAAAGCTAGTCGTTTGGGACAGTCTTTGGTGGTGAAGCACGGAGACGGCTTTACGAGGGGCCCCAGGTTGGCGCGAGAAAGAGGAGCGAAGCGTACTTGGGTACGCGAGCGACGAATGAACGCCAAGATGGGGTGGCTCGTAAAGTCGAACGGGCTAGTTGAGCTTCAGGGCCTTCTGGATGGGCAAGTAGAGGGCGCCGACCAGAATGGCGTTAAAGACGGCGGTCATGGCGACGACGGGCAGCATGGCGG
>UQPY01000046.1 GCA_900542965.1 uncultured Collinsella sp.
TCTCGTGGGCTCGGAGATGTGTATAAGAGACAGCAGTAAGAAAGATGAGACAGTCGTAGTCGCGGCGGGACAAAGATATCAGTAGTTTTTGTCCCACCGTCCCCGCAGGTCGAGCGCCTAGCGGTTGCGCTCTTTGAGGGCGCGGTCGATCTCGCGCTGGACATCGCGCTTGGCCATATCCTCGCGCTTGTCGTAGAGCTTCTTGCCGCGGCCCAGACCAAGCAGCAGCTTTACGCGGCCATCGGTATTAAAGTAGAGCTCCAGCGGCACCAGCGCATAGCCGCGGTTGCGCAGTTTGCCGTCGAGAAAATCGATCTCCTTGCGGTGCAGCAGCAGACGACGACGGCGGTCGGGATCGCGATTCCACACGCCACCATGGCTATAGGGGTGGATATGCAGGCCCACGAGCCAGCACTCTCCGCCACGGATCAACGCAAAGGTGTCAGTGATCTGGCAAGCACGCTCGCGAATCGACTTGACCTCGGTGCCGCTCAGCTCAATGCCGCACTCAAAGGTCTCATCAATAAAGTACTCGTGATGTGCCGAGCGATTCTTGGAGATGAGCTTGCGCTCGCGCTTACTGGGCATCGCCGGCCTCCTTGGCGCCATCGGCGTTTGAGCCCGTAGCCTCGCGCTTTGCCTTGCGCTCGGCATTGAGCTCGGCATCGCTCTCGCGCACCAGTTTGATAATCGCCGCGCAGGCCTCCTCGCCCACCAAGTCGCGAGCACGCACCGTCAGGCGCGTCGCCTCCTGCTTGTCGCCGTCGCTTGCAGCATCGGTCGCGCACATGATCAGGCAGATGGCAATCTCGGCCGAAGGCGAGGTCGGCACGCCCTGCAGGGACAGCTCACCCATCACATGGTCGTCGCTCTCGTCCGCGGCATCCGGATAGGTGGTATGAATCTTGTTGAGCAGGCGCGTCGTATGCGCATCGTTGGGCGCCAGGCGCAGTGCCAGACGCGCGCAGCCCACGGCAGCCGAAACGTTCTCGGTCTCGGGCTCCAAAAAGTACTGACCTAGATTGGCGTAAGCGCGGGCGGCGCACTTGCCATCGCTTGCACGCTCCAGCACCGAGAACGAGAGCGATGCCCATTCCTGCTTGTCCTCGAGTGCGCGGAACAGCTCGGCCAAATCCAAGCGATAGTTGCAGTTCATGGGGTCCCAACGCACAGCCTGCATCAGGGCATTACGAGCGCTCACATAATCCTGCTGACGAATGTAGGCAAACGCCATATCAGAGTACAGGCGGTCAAACGGCACCTCGACCTGTACGAGCTCGCGCGGATCCTTCTCCACGCGGCGATAGGCCAAGCGCTCAAACTTGCTATCGAAGCTAAAGTATTGGCGCTTCTCCTCCGTCTTGCACTCAGCGTCGATATACTCCTCGGCGAGCTCCACCAGACGCTCCAGCAGCGGCGTCGCCGTAGCCAGGTCGCCCTGCGCCAGATAGTTCTCGGCATACGTGATGTCTTGCAAGCTGATGGGCAGATCCATGGCTACTCCTCGATCTGAGCGAAACACGGCAGGCGCCGTATATACGGTCAATACACAAAACCCGGGTCTCTTACGAGGCCCGGGCGTTCAATTTTGGTAGCCCGTACCAGATTCGAACTGGTGATCTCCGCCTTGAGAGGGCGGCGTCCTAAACCGCTAGACGAACGGGCCATATGTAGCAAATGCAATGGCTGGGATGGAGGGAGTCGAACCCCCATTGACGGAACCAGAATCCGCTGTCCTGCCATTAGACGACATCCCAATGACTGCATCGCTGCGCTCGGCTGTGCCTTTGCGCAAGAAAGAAATATACGGGAAGTCTCGCCGTGACGCAAGCCCCAATTTTGACTTTTTTGAAATTCAGTCAAATTGGCCTAATTTAGTCCAACCCGTGAAGGACCTGTGAAGCCGACCGCTGTACACGAGGGGCAAAACGCCGCGAGCGGTAGCCGTCAACCGTTGGCAGATTCTACCGCGAAAACGATAGCACCAGGCAACACAATCGAAGTATCAATGATCGCGTAGATATCGAGGCGCCATGGACGAAGAGCTTGATTACCTATGGGAGACCCTGGGCCTCGAGATCACTGCCGACCTTTGGCCCGAACGGGACAAAATCCATCCCACACTGCGCCCCGCCATTACTGTGGTGCAGGCAAAATACCGCCGTGCATCCTTTTTGATCATGCGGATGTCATGGCACGCGGGACTACCCGACCTTAAGCGAATCCAGGCAAGTCTCGTCGAGCTGTCCGGCATGCCGACCGTCATATCCGAGGCGCACCTGGAACAGCGTCAGCGCGAGCGACTGCAACAGCAGCGGATTCCCTTTATCTGCCCTGGCGTTCAGGCATATCTGCCCTTTATGGACGAGGAGTACTGGAGTGGCAAGCCCAACAAGCACGTAAAAGTCTACGATCCGCACGAATGGGCACAGCTTGAGGATTAGCGCATATGCCCGCCAGCCGGGATAGTGCGCATGCCCGCCAACCGGAAAGCTCATCCCGGAATTTACGTCCAGAACGGGACGCGCTTTCCCCTAGAGGCCCCAAACGGAAACCGTATCCCAGATTTCGCGCTCAAACTGGGATACGGTTTCCGCTAGCCCCTTCAACCGGAAACTGCGTCCCGGAATCCGAGCTCAAAACGGGACGCACTTTCCGCAGCCACTACAGCAGCACCTCGGTCCAGGCCGCTTCCTTAAACCCAGGAATCGCAAAGTCGTCGCCCACCAACAGCGGACGCTTGACCAGCATGCCGTCGGTCGCCAGCAGCTCGTAGCACTCCCGATCCGTCATGCCCGCATCCAGACGCGCCTTCAGGCCCAGCTCTCGATATTTCATGCCCGACGAATTAAAGAAGCGCCGCACCGGCAGTCCCGAACGAGCAATCCAGGTCGCAAGCTCATCAGCCGTGGGATTGTCCAAAACGATATCGCGGTCGATATACTCTACCCCGTGTTCGTCCAGCCATGCCTTGGCCTTCTTACAGGTCGAGCACTTGGGATATTCAACAAACAGTACGGTCATGGGAATCCTCCGAATATAGATCGGCCAACGCAGGCACACGCCACACGAGGCGCCTTCGTATGATGGGCCAATTGTAGCCCACGGGTCACACGCTAAACGAACCGTACCCCGAATCCGCGTTTGATGAACGGCAGCAGCTCCATTGCCTCGGGCGTGATATGGCCCGCAACGTTCATGCGCTCGTCACCGGGAAGATCAACCCGCGCAATCTCAAGCTCGCCTTCGTAGCGCCCATATCCGCTATTGCTCACAGCGATCGACCCCGCCTTTCGCGGCAGGCCGGCTCCGGCATCCGTCGGCACGGAATCCGGCTTAAGCGTTGTACGTGACTCCTGAGACCTAAAGATGAGGGTGCTCGAATCGGGTCGGTCGTGATGAATCTGCCCACGCACATAGGCATAACCGGGCTCAAGCTCGCATTGCAGGTCCACGTATCCGGCGGAAACTTGAGCAAACTGCACCCAGCCCGCATCGGAAAGATCGGGGTCGCCGACCAACACAATGTCGCAATCGGCGCCATGTGCAAGCTCAAGCATATTGAGAGCAACCTTTGACGCGCGACCGCGTTGCGCCTCGACCGTCGGCAGTCCCTCGAATACCGGCCCGCGAACGTTAGCATCACCCGGCACAAAAGCCATGATTTCGAATCCAAGCGCCGCAAGACGAAGATTCACCCGAGCAATGTCCTCCAGAGCTAAACCGGTATAAGGCTTGGGGTAAAAATTGTGGCAGGCGGCAAAACGAGTCACATCGGCACCGGCCTCACGCCACGATGCGATTTCATCAGAACTCACCGTCGATGCATTGACCACAATGCGAAATACACCGGACAGCTCCGCGACCCGCCGGGCGCTAAAGCCATAGTCCAAACGAAGGTATTCCAACCCCAGATCGCGCAGGTCCTCGATGCGCTCAAGCCCGAGCAAATCGCACGTGCGCGGCCCCACATCGGCAATGAGCGCAATGCCGCGGGCGGAAAGCAGCGACAGCACATGACGGACCTTATCGGCATACGCCGCTCCCCCATCCTCGGGAATATGCAGCGAGGTGAACGCATAGCGCGCACCCGCCGCGGCACCGTGTTCAATCGTCCGCTCAATACCCTGCAGAGGGTTGGAAAGATAAATCGAAATACCCGTTTTCACGCTTCAACGCTCCTTTAAAAAAGGCCGGCGGAGCAGTTAGCCCCGCCGGCACAACCATATCATCAAGAAATCTGCCGCGCTCCGCGAGCCCCGAGCAACACGGATCGCGATATCAAACTACTCGCCAAAGAACTCGTTGATCTTCTGCTCGTCGACGCCAAAGAACCACGTCAGGACAAAGCCGGCGGCATAGGCAAGCAGCATAGCGGCAACGTAGCCGAGCTGCTGACCAGGAACGACGATCAGCAGGCCAAACAGACCGGAAACGCCCTGAGAAACCGTGCCGATGTGAAGCAGCGCCGCGAGCGCGCCGCCAAATCCGGCACCCAGGCAGGCCGTCACAAACGGACGAACGAGCGGCAGCGTAACAGCATACATCAGAGGCTCGCCCACACCCAGGATTCCAACGGGGATGGACTCTGCGACGTACTTCTTGAGCTTGGCGTTCTTGGTCTTAAAGTACAGCGCCAAACCGGCACCGACCTGGCCGCCGCCAGCCATCATAAGGATGGGGAGCAGGTAATTGATGCCCTTGGTAGCGCCGTCGGGATCGTTGAGCATAGCGTGGATCGGCGTGAGCGCCTGATGCAGGCCGACGGAAACCAGCGGCAAGAAGCCTGCCGACAGGATATAGCCGCCCAGGACGCCCAGCTTCTCGAAGATAAAGGTCAAAACGCTAAAGATGGCAGTCGTCAGCCATGCGCCAACCGGCTGGATGACGAGCATCAGAGCAAAGGCGCCGATGATGAGCACCAGC
The DNA here is from genome assembly GCA_900542965.1 of uncultured Collinsella sp. Taxonomy (GTDB): domain Bacteria; phylum Actinomycetota; class Coriobacteriia; order Coriobacteriales; family Coriobacteriaceae; genus Collinsella. Next base: position 4,927 of record UQPY01000046.1, read on the forward strand.
AGCGGGGACAAGAATGTGTCGAGTGCGTTGGGCATAACCTTGCGAATCTGACGCTCCATCCAGGCAAAAAATGCGCCAGCGATAAGAGCCGCGATCATGCCGCCCGCTGCGGGGTTGTACTGCGCATTGGTGAGCGGCAGCAGAATGGCAGCGGCAGGATCAGCCGCGCCAGGCGCAAGCAGGGGCATGGCACTGTTGGCGATACACATCATGCCGGCGATGCCGCCCAGCGCAGCGGAGCCACCAAACTCACGCGCCGCGTTATAGCCCACCAAGATGGGCAGATAGGCAAACAGGGCCCAGCCCATGGAACGAATGCCCTGGTACCACCACTCGCCTGCAAGCGCGCCTGCCGTCGAGACGTTAATGACGTTGCAGATACCGTTGATGAGGCCAGCCGCAATGATGCCGGGAAGCAGGGCGACGAAGACATTGGAAATCTTCTTGAGGAAGGCCTGAACCGGCTTAGACTCGTACTTGGCCTTCTGCGCGGCCTTGTTTGTGGCCGCAGCGTCAACCACGCTCTCGTCGGCAACGCCTTTCGCAAGGCCGGTGAACTTGGAGAACTCCTCGAGCACCTTATTCACCTTGCCCGGACCCAGCACGATCTGCATCGTGTCGTCCTCGACCAGGCCCATCACGCCGTCGAGTGCCTTAATGCCCTCCGTGTCAACGTTGCCCGTGTCTTTGACGGTCACGCGCAGGCGCGTCATGCACGCCGCGTTTGCCAGCACGTTGTCTTTACCGCCCAAAAGGTCCAGCAGCTTTTGAGCCAGCTCTTTGTTCGTCATAACTCCTCCTTGTATTGGGTATCTCGTCTGGATGTCATATCAGCTCACGCCGCGCACCTATTGGGCGTCGGCATTGCTCTTCTCATGGCCACTCACCGCAGCACGGACATGGCCTCGCGCCCGCTCAAGAGCTACCGTAGCCTGCTCGGCATCGCAGTCCAACAGTACCGAGACAATAGCGGTTTTTACGTGGCCGCCGGCATCTGCAAGCGCCTGAACGGCGCGCTCGCGCGTGCAGCCGGTCGCCTCCATCACGATGTTCTGTCCGCGCACCACCAACTTCTCGTTCGTCTGCTGCACATCGACCATCAGGTTTTGGTATACCTTGCCGATCTTGACCATGGCACCGGTTGAAATCATGTTGAGGATGAGTTTTTGAACCGTTCCCGCCTTGAGCCTCGTTGAGCCGGTCAGCACCTCGGGACCGGGCACGGGTTCAATGGCAAGATCTGCGCTCTCCCCGATCTTTGACCCTTGGTTGCAGGCAATTGCAATGGTCTTGCACCCAGTTGCCTTGGCGTACACAAGGCCGCCCACCACATAGGGAGTACGGCCGCTTGCCGCCAGGCCAACGACAAGATCCTTGTCCGAGAGTCCACGCTCTCGCAGGTCGTTCGCGCCAAGCTCATCGCTGTCTTCGGCACCTTCGACAGCCTTGATAAACGCCGTCTCGCCTCCGGCAATGAGCCCGACAATCAGATCGGGTGACACGCCAAACGTGGGCGGACACTCCGAAGCGTCGAGTACGCCCAGACGACCGCTGGTGCCTGCGCCCATGTAAAAGACGCGCCCGCCGCGCTCGAGTGCCTCAGCAGCCCAGTCGATTGCTGTGGCAACCTGGGGCAGCACTTTTGTGACCGACTGGACGGCACGAAGATCCTCATCATTCATCGTCGTGACGATTTGCAGCGATGTCATCGTATCGAGGTCCATAGACCTTTGATTACGCTGTTCGGTCGTGAATTTTGTTAAATCGAGCATTTCATTCACCTCATCTTTCCTGTTTCTCGATGTAGTTTTGTTTAATGACATGCGTCGCCCGTTCGTAGTCGCTGGCAACGTAAGCAGCGTACAGGGCATCGACAACCATAAGCTGGGCCATACGCGAAGCCATGGCACCGCTGCGGACCAAGGGTTCACTCGCAGCAACGCCGAGCACGGCATCGGCCATGGTGGCAAGCTTGGATGATCCATCTACTTTGGTAACGGCCACAACGGGACAGTTGTGACGTTGAGCCTCGGCGGTGCAGTCCAGCACCTCTTGCGTCAAGCCCGAGTAGCTAAAGGCGATTGCCATATCGCCCTCATGCATGTTCTTGGCACATAAGAGCTGATCATGCCAGTCGTCGTACAGATGGCACTCTTTGTCGACACGCATGAGCTTTTGCGCCAGATCGTGCGCGACCAAACGAGAGGCACCGATACCGAACAGATTGACCGCGCGTGCCCGCTTAAGACGGGCCGCGCATCGCTCCAAGACGGTGTAATCGAGCGTTCGCGCCGTCGCCTCAATCGTGCGCACGTTGCTTTTCATCACCTTCCCCACGATACGTTCGACGCTGTCATCCATGGAGATGTCCTCGAGGGCTACGTCTTTCTTGTCACCTAAGAGCGCCAGCTCGGCAATCAGTTCGCGCTGGAACTCCTTGTAGCCCGCAAAACCCAAACGCTTGCAAAAGCGCAAAATGCTCGAGGGCGAGGAGAACGTGGCATCGGCAAGACCGCGGACGGACAGCCCGACCACCTCGTGCGGATGAGCGCTTACATATGCGATGACATTGCGTTCCGCCGGGCTCGCGCTGAGCTCACGCTCGCGAAGCCGCAAAAGCAATCCGTTTGCCATCTCAAACACCTCCGTTGAGAAGAATTAAAGACCAACGAACGATTCGTACCGGATATAAACAGCTTTTACGGTACATTGTGCCGCATCGTGGCGCACAAAGGGCGAGCGTTCTACCGCTCGCCCCTCAAATCCGACCGCTCGGAAATACGCACGACACAAAATAATTCAACGAAGTCGCATTATCAGAAACGGGTTTGTTACCGGCTAGCGCCTCGCATGGGCGCCGATCGGCCGAGTCGCATGGCGCACCAACGCCGCCGCCAGCAATACCAACAGCATGGCGGTGACATAGCCCGCAGCATCGAATCCTAAATCGATAACGTCGAAATGCCTGCCGGGAACAAAGATCTTATGTACCTGATCGCCAACGGAGCAGGCGGCGCAAAAGAGCAATACGGGCACGCAACGGGAGCATACGCTCCACGGACGCCTGGAAAAGCAAACCACGACCACCGAGGCGAACAATCCGACGAAGAAAAACTCTACGGTATGGGCAACGCGACGGACGTTCGTGCCCACCCACATGCGAATGGAAGCAAGTCGGCCAGACCGGACATTCGAGGCAGCCGAATCGGCGCCCCCGGTCATTCCGTTCTCTGTCTGGGCTTCACCCGTGGCATCGGCAGCCTGAACGCCCGTAGCCTGACCCTCCACCACACGCGCGGTGGACTCGCTCAGCAACGACGTCTCCACCGCATTTTGCTCCGTCAGCACCCAGATGCCCGCCAGCGTTGCAACGAACAGAACAATCGCGGTCCATCCGATTATTTGTTTTACGCGCGCCAAGGGCCAACCTCCTTTTTTTGAATATCAGCGAGTGTAGCCCCAAATGGCATCGTCACCGTATCAAAATTTGAATCGCAACAGGAAGCGCCAAAGCGGCGCAAACCCCTACCCCGCCTCGCGCATCCAGCGATCGAACGTCCCCACGCACACGCCCAGGCACTTTGCTGCCTGGCTGCGGGTAATATCGCCTGCCTCATAGCTATCGCGCACCAGCTCAAACTGAGGAGGGCACGGCTTGCGAGGTCGACCGAAACGGACCCCTCGCGCCCGCGCCGCTGCAATTCCCTCCGCTTGGCGCCGATGGATATTCTCGCGCTCCACCTGCGCCACGTAGCTCAGCAGTTGCAGCACAATATCGGCAATCAGGGTATTGGTCACATCCGGCGCGCCGCTGGCCCTGGCGCGCGTGTCAAGCAATGGCATGTCCAACACCACAATGGCAACCCCGAGCTCCTTGGTAATGCGTCGCCATTCCTCAAGAATCTCGGAGTAATTACGACCAAGTCGGTCGATAGAAAGCACCACCAGCACGTCCCCGTCTCCCAGGACGTGCAACAGCTCGCGATAATGCGGTCGATCGAAGTCCTTGCCGCTCGCATGGTCGGCATAAATATTCGCCGAGCCCACGCCATAGGCGCCCAGCGCATCCAGCTGCCGATTAAGATTCTGATCGCGCGAACTCACCCGCGCATACCCGTACACCGTCGCCATCTCATCCCCGCTTTCTTGTAAACCTGCCAAAAGGGACAGGTTTATTTTGGTAGGTTTTACCTCTCAAATAGCAGGTAAGCGGGCGGCCGAGCAGACGGCAAGGTAGCCACTATTCAAATGCGGAGGGCGGCCCCGAAAGACCGCCCTCCGCTCTCTCGCCACGAGTCGGGATTTAGCTAATGGATAAGCTTAAAGTCCAAGTGTCCACGCGTGGTATTGACGCGCGAGACCTCGATAATCACGCGCTGGCCCAGTTCATAGCGAGTCCCCGTGTCGGCGCCCGTCAGCGTAAGCGCGTCCTCGTCGAACTCGAACCACTCGTTGCCCAGGCTCTTAATTGAAACCAGGCCCTCGACCTGTGTTAGGTCCAAGCGCACAAAGAGGCCCATGCTGCTAACCCACGAGACGGTTCCGGCATAGCGCTCGCCCAGACGGTCCTCATAGTACTGGGCAATCTTGATCTTTTGCGTCGCATGGCTGGCGGCATCTGCCGCGCGCTCGGCATCGCTGCATGCGCGGCAGATCTGCGGCAGAATGCGCGGCAGCGACTCGCGCCCCTTGCCGATCAGCCGCGGCGTACGGACCAAGGCGTCCTTGCCGCCGAGCTGCTCATAGGCCAACTGCAGTTTGAGCACGCGGTGCACCACCAGATCGGGGTAGCGACGGATGGGACTCGTAAAGTGACAGTAGCACGGCGCGGCGAGCGCAAAGTGGCCCTCGTTGCGCGGCTTGTACAGCGCGCGCTGCATGCTGCGCAGAAGCAGCGTGTTGACGAGCGGTGCGTTGGCCGTACCGGCGGCAGCATCAACTGCAGCCTGTAGCTCATCGGGACTCCCCAGGGCGATACCGGCAGCACGGCGATCGTCGATGATGCCCAGCTGCGCCAGCGCAACGGCGGCACCGTGCAGGCTATCGGGGCTCGGATCCTCATGCACGCGATAGCAGGCCTCGATATCACGGTCTGCCAGCCACTCTGCAACGCACTCGTTGGCGAGCAGCATGGCCTCCTCGATAAGCGACGTGGCACACGAACGCTCACGCGCCACAATCTGCACGGGCACTCCGTCCTCATCCAATAGAGCGCGAATCTCGGCCGTGTCAAAATCGACTGAGCCGCGGGCGCGACGAATACGACGGCGGAGTTCGGCGAGTTCGTTAGCGGCGACAAGGAAATCGCAGAGGTCGACGTTGTAGCCGCGGGCGGCCTCCTCGCACGCAAGACCGCGCTCAAGCGCCTCCTCGCGCGAGGCCTCAGCAGCCGCAACATCCTCAGCGGCGCCTTCCAGCACCCCATACTCCACCGCGCCGGCACGCACCAGCAGCGCCTCGGCGCCGTCATAGTCCATACGCACACGCGAGCGAATCACGCTGGGGTACGGATCGTAATGCCGCACGCGACCCTGCGCATCGAGTTCAATGTCAACGGTAAACGCAAGACGGTCCTCGTCAGGGCGAAGCGAGCACAGGTCACAGGACAGGCGTTCGGGCAGCATGGGAAGCACACGATCGGCCAGATACACCGATGTCGTACGATGACGAGCCTCAAGATCGATATGCCCGTCCCAAGCCACATAGTGAGAAACGTCAGCGATATGCACACCCAGCTTGTAGCCACCCTCGGGCGTGCGCTCAAGCGAAATGGCATCGTCAAAGTCGCGCGCGTCGACTGGGTCGATCGTGATGACAAAGCGGTCGCGCAGATCGCGGCGGAGCGGGTCCTTAAGCGCCGCGGACACATCGAGCGAAAGTCCCTCGGCCTCGTCCAGCGCGGCCTCGGGATAGCTATCGGTATAGCCGTAACGCGCCATCACGTATTGAACGCCCAAATCGGGCGCGTCATCTCCGCCAATGCGGCGTTCGATCGTCACGGTGCCCGATTCCAGGCGCGTCGGGTAGGTCAAAATGCGCGCGACAACGGCATCACCCGGGTGGACGCCCAGACGATCCGCCGAGGTATCCTCGGGCAGAATGAAGAAGTCGGCCTTCAGGCGCGAATCGAGCGGCTCGATCACACCGAGCGGACCAGCGGTCTGGTACGTACCCACCACGCTTATGGCTGCGCGCTCAACCACGCCTTCGATCACGGCGCGCCGCTCACCGTGCGGGCTGTTCTTAATGCTCACGGCAACGGTATCGCCATCCATGATCTCGCGCTTACCGCGGCCCATAACCTTGTAGTCGCCGCTCTCGGTTATGACATAGGCGCCATGCTCATGGAGCTGCACGCGCCCGGTCAGGCTCGGACGGCGTTCGCTGCGCACCGGCCCGCGCTTATTGCGAGCTCCACGCTTATGCTTGTTATTGCGCCCCATGGCGCCTCCTAACTATCGATTGCCGTTTACATCCCAAGAGTCTACCCAAATGATCCCTAGGGGACAAAAAACGGGCCGCCCCATAAGAGACGACCCGTTGGAAGGGATGAATTCCAGGCATGCCTACACGCGCAGGTAGCGGCGCATGGCGATGGCAGAACCAAAGAGACCGATAATCACGCCGACCAGAATCAGCGCAGCATAGGTCACCAGGTAGTACTGCATCGGCAGGGCAAACGACATCCAGCCGATGCTCTCCTGCAAACGCGGAATCATCAGATTGCGCAGCAGCTCCAGAACGCCGATGGAAAGCAGCGAGCCCAAAATGGCCTGCAGTACGCCCTCGGTGATAAACGGGCCGCGAATGAAGCCGTTGCTGGCGCCGACCAGACGCATAATCGCAATCTCACGACGACGCGCCGTGATGGACAGGCGAATCGTGTTGTTGATGAAGATGAATGCGATAAAGGTCAAAAGGCCAACGAGCACCACGGCGGCGATGCGGATGTAGTTGGTCACCTGGAACAGGCGGCTCACTTCCTCCTGGCCGTACAGCACACTCGCGTTGACGTCGCCGTCATCCGCGATCTTTTGGAAGTCGGCATTCTTCTTGAGCTTCTTGGCCGTGCTCTCGACCTTGGACGGATCGTCCATCTCAATCGCAAACGAGGCGGGCAGCGGGTTCTGGCCGTCGAGCGCGCTCATGGTGGCGTCGGCGTTACCCGACATCTTGCTCGTATACTCGGCCAGCGCGTCGTCCTTGTCCTTATAGGTCACGGACTTGACGTTATTCCACGTCTTAAGCTCGGCCTCAAAAGCCTGAACATCGGCCTGATCGGCGTCATCGCTAATGAACGCGTTGATGACAACCTGATCCTCGACGGTGCCGATCACGGAGTTCAGCATCGCGGAGCCCATGATGAACAGGCCGATGATAAACAGCGAAAGGAAGATCGTGATGACGGCGCCGAGCGAGGTAGTCCAGTTACGGAAGAAGTGGCTGATTGCCTCTTTGAAGGAGTAGCCCACGTTAGTTGGTGCCATAGTTGCCGTAACCTCCCCTCTCCTGGTCGCGGATAACGTGGCCGCCCTCGAGGGCGATCACGCGACGGTGCATGCTATCGACCATCTCGCGGTCGTGCGTGGCGACGATCACGGTGGTGCCGGTGCGGTTAATACGCTCGAGCAGCTTCATGATGCCCAGCGAGATCGCCGGGTCGAGGTTGCCCGTCGGCTCGTCGCAGATCAGCAGCGGCGGACGGTTGACCATAGCGCGGGCGACGGCAACGCGCTGCTGCTCGCCACCGGAAAGCTGGTCGGGTAGCGAGTCCATCTGATCGGCCAGACCGACCAGACGCAGCACCTCGGGCACCTGGCTGCGAATGACGCCCTTGGGCTTGCCGATGCACTGCAGGGCAAACGCCACGTTTTCGTAGGCGGTTTTTTGCGGCAGAAGCTTAAAGTCCTGGAACACGGCGCCAATCTGGCGGCGCAGGAACGGAACCTTGCGGTTCTTGATCTTCATGAGGTCCTGACCGGCAACCAAGATGCGGCCGCTCGTCGGCTTGACGTCGCGGTTGAGCGTCGACAGCAGCGTGGTCTTACCCGAGCCGGAGTGACCGACCAGGAAGACGAACTCGCCCGGATAGATCTCGATGTTGATGTCGTCGAGTGCGGGCTTGTTGGGCTGTGCCGGATAGATCTTGGTGACATGCTCCATAAGGATGACGGGCTCGACACCGGCCTGCTTGGCCATCTTCTTGCGGCTGGCCTGCGGATCGATGGGCGCAAACACCGACGTAAAATCGGGGTTGTTGAGCGCGTTATCGAGGCTTGCGACCTCGGCGGCCTGATCGCTCTCGACCACCGGGGCAGCAGGCTGCGTGGGGTCGGGAATAGCGGCAAAGAGACCGGACTGCGCAGACTGAGGAGCCGGCGTCGCAGGGGCCATGGGGTCGGGAATGCCGGCCATGGTAGGCTGCGGCGTGGCGGCGCCAGCCTGAGGCTGCTCCACGCGAGCGGTCACGGCCTGAACGGGCTCAAAACCCGCCGTGCCGGAAAGCGCGACATCGCTGGTGGGATTGTAGGCAAAGGGATCGGATGCCGGCTGTGCCTGATCTGCCGGCTGAGCGGGGGCCTGAGCAACAGGCTGGCCCTCTGAATCCGGAGTGGCGAAACGACTGCCCTGGACGCCCGTCTGCGTCTTGGGGGCATCATCGCCCGCACCGGAGGTACGGAAGTGGTTACCCACTGGTGCTCCTTATCGTCGTGCGTTTAAACTACATGAGCGCTTTGTATTTTAGCAGCATTAGCTTTGCTGCACATAAGAAGCATGTCGGGCTTAGGGATCCCGTCGGCCGGGCACAGGGTTACTCTCCAAATCGTCCTCGGACATGTCGGAGCCCCCGCTGCGCGCTTCGCGCTGTGGGGGCTCCTCCGTCCTGCGGAAAGATTTGGAGAGTAACCCTGTGCCCGGCCTGCGGTAACTAAGGGGTCGCTGCGTTTATCTTGAAGTGCTGCATATACAAAGTTGGAAGGGTCTGAATTGCACTTTGCCGATATGTGCCCTTTTCCCTGATGGGACCGTGCTTGAGGGGCGTCTTCATAAGTTGCGGTGAAATAGGAACTGTTGAGCCTTTAAGCTGGCAAAACAGTCCTTATTTCACCGCAACTGAAACAGGGGCGCTCTCCAAGAGAGCGCCCCTGCCGGGTTTCCATAGTACTGGCGAAACAGTTTTATAGTTCTGGCGAAGCAGTCCTTGAGATCCGCCTTGCCTTATGCCAAGAACTCCTTGGTGGTCGCCACGATATTGGCGGCGTCCAGGCCGTACTTGTGCAGGAGCTCGGCACCCGGGCCGGACTCGCCGAAGGTATCGTTGACACCGATCTTCTTAAGCGGCGTCGGGCACTGCTCGCACAGGACATCGGCAACGGCGCTGCCCAGGCCACCGATCACGGAGTGCTCCTCGACGGTCACGACGTGACCGGTCTTGGTGGCGCTCTTGACGATCAGGTCGGCATCGATGGGCTTGATGGTGT
>UQPY01000047.1 GCA_900542965.1 uncultured Collinsella sp.
TAAACGAACCCAGCCAGAAAGCCCCGCCCATGGAACACGACCTCACACGCGGCAATGTCCTTAAGACCATCGCGGTCTTTGCCCTGCCCTATATGCTCTCGTACTTTTTGCAGATGCTCTACGGCATGGCCGACCTGTATATGATGGGGCAGTTTAGCGGCGCCGCCGGCATCACCGCTGTGGGCAATGGCGCGCAGACGCTCTATATCATTACCGTGACGCTCGTGGGCCTGGCCATGGGAACGACGGTCATCGTCGGCCACGCCGTGGGCTCGCGCCGCTTCGACCGCGCCGAGACCGCCATCGGCAATACCATCACGCTGTTTATGGGCGTCTCGGTAGTACTGGCCGTCATCTTGTTTGCACTTTGCCCGCAGGTTGTGGCGCTCATTGGCACGCCGCCCGAGGCGGTCGAAGGCACCGCCGCCTACCTGCGTATCTGCTTTGTCGGCATTCCGTTTATCGCCGCATACAACATTCTCTCGGCCATCTTTCGCGGGCTGGGCGATTCGCGCTCGCCTATGTACGTGATTGGCGTGGCATGCATCGTCAACATCGCGCTCGACTTTCTATTTATCGGCCACATGGGGCTCGGCCCCGTGGGCGCGGCGCTCGGCACAGTGACCGCCCAGACGGCCAGCGTTGCCCTCGCGCTCGTGTGGCTCAAGAGCCGCCGCACGAACATCCACGTTAAGCGCAGCGACCTGCGCCCCCAGCCCGAGGTGCTCGGCAGCATTCTTAAGATCGGCGTGCCTGTGGCTGTACAGGACGGCTGCATCCAGGTGGCGTTTATGTTTATCACCGTCATCGCCAACCACCGAGGGCTCGTCGACGCCGCCGCCGTAGGCCTGGTCGAGAAGATGATCAGCTTTTTGTTCATTGTTCCGAGTTCCATGGGCGCCACCGTCAGCGCGCTCACGGCGCAAAACGCCGGTGCAGGAAAGGGCGGTCGTGCGCGTCAGGTACTCAAGGATGCCATGACGATCTCGGTGGTGTACGGCTGTCTGATCACGATGCTGATGTGGCTGGTGGCGCCGGCGTTTATCGGCTTTTTTGCCAAGGACCCCGCGGTGGTCGCGGCCGGTACCGGCTATATGCACAGTTATATTTTCGACGCAATCTTTGCCGGCATCCACATTTGCTTTAGCGGCTTTTTCGCTGCATACGGCAAGAGCTACATCGGCTTTGCGCACAACGTGCTGGCCGTGGCGCTCATTCGCGTACCCGGCGCGTGGCTGCTGTCGAACGCCTATTCCGACACGCTGTTTCCCATGGGCATCGCTTCGCCGTGCGGATCGATTTTGTCGGCAGTCATCTGTGTTGTCGCGTTTACCGTGCTTAACCGGCGCGGAGCTTTTGACAAGTTGGTAGCGTAGCGGATCGTTTGTGTCATACGACGGCCGTGCCGCACGACCTCGGCGCCCCTTCCCCGCCCATTGAAAGGAGCAGTCCCATGACCGACTCGCCAACCGAACATACCGAAGGCCTGCTCCGTATTGGCGAGGTGGCGCGCCTGTTTAACCTGAGCGTGGGCACGCTGCGCCATTACGAGCAGATGGGCTTGCTGGACCCGGCGCACATCGATCCGGCGAGTGGATACCGCTACTACGGATCGCGGCAGCTCTCCACCCTCAACACCATCAGTCACCTGCGTGTTCTCGACCTGCCGCTAGCGCAGATCCGTGAGTTTGTGACCACGCGCGATGTAGACCTCATGCAGCGGCAGCTGGCTCAGCAGCAGGAGCTCATCGAGCGCAAGCGCCGCGAGTTGGAGCGCGTGTCGCGCAAGATCGATAACCGGCTTGCTCTACTGCATGATGCCTTGAACACCGAGCTCGATACCATTTGCACAATCGATGCGCCCGAGCTTCGCTGCGCCGTGTTGCGCGAACGCGTCAACCCTACCGACGCCTATGCGTTGGAGTGGCAAATTCGTCAACTGCAGAAGGGCCAGCATGAGACCTTTGTCTTCCTGGGCAACTTGGGCATTGGGATTAGCGCCGAGCGCCTTGACGCCGGTGACTTTGACGGCTACGACGAGGTCTTCCTGCTGCTCGATGACACCGATGAGTACTTGGGCGACGTCGAGGTACGCCCCGCCGCACGCTGTTTGACCATTAGCTTCCGCGGCACGCACGGGCAGGCGGGCTCGCGCTATGAGCAGCTACTCGGCTATATGCACGAACACAACCTGGCACCCGCCGGGCCCTCGCGCGAGATCGCCCTCATCGACGACATCATCAGCGACGACCCCACAACCTACGTGACACAGATCACGGTGCCCGTTACTGTGCTCGATTAAGAACCTCCCGGACAGGCATGCAGTGCAGCTCAACTAACGAGCGTCAGCTACAGGAGAACCGCCATGTCGAGGACAATCCCCGATATGGCGGTTTTACTCCTCCGGAATCGGAAACGCACGGATGAACTCTGCAGGCGAGAAGGTCTTGATGGTCGAGCGCACAAAAGCGGCGCGGTCACGCGTGATGATAAAGTCCACGCCGGCACGCTCGGCCATCGCACGGATACAGCCGTCCTCAAAGTCCGGCTCATCGGAATAGGCGGAGGTAAAACAAGCTTCTTGGTCGAGAGGCTCTACCGAGTAGCTCTTAAGACAGTCGCGCACTACCTCGCGGGCGCGCGCCTCGCCTGCCTGTTTAGTGAGAATGTAGTACGCGTCCTTGAGAGAGCAGGCCGAAACAACACCCTCGATAAGTCCCACGTCAACGAGCCCCTTGGTCGTTTGCGCCGCCCCATGCTCCGGCCGGCCCGGCAGCACGCAATCGAGCAGAAAATTGGTATCGAGAAATGCCCTCATAGGTAGCGCTCCCTCGCGACGCGCTTTTCATCTTCAACCGTCATCGTATCGAGCGGCGTTCCCTTTGGCATGTTAGCCACGATATCGAGATACTCCTGGTAGTCCTCATTCTCCGCGAGCATCTCACGGATCTCCTTCCAGGTGATCTTGGGATGCCACATCGTACCCACGTCGCGCTTGGGCTTGCCCGTGCCGCACGTCGGTTTTGCGCCCCCACGCTCCTGGGCAGCGTCATATTCCACCGTAACTGGACCTTCATAGTCGAGCGGCACGATCTTGAACAACGGCTTGCTCCGCTTGAAGACCACAACCTCCTCGCCCTCATTGGCAACCTTTTCGGCCACCTGCGTAAGGTTTTGGCGCAGTTCCGAAAACGCGACGGTAACCATAACTGCTCCTCTCAACATATATCTTCACTGCTAAGTATACACGTTAATATTAATGTTAAAGTGTATAAAACTCATCACAATGGGGCAGCCCCGTTGTGAGACCTCACTGCGGGGCCCCTTTGCTTTGAATGAATCTTCTATCGCTCCGGAACGACACCGCTCCGCAGGGTCACCCTCAGCAACCTACATGACGCAGATCATGCTGCCCGCCACCACGCCCAAATAAAAACCTCCCGGAAAGTATCAACCTTTCCGGGAGGTTTTCTAATTTGGTTATCGATGTACTAAGCCTGGGGCACCTCACCAGTCGCCAAGATCTGCTCGAGTGCATCCTCGTCCAGTACGGGTACGCCCAGCTGCTCAGCCTTGGTGAGCTTGGAGCCCGCTTTGGGGCCGGCGACCAGATAGCTCGTCTTCTTTGACACGCTGCCCGAAACCTTGGCGCCGAGCACCTTGAGCGCCGCGCCCGCCTCGTCGCGTGTGCGGTTGACGAGCGTGCCGGTGAGCACGAAGGTTAGACCCGCAAGCGGCTGTGCGTCGGCGAGCTCGCCCGCCACGCCAGCGTCGGCTGCGGCTTGCGCGTGCGCAGCGCCCAAGTCGACCTCGAGCGACAGGCCCGCCTGACGCAGGCGCTCCAGCACGGCAAGGTTTTCGGGCACGGCCAGGAACTGCTTGACGCTCGCCGCAATCTTGGGACCGATGCCCTCGCACTCGGCGATGTCTTCTTCACTCGCCAAGATGAGCTTGTCGATCGACAGGAATCGCTCGGCGATGACCTCGCCCACGCTCTTGCCCACGTGGCGGATACCCAGGGCAAACAGCACGCGACCGAGCGGCTGGCTCTTGGACTTGTTGAGCTCGGCGATGATTTTCTCGGCCGTCTTGAGGCCCACCGGAATGGGATCGCCCTTCTTAACGCCCTTTTTGCTGTTTGAGCTGGCATAGGTGCGCCCCGTGTCCAGCCCGGCGATGTCGTCAACCGTGAGCTGGTAGAAGTCAGCGACATCGTGAATCAGCCCGGCGGCGATCATCTTGTCGACGATCTCGTCGCCCAGGCCGTCGACGTCCATGCAGCCGCGGCTCACCCAGTGGAGCAGGCGCTCCTTGAGCTGCGCGGGGCAGTCGATGGAGACACAGCGGTAAGCGACCTCGCCATCCTCGTGAACCACGGGGCTGCCGCACACGGGGCAGACCTCGGGCATGTGCCAGTCGACCGAATCAGCCGGGCGCTTGTCGAGCACCGGGCCCACGACCTCGGGGATTACGTCGCCCGCCTTGTGCACGATAATAGTGTCGCCCTCGCGCACGTTTTTGCGACGGATCTCGTCGATGTTGTGCAGCGTGGCGCGCGCGATGGTGGAGCCGGCAACCGTCACCGGATCGAACTCGGCGACCGGCGTGAGCACACCGGTGCGACCCACCTGGATGCGAATCTCGCGCAGGACGGTCTGCTTTTCCTCGGGCGGAAACTTAAAGGCAATGGCCCAGCGCGGTGCGCGGGCGGTAAAGCCCAGGTCGAGCTGCTGCTGAAAGCTGTCGACCTTTACGACCACGCCGTCGATGTCGTAGTCCAGGTCACCGCGATGCTCGAGCGCCTGGGCGCAGAACTCGTGGACCTCGGCCGGCGTGGCACAGCGAGCCACGTTGGGGTTGACGCTAAAGCCGGCGCTACGCAGCCAATCGAGGAACTCGCGCTGGCTGTGGACGTGCAGTGGATCGGTATCGGCGATGGCATAGATAAAGGTGGCCAGATCGCGCCGCGCCGTAACCTTGGGATCCTTCTGACGCAGGCTGCCAGCAGCGGCGTTGCGCGGGTTGGCGAAGGGGTCGCGGCCCTCGGCATCGGCCTCTTCATTCAGACGTACAAAGCTGCCTTTGGGCATATAGACCTCGCCGCGCACCTCGATGGTGCGCTCGCGGTCGGCACCCATGTGAGCGAGCGCCGGCTCGGACAGGTGCATGGGCACGTCCTTGATGGTGCGCACGTTGAGCGACACATCCTCACCCGTTGTGCCGTCACCGCGCGTAGCGGCGCGCACAAAGGTGCCGTTTTGGTAGGTAAGGGCCACACCCAGACCGTCGATCTTAAGCTCGCAGGTATAGGTGACATTGCCGGCACCGAGGGCATCCTCGGCGCGTTGGAGCCACGCGTCAAGTTCGTCCAGATCCATGGCATCGTCCATGGAATACATGCGCGCCATATGCGTGACCGGCGTAAACTGCTCGCTCACGAAGCCGCCCACGCGTTGGGTGTAGCTGTCGGGCGTTACCAAATCGGGGTAGGTCGCCTCGATCTGCTGGAGTTCAACGAGCATTTTGTCAAAAGCGGCGTCCGTGATCTCGGGCGCATCGAGCATGTAGTAGCGATAGGCGTGGTAATCGAGCTCGTGGCGCAGCTCGGCCGCACGCGCTGCCGCCTGGGCACGGGCATCGGTCGGCGCAACGGTATCCGTGCTCGTGGGCGTTTCGGTATCGATGTCCACGCCGTCACCAAACAGGCTCGATTGCTCCATAGCGGCACTCCTTCGCTCGATTTCAAACGGATACTAGAGTACCACCGGCCGCAACGGGGCCGAATAGCGGTCTCGAACCGCACCGAATCGGCAGCCGCCAGACTGGGGTGGACAGTTAGTTCAGATACGTATAAATCCTAGAGCTGAATCAGGCACGAACACCCCTGTTTCAACTAATTTGGGCTCCTCGAGACCATGTAAACGTCCCACTCTCCCTTCCAAACGCCCATCCGAGCCCCATCCCAATCAACAATTGCTCAAAACGCATCCCAAGCTGCCCCAGATTTATACGTATCTGAACTAACTGTCCAGACCATTACGAACCAGGCCTCTTGTCAGCCCCAAGTGATCCGTTTTCCTCCGTCCCCAACGAATCAATAAGAAAAGAGGGGCTGTCCCGCGTTGGCGGGACAGCCCCCTCTAGCATCGGTATGTGCGATATAGCTCGTTAGAAACCCTGACCGTAGCCTTGACCCTGGCCCTGGCCCTGCTGGCCCAGCAGCTCCTCCAGGTACTGGCGCAGCTGCTCGTCGGTAATACCGCCGTTGCCGTTGTCGGTCGAACTGTCATCCTGCTGCTGGTTCTGCAGCTCCTCATCGGAGCCCAGCTCGACGGTGACCTTCTTCTCTTCCTTGCCGCGCATAAGCGTGATCTCGACCTTCTCGCCCACCTCGTGGCTGCGCAGCGCGATGATCAGGCCATCGGCGCTCGTGATCTCGTCGTCACCCAGCTTGGTGATGACGTCGCCCTCCTGAATGCCGGCCTTGGCGGCAGGGCCGTCCTCAACGACGCTCGCCACGTACGCACCACTATCGGTGCTCAGCTTGTTGGTGCGGGCGTTGAGCGCATTGACGCTCGAAAGCGTAGCGCCCATGTACGGATGCACCGGCGTCTTGCCGTCGATAATCTGGTCGGCAATGTTCTTGGCGTAGTTAACCGGAATGGCAAAGCCCACGCCCGAGCTGGAGCCCGAGTAGCTCTCGATAAGCGAGTTGATACCCACAAGCTCGCCATTGTCGTTGACGAGCGCGCCGCCGGAGTTGCCCGGGTTGATGGCGGCATCGGTCTGGATCATGTTGGCATAGATGGTGTTACCGCTGGTAGAGCTCATGGCCGTGGAGCGGTAGAGCGCCGAGACGATACCGGTGGAGACAGACTGCTCGTTGCCAAACGGCGAACCGATCGCCATGACCCACTCGCCCACGTTGAGTTTGGAGGAGTCGCCGATCTCGATCGGGGTGAGCTTGGAAGCATCGACGTCCTTGAGCTTGATGACGGCCAGGTCGCTTGAGGCATCGTTGCCCACGAACTCGGCCTCGTAGGTGGTGCCGTCGTCCATGGTGACCACGTACTGGTCGTAGCCGTCGACCACGTGGTTGTTGGTGAGGATGTGGCCCTCGGTATCGAGCACGACGCCCGAACCGACGCTGCCCGAGCTATCCGACTCATCAGCAGACTGCGAAAGCGAGCCATTCTGACTGCCGCTCGAAGTGGCGGTAATGGAAACGACGGAGGGCAGGGCCTTGGCAGAAACGGCCTCGGCCAGCGTGGTGTCCTCGGAATCAATCGTGATCTTTTGCGTCGACGAACCCGAAGCACCCGCCGTCACGGCATTCTTTCCGCCACCGATATCGAGCGTGCCGCTCATAATGAGCGCAATGACCAGCAGGGCTCCGCAGGCACAGCCGGCAAGCGCCGTAATAAAGATCGGTAGCTTTTTGGTCTTGGTCTTGACCACCGTGTGCTTGTTCACGACCTGCTGGCCACCCAGCGGCTTGCCGGTCTGCGTGTCGTAGGCCTGCACGTAGGGAATGTTACTGCCGGCAGGCGTCGACTCCACCTGCACACGCGGCTGCTGCTGGGTCTCGCCGGCGTTGCCCGCATCCTGGGGACGCTGGGAATCGTACTCGCTCATGGCTGCGATCCTTTCGTCAAATAACCAAAGGCCCGCCAAACATGTGGCGGGCCATCATTGTTCACGTTGAGTTGTACCCCAATATGCGGGCGCAAGTGTATGAGAACGCAATCTTTTAGGAAGGCTTAAGTTCTGCCGCAGACCCGAAAGGAATCCGTACCTGCGTCAAAACCACCACAAAAGTGCCTGTCCCCTTTGTGGTGGAAAGCTAGTCCTTAAACAGATAGCCCACGCCGCGGACGGTGGTGATGTGCGCCGCGATCTGCGGACCCACCTTGGAGCGGATGCGTCGAATGTGCACGTCGACGGTGCGCGTGCCGCCGCAGTACTCAAAGCCCCACACGCGGTGCAGCAGCACCTCGCGGCTGTAGGCGCGGTTGGGGTGCGTGGCCAAAAAGCTCAGCAGCGAGTACTCCATCAGCGTCAGGTCGATGGGCTCGTTATCGAGCGTCACCTGGTAGGTAGCCAGGTTGATCTCGAGGTTATCGATGTTGAGCACATCGTCGGCGGTGACGGTCTCCTCCTCGCCCATCAGACGCTGCGCGCGAGCCTTGAGCTCGTTGGGCGTCGCCGTAGGGCATACAAAGTCGGCATGCGCGTGATTGGGCAGGCGCAAGGTGCCGAGTGCCTCGTCGTCGACAATCACCAGCATGGGGACACCGCCGCGATCGTCAAGCCACTTGGCAATCTGATCGATGCGGTCGCTGCGGATGCCATCGGAATCGAGGATCAGCAGGTCAAAGTCGTGCGCCGCAGTTGGCGAATCGGGGGTTGCCAGGCTCACCTCGACACCCAGGGTAGTCGTCAAGCTGCGGGCAAACTCGTGGAAGCGCGTCGTGCGCGCCATGAACAGGGCACTCTTTTCGGACATATCGGCCTCCAAAGAAATGAGCTCAATCGTACTGGAACAAGCCAGCGCGATTAGGAGTTCGCCAGGTAGTGCTTGATCTCCCACTCGGTGATCGTAGACTCAAACTTATGCCACTCGTCGCGCTTCTTTTTGAGGAAGAAGCTGTGGATGTGCTCGCCGAGGGCATCCTTCATAAACTGCGAGTCCTCAAACACGTCGAGCGCCTCTTTGAGCGAGCGCGGCAGCGGCGCGTAGCCGGCCTCGACCATCTGGCGGTCGGTGAGCTTGAGCGTCTCGGCCGTGGCCTCGGGCGGGAGCTCCAGCTTGCGCTCGATGCCATCCAGACCAGCCGCCAGCGTAACGGCGTTGACCAGGTACGGATTGGCCATGGGATCGGGACTGCGCAGCTCGATGCGCGTGGACAGCTGCTTGCCGGGCTTGTAGACCGGAATGCGGACCATGCTCGCGCGGTTGCGCAGGCCCCACGTGGCGTACTGCGGCACGGAGTCGCCACCCGTGGTGATGCGCTTGTACGAGTTGACCGTGGGGTTGGTGATGGCGCTGATCTCGCGCGCGTGCGCCAAGATGCCGGCCATGTAGTGCTTGGCGATATCGGAGAGGTGGTACTTCTCGTCGTCCTCGCCCCAAAAGACGTTGTTGCCGTCATGGTCGAACAGCGACTGGCACAGGAACATGGCACTGCCGTCCTCGCCCGCCAACGGCTTGGGCATAAAGGAGGCGTGGCAACCGCTCTCGTAGGCCTGCTGCTTAATGATGAGTTTGGCCGTGGTGATGGCGTCGGACATGCTCAGGGCCTCGGCGTGACGCAGGCTCATGCCATGCTGTGAGCGGCCGGCGGCGTGGAAGGTGTACTCCACGGGCACGGACATCTTCTCGAGCGTGAGGACCGTGTTGCGGCGCAGGTCGCGGGCGGCGTCGCTCACCGAAAGATCGAAGTAGCCCACGTTGTCGAGCGGCTCGGGGGTGTGCTCGTCGGGGAAGTAGTAATACTCCAGCTCGGCGCCCACGTTGAGCAGATAGCCAGCCTTCTCGGCCTTGCGGAACATGCGGCGCAACGCATCGCGCGGATCGCCGGCGAAGGGCTTGCGGTCGGGGGTGCACACGTCGCAGAACACGCGGGCGACGCCGTTGTGGCTCGGGCGCCACGGCAGAATCTGGAAGGTCGAAGCATCGGGAAACGCCAGCATGTCGGCTTCCTCGGGCGTGGCAAAGCCCTCGATGGCGGAGCCGTCAAAGCCAATACCCTCCTCAAAAGCGACCTCGAGGTCCTCGGGGCTAATGGCAAAGTTCTTGAGGCGGCCGAGAATGTCGACAAACCACAGACGCACAAAGCGGATATCACGCTGCTCTACGGAGCGGAGTACGTAATCGATGTTCTGCTGGTTCATGTCGCTCCCCTTTCTTTCGGGCGGGTTTCGACTGGTCTATATCGCAGATACTATCGCAGAAAAATGTTTCCGCAGGGTTAAAGCGTGTCAGGCGTTCAAAAAACGTGCGCGAGCTGGCAAGTGTGGGTCGGTGGCTTAGCGCGAAGTGGAGGCTCGGGACTCGATGTGGCCGGGAATCTCGATGCGCTTGGGTGCGAGCCTTGCGGCCTCGCCTACCGTGGTGGTGACGACGTCGATGCGCTCGGACAGGCGCTTGACCACGCGCTCGGCAATCGCCAGGGTGTCCTGCGCGGCCGTGGTCACGCCGCCAAAGAGCACGTGGTTCCAGGGATAGTCATCGAACGTCGCGATCTTAAGACCCGCCGGCAGCGAGGGGCCAAGCTGGGCCAGTGCCTCGGTCAGGCGCAAGAAGACCAGGCCGTTGACGGCGATAAGGCCGAGCTTTTTACCTGCGTAATCGCGGATGGTCTCGTCCAGGCGACTGATACCCTCGGCGCCACCGTCGGTGAGGGTGACAACCTCGCCGGCAAGACCGCGACGAGCGAGCTCATCGGTAAAGGCCTCGGCACGCTCGCGACGCACGGGGCTGTCGTCGCTTGCCTCGGTGAGCAGGCACAGGCGCTCGCTGCCAGCCGCGGTGAGCTCGTCCACCAGCCCGGCGACCAGCTCGCGGTTGTTAGACGTCACCAGATCGATGCCGCCGTCCTCGATGTCGCGGTCGAGGAGGACAACCGGCAGGCGTCCCGCAGCCGCGGCGATCGCCCCGTCGTTGCCGCCGCAGGTGTTGACGACCAGGCCGTCCACGCCCGCATCGATGAGCCTGGTAAGCGATTCGGACTCCTTGGCGGGGTCGTTGCCGCTAATGGCCGTCATGAGCGAGCAGCCGCGCGCGGCGGCGCTGGCGGAAAGGCCCTCGAGCATGGCGCTCGAGAACGGGTTGGCGATGTCGGCCAGGATCACGCCGATGAGGTTGGTGCGCGAGCTGCGCAGGTTGCGCGCGGCGGCACGGGGACGATAGCCCGTGCGCTCGATAACCTCGGCGATGCGGGCGCGAGTCTCCTCGGTCATCTGTCCAGGGCGGTTATTGAGATAGCGCGAAACGGTGGCCGGGCTCACGCCCGCCTCGGCAGCAATGTCCTTGATTCTCATATGCGCCATAGCGCCCCTCGTTTCCCATTTATCGGCAATCTTAGCCATTTAAGCATTTTTTAAAAATCTCGGTTGCAAAACGCTGTAGGTGAGTATACTACAACTCGAAACGAAACCGATTTCGTAAACCGATTTCGGCGAGCGTTGGCACGCAGGTGCAAAGACGCACCCTACCGTCTTGGCACCTGCGTGCCAACGCCATATCAAAGGTGTACGCACGAGTAAAAGGAGCTGCGCGACCATGGGTAAAACGGTTCTTACCTTCGGCGAGATCATGATGAGACTCTCACCCAAAGACCACCTGCGTATTGAGCAGGCAACCGAGTTTGACGTCCGCTACGGCGGCGCCGAGGCCAACACTGCGCTTTCCCTGGCCTACCAGGGCGACAAGGCCGCTTACGTCTCCGTTGTCCCGGCCAACCGTCTGGGCGAGTGCGCCCTGCGTTCGCTGAAGGCCTACGGCGTCGACACCACGCGCGTCGTGCGTCAGGGCGACCGTCTTGGCTCCTATGTGTTTGAGGTCGGCGCCTCGCAGCGCGGTAACGGTTGCGTCTACGACCGCAAGTACTCTGCCATCAACATGGCCAAGCGCGACGTCTTTAACTGGGACGAGATCCTCAAGGGCATCGATGTCTTCTATTTCTCCGGCGTGACCCCCGCCGTCTCCGATGAGATGGCTGCCGCCTGCAAGGATGCCCTCACCGTCTGCCGCGCCAAGGGCATCACCACCGTGTGCGACGTGAACTATCGCGGCAAGATGTGGTCGCCCGAGAAATCGCAGGCCACCATGAAGGAACTCCTGCCGCTCGTCGACATCTGCATCGCCAACGACGAGGATGCGCCTGCCGGCCTCGGCATGACCTGCGTCTCCGGTTCCCTTGCCCACGGCATCGAGGAGCGCGACACCTACGTCGAGATGGCCCGCCAGATCTGCGCCGAGTACGGCTGCAAGAAGGTCGCCTCGGTCGTCCGCAACATCTCCTGCGTCGAGCGCTCCATCTGGATGGGCATGCTCTTTGACGCCGAGAGTGGCGAGCACTGGTTCTCCCCTGCTCACGACGTACACGTGCTCGAGGGCGTTGCCGCCGGCGACGCTTTCAACGCCGGCCTCGTCCATGCCCTCATCAACGACTTTGACCCGCAGGACGCCGTCAACTATGCGATTGCAGCCTCGATCCTCAAGCTCACCATCAAGGGCGATTCCAACTTGGTGACCGCAGGCGAGATCGCAGCCGTGGCATCCGCCGCCGACGGTGGCACCCGCGTCGCGCGCTAGTCCGTCTCCATTCCGCGGGCCGCAGCTTTCCAATCCCATACCCCTGCGGCCCGCTCCCCGATTCCTCCGGTCGGGCAAAACCACCAGTCCCATTCCGGTTTTGTCTGGCATTCCCTACATGACTGGTCGAGCAGCCGGTTTTGGAATTGCTTGAACCCCAAGCAGTGCCTCCGATAACCAATCCAAAATCGGCTCCTGACCAGCACATTTGGTAATCACGCGCCCATGCGCGCCACACATCGAAAGGAACATCATGTTCGATCAGTTCTACACCACGCTTGAGTCCCTGGGCATCGTGCCGGTCGTTGTGCTCGACAAGGTCGAGGACGCCGCCCCGCTCGCCCACGCTCTTATGGCAGCTGGCATGAAGTCCGCCGAGGTCACCTTCCGCACCGCCTGCGCCGCCGAGTGCATCGCCGCTATGGCCGAGGCCGAGCCCGAGATGTGCGTTGGCGCCGGCACTGTCCTGACCGTCGAGCAGGTTGAGCAGGCCCGCGCCGCCGGTGCCAAGTTCATCGTCTCCCCGGGTTACAACGAGGACGTCGTGAAGCATTGCATCGACATCGAGCTGCCCGTCCTTCCCGGCACCGTGACCCCCTCCGAGGTCACCGCAGCCGAGAACCTGGGCCTCAAGGTCACCAAGTTCTTCCCCGCGTCCCAGTATGGCGGCCTGAACACCATCAAGGCCCTCGCCGCTCCGTTTGTCGGTCACCGCTTTATGCCTACCGGCGGCGTGAGCACCGCCAACGTCGAGGAGTACTTGAGCTCCTCCGCCATCATCGCCTGCGGTGGCACCTGGATGGTCAAGCCGGCCCTGTTTGCCGACGGCGACTTCTCCAAGGTCGAGCAGATCGCCCGCGAGGCCATGGACGTCGTCAAGAAGGTCCGCGGCTAGGTTTAGCTCTCTATCGTGAAAGGGGGCGTGCCCTAGACCTCGCCCCCTTTCTTTTAAAGCGGCTCGGAAGCGCGCCGTTTCCGTCACGAACAAGAACCAAAACCGTCTTGTATGCTGATAGAACGTGACGGAAGCGACACGCCCCCGAGCCGCTTTGTATAATCGGCTGGCAGTCGCGCTCAACTGAGCCACTTCGGTAAAAGCCGAGCCATCAAAACAGCTGCGGCGCCGTCTGGAGGAATGGACCTTTGCTTCCGGTCTTTTCCTCCAAGCGGCACCGCATCTTTGTGCCCCGGTCACACCCCAACGCAGTTGCGGTGAAATAGGGACTGTTTGCGCCACCTAGGTCACAAAACAGTCCCTATTTCACCGCAACTTATATGGGGATTGATTAGATGAACGAGTCTTTGGACAGCTCAAAATAGTCGGGATGCAAGGCGATAACCGGACCTTGCTCTTCGGGCATCAGGTGCAGGTGCGTCTCTGCCAGATAGCTCGCCGCGTCGGTATCGCCCCTCTTAATGGCCTCGAGAATCCGGCGATGCTGCCGACGAATCGGCTCCCAATCCAAATCCTGCGACACCATACGCAACCAGTTATATCGCTCAAAATGCGTGTTGATGCTCTTCATCCAACCCCACAACATGTGACGACCGGCAATCTCAAAACATGTCTCATGGAACAGGTTATCCAGGTCAAAGAAACGGCGCGTTTCGCCATGGTCGAGCGACTCGGACTCGGTAAGAATCTGCTCAAGCCGCTGCTTTTGCTCGGGCGAGGCGGCCGAACAGCATTTAATTAGCACGCTTCTCTCGAGCTTCTCGCGCAAAAAGCAGGCGTTTTCGGCGCGTTCCATGCTGATCTTAGAGACGTAGGTGCCGCTTTTGGGACGCGTTTCCACCAGCTCCTGCTCACGCAAGCGCACAAAGGATTCGCGAATGGGCGTGCGCCCGATTCCCGTCTCCTTTTCCAAGCCAATCGCCGAAAGGCGCGTGCCGGGCTTGAGCTCGGCATAGATGATCTTGGAGCGCAATGCGTTGTA
>UQPY01000048.1 GCA_900542965.1 uncultured Collinsella sp.
ACACTCGACTAGTCGTCGGCAGCGTCAGATGTGTATAAGAGACAGGTTCTTGATGGTCGCGGCGGCAAAGGCGGCGTCATATTCGTTTGCATATGCTCGCTCAATTCGGGCATCCAGAATGCTTTTCTTATCGCCGTCTTCAGCGTGGTGGTTTGTCATAGCTTCTCCAATCGGTTGATGTTCGTGCTGTTTGTTGATGTGTTGGTTGTCGTGAGTGATGTGCTTGCCGTGGGTGATGTGCTGACGTTGGGGTGCTATGCGGTTTTCAATGAGCCCGTGAGGCAGTTGCTGCAGGGGCGGGATGGAACGGCCCATGCAAGGCGGAAGGCATCGTGCTCAAAATCGAGACAGCAATGCCCTGGGTGCCTCACATGTGGCAGTTACCTCATTAAGTTGTCATTGCGTTTGGGGTTGTACTTTGCCGATCTTCCTTCTCTTACACGCTGAAAACTGAAACTGAATATGCTCGATCAAACGATGACCACCAGAGCGGTCATTTTTAAAGTACGTTCGTTTTGCTGATTTGACAAGACTAATTTTGAAATTTCTTTTCTACGGGATGAAACGAGGTTCGTGGAACGGTCGTGCTTGGTGTCGCCAGCTTTGCATGTGGTGGCTCAGCGTTTGACTGGAACGGTTGAGCCCCGAGATGGTGTCCCGTTCATGTTCGGGACAATATGACTTTTTACCCGTTGCAGACAGAGCCGCCGTGGGTGTTCTGTATGATGGCTCAGACAAGGTTGTTCAATGACAGGGAGGCATATATGGCAATCAAAGCCATCGCAATGGATATCGACGGTACACTCACCAACGACCAGAAGGTCATCAGCCCGCGTACGCGCGAGAAGCTGCTCGCGGCGCAGGAGTCGGGCATTAAGCTCATCTTGGCCTCAGGTCGTCCCGCATGGGGCCTTCGCGCGCTTGCTCGTGAGCTCGACCTGCAGCATCATGACGGTCTGCTGGTTGCTTTTAACGGCGCGCATGTGGTCGATGCCCAGACCGATGAGGTGCTGTTCGACCAGGCGATGCCGGTCGATGAGTTGCATCGCCTGATTGATCACCTGCGCAACTTTGACGTGATCCCCATGATTTCGCTCGGGCGCGACCTGCACGTAGA
Organism: uncultured Collinsella sp.; assembly: GCA_900542965.1. Classification (GTDB taxonomy): domain Bacteria; phylum Actinomycetota; class Coriobacteriia; order Coriobacteriales; family Coriobacteriaceae; genus Collinsella. Next base: position 1,118 of record UQPY01000048.1, read on the forward strand.
GGACTCGTATCGCTGCATGATTACGCTGCCGGACGGCTCGCAGAAGAATATCGTCAAGTATGAGCGCGATGCGTGCGATCTTAAGATTCGCGAGGTCGAGAGCCTTCATGAGGTCGCGGATACTTACCCCGTAGACAAGCTGCTTACCGCGGGCGATCCGGCCTATCTGCAGGCACATCACGAGGAGATGTACGCGCCCTTTACCGAGACGCTTTCGGGCATGTTCACGGCAGATTGGTACTTTGAGTTTACGGCGCCTGGTATCGATAAGGCACGTGCGCTTCAGGGCGCTCTGCCCAAGCTTGGCATCGATGCCAGCGAGGTCGTTTCGTTTGGCGACGGCCAGAATGACAAGTCCATGATCGAGTGGGCGGGTACGGGCGTTGCCATGGGTAACGCCGTCGATGAGGTCAAGGCCGTGGCTCAGATGGTGACCGCCAATAACAACGAAGACGGCATCGCGGTGGCACTCGACAAGCTGCTGGGTTAGAATCGCCGATAGTGCATGGTTCGGGCGTCCGCTTGCGGGCGCCTTTTTGTTAGGGAGGGTGCCGTGTCCGCATTTCCGTTCGACGCCGTTATCTTTGACATGGACGGTGTCATCGTCGATACCGAGTATTATTACCTGGGGGAGACCGCTGCGTTTGCCAAAGAGCTTGGGCTGAACCTGACCCAAGAGGAGTTGAACGGGCAGGTTGGTACCTCGCACCAGTTCTTCTTGCATATGCTGGTCGATTGGTTTGAGCGCGCCGGAAAGGGACACTTTACCGGCGAGGAGGCGCTGGCCCGCTGGGATGAGTGGGCGCATAAACGCCCGCGCGATTATCAGACCTTGATCAATCCGGGCGCCGTGGAGACGATTCGCGAGCTCCCGCGTCGCGGCGTTCGCGTGGCGCTGGCCAGTTCGTCTCCCATGGACAGCATCGAGGAAGTGCTCGATGCGTGCGGCCTGTCGGATGCCTTTGAGTACGTGGTGAGCGGCGAGCAGTTTAAGGAGAGCAAGCCCGAACCCGATATTTACCTGCATGCGCTGGATCTGCTGGGATTGCCTGCGGACCGTTGCTGCTGCGTCGAGGACTCCGTCCCTGGCATCACTGCCGGCAAGCGAGCGGGTCTGACGGTGATCGCCAAGCGCGAGGAGCGCTTCGGCTTTAGCCAGGATGCCGCTGACAAGATCATCGACCAGCTGCCGGAGCTGCTGGAGCTTGCGTAGGACTGGCGATGCGTAATCCGCACCGATTATTGATTCCATATTTGCTAGGGGAGGGCAAATGCCATCGACTGAAGGGTTGACCGACGGAAAAGCGGCAATCCCGCTATATCAACAGGTTATCGATATCATCAAAAATGACATCAATTCTGGTACCTATAAGGCGGGCGCTCGGATACCGAATGAATTCGAATTGGCCGAAAGCTACAAAGTTGGTCGCGTTACCGTTCGGCGGGCCATTGAGGAGCTCGTGCAGCAGGGCTACCTAACCAAGCAGCAGGGGAGGGGCACGTTTGTAAACGCCCCCAAGCTCAAGCGTAAAATCCGCCAGAAGGACGACGTTCAGAGTTTTTCGGACGCCTGCCGCGTCAACGAGATGGAGCCCGGGGCGCGTATTGTCTCAAGAAAAGTGTTGCCGGCCGATGCTACCGAAGCGCAGTTTTTTGGCGTTCCCGCTGGGTCGGAGCTGATCTGCATCGAACGCGTGCGCACCGCCGATGGCATCCCCGTGATGCTCGAGAACAACACGTACGTTTATGAAGACAACGCCTTTTTGGCGAAGGCGGACCTTACCGATCAATCAATTTTCGAGGTCGTGCGCGAACAGACGGGTCGCGGGCCTGCTCGCACCGAGCCGTGCACGCTTGAGATCGCGTGTGCGTCACCCGAAGTCGCCCGGCTGCTGTCCGTTCCCACGGGAGAGCCTCTGTTTTATATGGAGGCATATTTCTATGACGAACAACAACGGCCGTTTATCATCGGCCGACAGCGAATTGTAGGATCGCGCTACGTTTTTGATATTTAGGACGTTGATCAAGAGAACGCCCGGCGGGCCAAATAGCCTGCCGGGCTTTTTGCCGTTCGCCGTCGTTGAACGACCGTTCACCCGAGTCTTCGCAACCTATCCGAAATTTCCTTGAAGTGCCAAAAACACGCTGATAATCTATAGAACGTCATAGGACGTTTGCATTGCGCGAACGTTAAAGCGAGACGCGATAAGGTCTCGGGTTCTTTGGAGGTATCTATGTCAGATACGAAGGCGAAGAAGACAAACAGACGTTTCGAATTCAAATTACCGCACGTCTATACGATCATGTTCTTGCTGATCGTGGTTTTTGCAGTTTTAACCTGGGTCGTTCCTTCTGGCCAATACCAGCGCAAGACGATCTCGACTGCGGCAGGCGAGCGTGAGGTCGCCGTTGCCGGAACCTATGAACAGGTCGACAAGAACTACACCGATTCCGAGACCGGCGAGACCACCAACTTGGGGCAGGACATCTTTGCGGTTTTGCAAGCACCCACTAAGGGCATTCAGGAGGCTGCCGATGTCGTTGCCTTTGTCTTGCTGATTGGTGGTTCGTTTGCAATCATCACGAAGACCAATGCACTCAACGCTGGCATGAGCCGAGTAATCAAGAAGCTCAAAAACAAAGATATTCTGATTATTCCCATCACGATGACGCTGTTGTCCATTTGCGGCACCACGTTTGGCATGTCTGAGGAAGCCCTGCCGTTCTATGCCATCTTCATCCCCATCATGATGGGCATCGGATATGACTCCATGACGGCATTTATCATCTGCTTCCTCGGTCCCAACTTGGGCTACTGCGCCTCGACGATTGACCCGTTCAACGTTTTGATCGCGCAGGGCATCATTGGCATCGAGGGCAACCCGCAGCTGTGGTTGCGTGCCGTTGCATGGGTTATTTTCACCGCCGCCGGCATCGCATGGGCCATGCGCTATGCCATGCGCGTCAAGAAGAACCCCAAGTCGTCCGTTACGTTCGAGGACGACAAACTCAAGCGCATTGAGTTCTCCGTGACCGATGCTTCCATCGAGGAAGAGTTCACCACTCGCCAGAAGCTCGTGCTGATTGATTTTGCCGGTGGTATGGCGCTTATCGTGTGGGGTCTTGTTACGCAGGGCTGGTATATGAACGAGATCTCTGCCGTGTTCCTTGGCATGGGGCTGCTCGCCGGTATCCTGGGCGGTCTTGACCAGCAGACCATCGCCGATGAGTTCGTTAAGGGTCTTGCCGACTTTGCCTACGCAGCCGTCGTTATCGGTATCGCTCGCGGCATTCTGGTCATCGCCGAGGGCGGCATGATTATCGACACCATCCTTCAGGCACTTGCCACTCTGCTTGCTGGAGCCCCTGCCGCCGTGTACACCACGTTCATGTACGTTGTCCTTGGCCTCCTGTCCTTCCTGGTTCCTTCGAGCTCCGGCCTGGCCGCGCTTACCATGCCTGTCATGGGTCCTTTGACCGAGCTTATGGGCCTCAACCCCGAAGCCGCCGTAACGGCGCTGCAGTTTGCCAACCAGACCATTAACACCATTAGCCCCGTGGCAGGTATGACGGTGGCGGGCCTTGCCGTGGCAAAGATCTCGTTTGGCCAATGGTGGAAGACCATCTGGAAGTTCTTCATCTTTATGGTCGTGTTTGGCTTGGTCATTACCGCCATCTCCGGCATGCTTCCGGCGTAAGGAGGTCGCGATGTCCGATCGTTTGACGGTGCTGACGTCCAAGAGCGTCTTCACCGGTACGGAAGACCAGCCGTTTGAAGGTTTTGTCGCGGTACGCGGCAATCGGATTGAAGCCGTCGGTAGCGCTGGCGAGGCAGATTCGTTTCTCGCCCAGGCGGATGAGGTGATCGATTGCGGCGACAGAACGGTCATGCCTGGCCTGGTCGATGTGCATACGTTCTATACGGGCTGGGCGTTGCGGAGCCTGGGAGCCGACTTATCCGAAGCCTCTGACGTCGACGAAGTGGTAGCGCTTCTGCGTTTGTGGAAGGATGCCCATCTCGATTGTGCCGCCGCCTTTGGGCACGACCTTTCCGCATCGCTCGCCGAAGGCGCCGAGAATGAAAAAACGGCGGCAGCGCTCGACGACGCCTTCGGAGACATTCCCGTTGTTTGCTTTACTCCGGGTGCCGAGACGTGCGTTCTCAACGCCGCCGCCAGCGAGCGCTATGGTTTTACGCCCGAGGCCTGCTACGCCGAGAAGACCTGGCGTATGATGCGGGACTTCCTGGCGCTTCCCGAGGTACGCGCCGGGTATTCTGATTACATGGCGATGCTGAACGCTCGCGGTGTCACGGCTATCAAAGAGATGGCCTTCGACGACTATTACGGATTTGCCGACGAGATGGCGCGTCGTGAGGAATCTGGCGAGCTGACGGTTCGCGTCTCCATGATGTCGCAGCCGGTGGGCGCCGGGGCGAATCTGTCCTATGCTCGTGCGGCGCGCGATCGCTTCCAGGGACCGTTTGTTCGTTTCTCGGGCTTCAACCGTATGACCGATCGTGGCGTGTGGGCAGGACTTGCCGAGATGATCGATCCTTATGAGGAGACGGCCGATGCAGGGGCTGCCGGCAAGACGGTTGTCGAGGAACCCGAGTGGGGTTTGATTGAGGACGAGCTGCGCGCGATTGATGCCGAGGGCTTCCGTTACTCGCTTCATTGTCAGGGTGACGGCGCCGTTCGCCACACCGTTGCGCTGTATGCTTCGCTGCCGCGAGATGAACACGGAGTCATGCTTCGACGCCATGCGATTACCGACCTCGAGAACTCTGATCCGGAAGACCTTGCCCTGTTTGGCAAGCTGGGCGGAATCTGCGAGGTCTACCCCCAGATCCTCACGCTCGATAAACGCGAGGACTGCCTGTCGATGATGCGTCGGCAGATCGGCGAGGTCCGACTGCTGCACAGCTGGAACCGTCGCGGTATGGAAGACGCGGGGTGCACGGTGTGCTGTGGCACCGACCTCCCGCTCTTGATTCCGAGCTTGGGCGAATCAGTATTTAGCGCATGCGGCGGTTTCTTTGCCGACGGTTTGTCCGTGAATGAGGGCAATACGCTGACGATTGCCGAGCTCCTTCGTGCGTGGACGGCAGGGGGCGCATATGACCTCATGCGCGAGGATGAGCTGGGGACGCTCGAGGCCGGTAAGCTTGCCGACATCTGTGTGCTCGATCGCGATGTGTTTGGCCTTGACTACCATGATGCTTGTGACCTTGCTGTTGATATGACCATGTCGGACGGACGTATCGTGTTCGACCGAAATAAGGAGGTTTAGCATGCCTGAAACCAAACCGACGCTGCGTCGCGAGCAGATCGCGGGCATGAACATCCACTACATCATGTGGTCGCTCGACTATTTTTTGGATACGCAACAGCGCCTGGGCTTTGAGTCCATCGAGCTGTGGTGCGCCGAGCCCCATGTGACGCTCGATCACACTGGGTATTTTGAGGCCGAGGTTCTGGCGAAAAAGGCCGCCGACCGTGGTCTGCGCTATCGGACGCTCTGTCCCGAGAACGTGGTCTACCCATGGCAGTATTGCGCTCGTAAGCCGCTCCATGAGCAGCGGAGCCTGGCGTACTTCAAGCATGGCATCGAGCTTGCCGAGGTGCTGGGATGCGACCGCATGTCCGTAAACTCGGGTTGGGGTGACTGGGACGAGGATCGCGAAGAGGCGTGGAAGCGCAGTCGCGAGCACCTATCCATCTTGGCGGAGTATGCCGGCGAGCACGGTATGGTGCTAACGATGGAGAGCCTGCGTCCCGAGGAGAGCAACCTTGTGACGACCGTCGCCGATGCTAAGCGCATGATTGATGAGGTCGCGAGTCCGTACCTGCAGCCTATGGTCGATACGACCGCAATGGGCGTTGCGGGTGAGTCGCTCGAGGACTGGTTTGCCGCATTTGGCGACGGTGCGATCCACGAGATGCACTTTATCGACGGCGATCCCTATGGCCATCTGGTCTGGGGTGACGGCAAGCACGATATGGATGCCTTCGTCGCCACGCTCAACGCCCATGGTTTCGATGGCATGTTGGGCCAGGAAATCACGGACGGTCGCTACTTCGATGATCCGGCGGCGGCAGATGCCAAGAACATGGCCGCCTTCGAGAAGTATCTGATTGACTAGATAAGATTTTGCTCGGCCATGCAAGACACGTCCTGCATGGCCGGCCAAGCTGGAAAGGAACTAAACATGAACGCACATGATCTGATTAAGGAAGCAATTGCCGAGAAGGGCAAGTTCGACAGCGTCTACTGGATCGCCTGCGGTGGCTCCATGATCGATCTGATCCCGGCCCATGAGCTCTTGCAGCGCGAGGCGACGACGTTCACCTCGTATATCTATACGGCCCGTGAGTTCGACATCATGCGTCCCCGTCGCCTGGGCGAGAAGTCTCTGGTCATTGCCTGCAGTCACAGCGGCAATACCCCCGAGGTCGTCGAGGGCTGCGAGATTGCCCTTGCCGCGGGCGCGACGGTGATCGCGCAGACCGATAACGCCGGTTCCAAGATCGATAATGGCAAGTGGGTCACCTGGGTGTACCCGTGGGGCGAGGGCGTTCCGCAGGCCGAAGTTCCTGCCGGCATCTCGCTGTCGCTCGCGGCCGAGCTGCTCGACCAGCAGGAGGGCTACGACGATCTCGCCGACATGTATGCTGGTATTGCCGAAATGGATAAGATTCTGCCTCCCGCACGCGAAAAGGTAAATGCCGAGCTGGGCGATCGCTTCGCCAAGCTTTGCCAGGAGCATGAGTTCTTCTATATCCTGGGCAGCGGTCCCAACTTTAGCCAGACGTACGGCTTCGCTATCTGCTCGCTGATGGAGATGCAGTGGCAGCACTGCAGCTATATCCACTCCGCCGAGTACTTCCATGGCCCCTTTGAGGCTACCCAGGATGGCGTCTTCTACTTCTTGCAGATGGGCTCGAGCGAGTGCCGTCCTATGGACGAGCGCGCCCTGGCGTTCCTCGAGACCCATACCGACACGCTGATGGTGCTTGATGCCAAGGAGTACGGTATGGAGGCCGTGCCGGCGAGCGTTCGTGCCTATCTGGATCCGGTGCTGTTCTACGCTATGAACTGCGAGCTGCGTGCAGCGCGCGGCAAGGTGTTCGATCACGACCCCGACTTCCGCCGCTACATGGGCGTTGTTGAGTACTAGGAAGGATGGATACCATGGCTTTTAACGTGAACGCGCTCGGGTTCGGTGACAACGTCGTCGATCGCTATGAGCATATCCATACCATGTATCCCGGCGGCAATGCGGTGAATTTTGCCGTTTACGCCAAGAAGTGCGGCGCCGCGCGCTCCGCGTACATGGGCATCTTTGGTAACGACGCCGCTGCCGAGCATGTGATTGCAAGTCTCGAGGATGAGGGCATCGAGCTCGCTAAGTGCGAGCAGCTTATTGGCGAGAACGGCGCGGCGCGTGTGACCGTGGTCGATGGCGACCGCGTATTCCTCGGCTCCAACGAGGGCGGCATCCGTGGCGATGCGCGCTATGTGCTCGATCGCTTCGATCTGGCATACATGAAGCAGTTCGACGTAGTCCACTCGGGCAACTACTGCTTTACCGAGCGCGAGCTCCCCAAGCTGAAGGCTGCAGGCATCACCGTATCGTTTGACTTCTCGGACGATTCCACCGATGAATACTATGAGCAGATTGCCCCGTTTGTCGACTTCGCCTTCTTTAGCGCTGCCGATGCTGCAAGTGAGGATGAGATTCGCGAGCGCCTCGCTTGGGTTAAGAATTTGGGCCCGCGCTTTGTGTCCGCAACGGCGGGCGCCGAGGGCTGCATCGCCTATGACGGCGAGCGCTACTATCGCCAGCTGGCAAAGCCCGTAACGGACATGAAGGACACCATGGGAGCCGGTGACTCGTTCCTGACTTCATTCCTGATGTGCTATCTCGATTCCGCCAAGCGCGGCGAGGACGGACCTGAGGCCATTGAGCGTGCGCTCGATTTTGCGGCAGGTTTTGCCTCGACCGTGTGCGGCATGGAGGGCTCTTGGGGCCACGGAGCTCCGATCACCGAGTAGCCTGAGAAAGCGCTGGGAGGCTTGGGGCTGAAGCCTTGGCTGACTGACGCTAGATTACATCGGAATTCGGATAGGGGCTCGCCTTGGGTGGGCCCCTTTTTGATTGCTGGAGAAGACTATGGATATCAAAGCATGTGCAGCTGGCTTTTGCTGTGCGGACGTGTACCAAAACATCGGCGTGTTCTATCCGACTGGCAATGGCATCGACTGGGGTATCCACCTGGCGCGAATGGGCATATCGGTATCTGCGGTGTCGGTCGTCGGAAAGGACGAGTACGGAGACAAAATGCGCGAGGCGCTGGCTGCCGAGGGGTTCGACATCTCGCATCTTCGCGTGGAGGACGGCGATACCTCGGTGATGCTCATGGCGTTGAAGGACGGCGTCGACCGCATGCATCTCGAAGCGATTGACGGTGTCATGGAAACGTACCGACCAAACGATGATGACCGGGCATTTATCCTGGAGCACGATGTCATCCATACCGACCTGTTTGGAAACTGCTTAGACCTGCTGCCCGAATGGCACGAGGCAGGCAAGACCGTCGTCATGGACTTTTCGGTGTTCAGTCAAGATCCCGAATACGCCTGTGAGAACCATTTTCCTTACGTTGACTATGCCTTTATGTCGTTTGAGGAGGATAGCGCGGAGCTGCGCGACTGGGTGCGCCATGTGCAGGAGCTGGGCCCGCGCGTGGCAGTCGCCACACTTGGCGAGAAGGGAAGCATCGCCTATGACGGTGAGCGCTTCTATGAATGTGGGATCGTGCCGGCCGAGAAGGTTGTCAATACCGTGGGCGCCGGCGACTCGTATATCGCCGGATTCACCAAGGGTGTACTGGATGGGCTTGACGTGCCGGCGTGCATGCATGCCGGTGCCGAGCTTTCGTCCCGAGTCATTGGGTCGTTCGAACCGTACTAGGAATAAAAGCCTGGAAAGGAGTGCAAGATGGTAATCGATATGCTGGTCCAGCCCATGCTCTACGGCGAGATCTATACGCCAGGCGACGAGCCAGACGGCTTTGGTTTTTGGGAGCGTGAGTTTGGCATGGGGCACATGGGCCCCATGGACTGGGATGAGCTCGTGGCCGAAATGGATGTCTGCGATGTGCGGAAAAGCGTGCTCATGCCGCTCGATGTGACCACGGCGTGCGGCGGGCACTTTGGCACCAACGACCAGGTTGCCGCGCTTGTTGCCGCGCACCCCGATCGCCTATGGGGATTCGCGAGCGTGGACCCGCAAGTGAGTGGCGCCGCCGATGAGCTGGAGCGTGCCTTTACCGAACTGGGGGCCAAGGGGCTCTGCCTGCATCCGGCAAAGCAAGGTTTTGCGCCCGATGATGCCGTGGCCGAGCCGCTCTACAAGCTCTGTGAGCGCTACAACAAGCCGGTGGTTTTCCATGCCGGTATGTCCTGGGAGCCGGGTGCGGAGCTTTCGCGAAGCCACCCGCTTGCGTTTGAGCACACCATCGCAACGCATCCGCATGTGCGCTTTAACCTGACGCACTTTGGCTGGCCCTGGGTGCGCGAGACCGTGGCGATGCTGCTCAAGTATCCCAATTGCTATACGGATGCCTCTATTACCTATATCGATTCGCCCGAAGAAATGATGCAGCGGCTCTTCACCGTCGATATGGGACCGCTGTGGTATGAGCGTGCCCTGTCTCATCAGGTGATGTTTGCCAGCAATACGCCACGCTTCCGCGCCTTCAAGCTCAAGCGGGCGCTTGATACTGTGCCCATGCGCGATGAGGCGCGGGAGAATCTGTATTCCGGTACGGCGCTGCGTTTTCTGAAAGGTGATGAGTGACATGGTGACACTCGAGACATTGAGCTATCTATCGACGGCGCCCGACCAGTTCATCGATATCACAGAAGATGTGCATGCCGCCATCGAGCGTAGTGCGGTGACCGATGGACTGGCAGCGATTATTTTGTCGCATACGACTTGCGGCATCGTGGTGAACGAGGGGCTTCCGTGCGTGGAGGCCGATCTCATGGAGACGCTCGATCGCATTGCCCCGCCCGATGCCCCCTATGCGCATGCTCATTTCTTGCCGAGCTATGGTGCCACGGGCAATAACTCCTGTGGTCATATCAAGAGCATGATTTGCGGCAATAGCTGCTTCTTCCCCGTTCAAGACGGCCACATTGTATGTGGCGGGGCCCAGAACATCTACCTTGCGGAGTTCGATGGACCTCAGAAGCGAAAAGTGTTCGTTGAGGTGCTGGGCGAGTAGCAGTTGATGTCTGTGAGTCGGCGAGCTAAAGGAGATTGACCATGTCGTTTATGGCTTCGATGTTTGGGACCGAGAAACCGGTAATTGGCATGCTGCATCTGCAGCCGCTGCCTGGCGATCCTCTGTATTATCCGGGCGGCAGCGTTTCGCGCGTGATCGATGCCGCCAAGCGCGATCTCGAAGCGCTGCAGTCGGGTGGCGTGGACGGCATTCTGATCACCAATGAGCTATCGATGCCCTACGAGCAGCATGTGTCGGCAGTGACCCTTGCCGCTATGGGGCATGTCATCGGAGCTCTTGCCGCAGATTTCTCGACCCCTTGGGGTGCAGAGGCTATTTATGACGGCGATGCCACGATCGAGCTGTGCGCCGCCGTTGAGGCGCAGTTTACACGCTGCAATTTCTGCGGTGCCTGGGCTGGCGATCTTGGCCTGATCAATCGTGACTTTGCGAACACCATGCGCCGCCGCGCCGCCCTGCGTCTGGATGACCTAAAGATGTTCCATTTCATCACAAGCGAGGGCGAGGTGTATCTTAACGACCGATCGACTCCCGATATTGCCGATTCGCTGGTATTCAACTGCCTGCCGGACGCCCTTGTTATTGGTGGGTCTGCTGCCGGGCGCGGCGCTTCGGGCGAACTTGCCGACGAGGTACGCGCCCGTGTTGGCGATGTGCCGGTGGTATGTGGAACGGGATGCCGCGAGAATACCGTTGCAGACGTGTTTTCGCATTATGGTGGCGCGTTTGTCGGTACCTGCCTCAAGCGAGACGGCAAGCTCGACGCCCCTGTCGAAGCCGAACGGGTCGCGCGGTTCATGGCTGCCGCCCGTGCCGCGAGAGGGGAGCGAGCGGCATGCCGTACTATCTTGGCATCGACATAGGAACGAGTGCGTCCAAGGGTGTGTTAATGGATGCGGAGTGTCGAATTGTGGCGCAGGCATCTTGTCAACATGAGACCGAGAACCCTCAGGATGGTTGGTATCAGCACGATGCAGAAGCGATTTGGTGGGGTGATTTTTGCCGGCTGTCTCGCGAGCTTATCGAGCGCGCGGGCATCGAGGCGAACCAGATCCGCTGCGTAGGGCTGTCGGCTTTGGGCTGTGATTGCGTGCCGGTCGATGAAGATTGCCACGCCTTGGCTCCGGCAATTCTCTACGGGGTTGATGCTCGCTCGAAGCCGCAGATTGACGAGCTTCTTTCCGAATATGGCCCCGATCGCGCTCGCGAGCTCTTTGGACACGATCCGTGTTCGTCGGATATCGCCCCTAAGGTCCTTTGGTTTAAGGAGAATATGCCTGAGGTCCATGAGCGGGCGGCGAAGTTTCTTACGGCTTCGTCCTATCTATGCGCCAAGCTTACCGGCAGGTTTACGATCGACCGTTATCTTGCCGAGGATTTCCTCCCCTTATACGATCGCGGGACGTGGCAGGTTAATGAGCGCGGGTGCGCGCGGTTCTGCCGTCCCGACCAGATGGCCGAAGTCATGGCGGCGACCGATATCGCCGGTGTAATCACGGATCGGGCGGCGGTTGAAACCGGTCTTGCGAGGGATACGCCGGTGCTTGTCGGAACAGGCGATTCGGGCGCCGAGGCGATTTCTACCGGAGTGTTCTGCCCCGGGGACATGATGGTGCAACTCGGGAGCACGGCCTACTTTATCTATTTGGCGGACCATATGGTCGATGACGCTCGTCTGTGGCCAGGGACATTCATCATCCCCGGAACTTACGGCATCTGCGCCGGCACCAATACAGCAGGTGCGTTGACGGCGTGGTTGCGACGCGAGTTGTACCGCGATGCCGTGGATGCCGAACACTCCGGTGGCCCCGATGCCTATGAGGTCATGGCGCACGATGCCGGGCAGGTAGGTCCTGGAGCAGATGGCCTGCTGTGTCTTCCGTACTTTGCGGGCGAGCGCACCCCGCTCAACGATCCCGAGGCGCGTGGCGTGTTCTTCGGACTGACCGAAAGGCATACTCGGGGCCATATGGTCCGCGCGGCTTTGGAGGGGGTCGCCTATACGGTCGCAGCGCATGTTGATATTATCGAGCGAGATCACGGATTGCCTATTGAGCACATCATGCTCGTGGGTGGCGGAACTAAGAATCCGGTATGGATGCAGACGATTGCCGATGTCTGCGGGCGCGCAGTTTCGGTTGCGAAGGTCACGGTGGGCGCATGTTTTGGCGATGCTCTTATGGCGGCACTTGCTGGCGGCGCCTATTCATCATGGGGTGAGCTTGCCCGGGTTCTTGGGGTCGCGCAAACGATCGAGCCTGATATGGACGCCCATGAGCTGTACGCATCGCGCCGCCATATCTTTGATGAGCTATATGCGCGAAATTGCGACCTTATGCACGAGTTAGTGTAGCGCCGACGAATTGCCTCACGCTCTTATGGGGGCCGCGTTGTGCGATTCGCGTGTCCCTTGAGGGTCGTGGGCAAAAAATGCCAAATATGAGTACTGTCACAAATTTAGTAGCAGCAAAATTTGGCTCTTGAGGTCCTAGTTGAGTGTCTGCGGACAACTTAAAGCCGTCTAATATGTCCCTGAGTATGCTAAAACGACCTGATAATGAACAGTTGTACATTATCAGGTCGTTGTTTTGATGCATAATAATGTGACAAGTTTTACAACAGTGGTAGTGCGCAGAGATGTGGTGTAAGAGGCGGGGCATGCCCCGCCTCTTCCCTTTCTTGAAAGGGAGGGGACACCGCCTAGAATTCGTCGTTGGAGTAATGAAGGTGACGAATGGAAGGAA
>UQPY01000049.1 GCA_900542965.1 uncultured Collinsella sp.
ACAAGTTGGCATGAAAAAGGCAAGGCATAGACCTTCTGGTCATGCCTTGCCTTTTGAATGACAAATTGTCGCTCTGGGCGGCGCGCAGCGTCGAGCGGTTACGGCGTTTGGTAAAACGCCGTAACCCCCTAGTACATCTTTGCGCCGGCGGGAATAGAAGCGTCAAGCTGGATCAGGTTGAGACGCTCCTCACCATCCTCCTCGTGGATAGCGCTGATGAGCATGCCGCAGCTGGGAATGCCCATCATCTTGCGCGGAGGCAGATTGGTGATGGCGAGCAAGGTCTTGCCGACCAGGTCCTCGGGCTCATAATAATCGTGAATGCCGGAGAGGATGGTACGGTCGGTGCCGGTGCCGTCGTCGAGCGTAAAGTTCAGCAGCTTCTTGGACTTCTTGACGGCCTCGCATGCCTTGACCTTCACGGCGCGGAAGTCGCTCTTGGAGAAGGTATCAAAGTCGACGAACTCCTCAAACAGCGGCTCGACGGCAATCTTGGAATAATCAACCGTGGGCTTGAGCGGCTTGACGAAGGGGCTCGCGGCGTTGCCGGCCTCGGCAGCCTTGGCGGCAGCGGCACCGGACTGGAAACCCTTCTCGGGCTTCATGTGCGGGAACAGCAACACGTCGCGGATGGAAGCCTGGTTGGTGAGCAGCATGACCACGCGGTCGATACCGATGCCGATGCCGCCCGCGGGAGGCATACCGTACTCGAGGGCGCGCACGTAATCCTCGTCGTACTCCATGGCCTCGTCGTCGCCGCCAGCCTTCTCGGCCATCTGGGCGGCAAAACGCTCGGCCTGGTCGACCGGGTCGTTGAGCTCAGAGAATGCGTTGGCGTACTCGTGACCGGCAATAACCAGCTCAAAGCGGTGCGTCAGGCGCGGGTCGTCCTCAAAGCGCTTGGCAAGCGGGCTGACCTCGATGGGGTAATCGCACACGAACGTGGGGTTGACGATGGTGTCCTCGCCCAGCTCATCGTAGATCTCGGCGATAATCTTGCCGGCGGTCCACTCGGGCTTAATCTCCAGGCCCTTCTCGCGTGCGGCGGCAGCAAGCTCCTCGACCGGCGTGTCGATGGTGACCTGCTTGCCGAGCACGTCGGAGACGATGTCGGTCATGGGGCGGCTGGCCCACTCACCAGAAAGGTCGATGGTCTGGCCCTGGTACTCGATGACCTCGGGGTTGCCGATGGCCTTGTTAGCCGCCTTAATGACGCCCTGGGCGAGCGCCTTCATGCCCTCGAGGTCGGAGAAGGCACGGTAGGCCTCCATCGTGGTGAACTCGGGGTTGTGGGTAAGGTCCATGCCCTCGTTACGGAAGATGCGGCCGATCTCGAACACGCGCTCAAAACCACCGACGATGCAGCGCTTGAGGTGCAGCTCGGTGGCAATACGCAGGTAGCACTCCTGATCGAGCGCGTTGAAGTGCGTGATGAACGGCTTGGCAGTAGCGCCGCCCTGGATGGTCTGCAGGATGGGGGTCTCGACCTCCATGTAGCCGTCGGACTCCATAAAGCGACGGAAGGTGGAAAGAATCTGCGAACGCTTACGGAAGGTCTCGCGAACGTCGTCGTTGGCAATCAGGTCGACATAGCGCTGGCGATAGCGGGTCTCCTTGTCGGAAAGACCGTGGAACTTCTCGGGCAGCGGACGAACGGCCTTGGCAAGCAGGGTCGCGCTCTTAGGGGCAACGGAAAGCTGGCCGCGCTGGGTGCGCACGACCACGCCGGTCACGCCCAGGATGTCGCCCAGGTCGAGGGACCTGAGCGTATTCCAGGCAGCCTCGTCCATGTCGTTGATGCGGCAGAACAGCTGAATCTCGGCAGTCGCATCGCGTACGACGATGAACATGATCTTGCCCTGACCGCGCTTGGCGACCACACGGCCGGCGATCTTCACGACGTCCTCGGTGTCCTCGCCATCGGCAAGCTCGGCGTACTTAGCCTCGATATCGGCAACGTAGTCCTCAAGCTCAGAGTGCTCGGGATAGGGGTTCTGGCCCGCCTCGAACAGGGCGGCGCGCTTGGCCAGGCGGGTGGCGCGCTCGTCGTTGAGCGTCGATGCCTGATCTGCGGCGTTCTGGTTCTCTGCCATAAGTTAGCTCCTCAAACTAAAACGCTCCCCAGGATTCGGTCCCAGGGAGCGAAAACATACCTTTACGCGGGACCGTGGTCTAGCGTGCGATCTTGGCGATGGTGTAGACGCGAGTCTTGCCGGAAGGCGTAACGACCTCGACGGAGTCGCCCTCGCCGTGACCGATGATGGCGTGGCCGACCGGAGACTCGTTGGAAATCTTGTGCTCGAGCGAGTTGGTCTCGGTGGTACCGACGAGCGTGACTTCCATGACCTCACCGTTGGGATCAATCAGAGAAACGGTGGAACCGATGGAGACGGTCAGATCGCCCGTGGTGGCAGCAACCTGAGCGTTGGCGAGGATGGCCTGGATCTCGGCAATACGAGCGGCGTTCTGGGCCTGCTTGTCCTTAGCGGCATCGTACTCGGAGTTCTCCGAAAGGTCGCCGAACGCGCGGGCTTCCTTGATGTCCTCGACGATCTCCTTGGCGTAATCGCCCTCACGCCAAGCGAGCTCCTCGACGAGCTTCTGGCGGCCCTCAGCGGTCAGTACGATCTGGCTTGCGTCCATACGGATATCTCCCCAACTCTGATCAAACAATCAACTGTCAACAAAACGAAAAAGACCGGCTAGCCTGCGGGCAAGCCGGTCAGGTGCTCACCCCAAAGGGATGGGACTACTCTGCGTCCGCGTCGCTGTCCTCTGCCTGCTTCTTCTTGGCAGCAGCGAGCTTGGCCTCGAGCTCAGCGATCTCCTTGTCCTCCTCGGACTGCTCGACCACGACCTCCTCGGCCTGCTTGGTCTCGGCCTTATCGTCGCCTTCCATACCCTCGCGGATATTCTTGACGGTAGAGCCGAGGGACTTGCCGAGCTTCGGCAAGTTCTTGGGCCCGAAGATAATCAGGACAACGACGAGAATAATGATGAGCTCAGGAGCCCTCAGTCCAAACATGTAGACCTCCACAATACAGCGAGACAAGCTCGAATGAGTATACCGCGGGTATCGCGGTATCACAACAATAGCTAAAAAAAGGGACCGCAAGAAGCGGTCCCTCCTCATGCTCTGGTCGGGTTGACTGGATTTGAACCAGCGACCCCTGCGTCCCGAACGCAGTGCTCTACCAAACTGAGCCACAACCCGTTAGCTCGACTATAGTAACAAAGATTTTCGCCGCGTGCTAGAGAAAATTTTATTTCTTTGGCGCGTCGATTTGAACCGTGTTGGGAATGAGCTCCGTCGCGCAGGACCACCAGCCGTTTTGCAGGGCAGCGTCGGCAAGCCTTTCGGCCGTGGCGGCGGTGTCGCAAATGGCAAACGAGCAGGCGCCCGATCCGCACACATCTACAGCGACGATGCCGTCCTGCGCGCGTAGCCAGTCGAGCACGGTTTGGATCTGCGGTTCCATTTGCGCGGAGATAACGCCCAGGTTGTTGTGGACGAGCGCGTAGGCCGTCTCGGCGTCTCCCGAACGAAGCGCCGATGCGATCGCACCGGGCTTCTCCGCAGGCACCGGGGTCTCGTCAAAGCGTCGATAGGCTTCAATTGTTGAAACGCTTGCTTCACGCGGCTTGGCCAGCACGACAGGAGTTGCGGGCAATGCGGGGTACTCGGTTGCCAGAACGTCTCCCCCGCCCACGTAAAATGCGGGGCTCGCATGCAAAAAGAAGGGAACGTCGGCACCGATGCCGCGCGCGATGTTGTCCAGCGCGGGATCGGCGTGGTCGATGTCCCAGAGTTCGGCCAGAGCAACGATAACCGCCGCGGCGTCCGTCGAAGGACCGCCCAGGCCGGCGCACAGCGGAATATGCTTCTCGATCGTCACGCAGATGTTGGCCTCGCGACTATAATGCTCGGCCATGGCAACCGCAGCCCGATACGCCGTATTCTTTTGCATGGGAAAATCGGATGCCGGAACCGTCTGGACGGTCAGCTCCTGTGCCGGAGCGACCGTCACGGTATCGGCTAGGCCGACGGCTGCCATCAGGGAATCGACCTTGTGGTAGCCGCGGTCATCGCGCTCGGTATGAACCCCCAGGTAGAGGTTAATCTTTGCCGGCGCGGAAAGAGTCAGGGACCAATCGGTCACCGTTAATGCTCCTCGAGCTGATTGCCGAGCGGGGTAAAGATATGCTCGCCGCTCTCGGGGTCGAACAGCTCGACCTGACCGGTGAGGACATCGATATACTGGTAGGACTGACGCGACTTGCGACCGCGACGCTCGTCGACCTCGACGATAAAGACGGCGGGGTGGACGCTCTTGATGGTGCCCATGCGCTCGACAACGCGGGTGCGGCCCATGTTGGCCTTCACCTTGACGCGATCGCCCACCATATCGGTCAGCTTCTCGTGGATGTCGTCGACGTGATTGACTTCCATCTCTTCCATGAACAGGGCCTCCAGAAGGTGCAATTCAAAAAGGGGATAATACCCCTAAGATAGACAAAACTCTAATACTATAGCACCCTGTTGTGGCCATACGCAAGTAGCTAAAAAAGCCCGGTCCCAAATTGACTACTTACAGAGTATCGGTGTCCAAGACGATGGTGAATGGGCCGTCGTTGACAAGATCGACTTTCATATCGGCGCCAAAGATACCGTGCGCCACGTGTTCGACATCTTGACGAACGAGCGTCAGGAAGTACTCGTAGAGCTCGTTGGCGACATCGGGGGCGCCGGCATCCGTAAACGACGGACGGCGACCGTGGCGGCAGTCGGCGAACAGCGTGAACTGCGACACCACGAGCACCTCGCCGTCGACATCGGCAAGCGCCAAGTTGGTCTTGCCGTTCTCGTCCTCGTTGATACGCAGCCCGCGGAGCTTGCCCCACAGCTTGTCGGCCTCGGCACGCGTATCGCCATGGCCCACACCCAGCAGCACCAGGTAGCCGCGTCCAATGCGGCCCACGCACTCGCCGTCGACCGTCACGCCGGCGTTGAGCACGCGCTGCACCACCGCACGCACGGTCTACTCCTCGCCCGTCAGCTTGGCGGACAGATGCTCGAGCGCGTGGAAACGATGGCTGATGGCGTTCTTCTCGTCAGCCGTCAGCTCGGCCATGGTCTTGCCCGGCGTGTCGACCGGCAGGAACAGCGGGTCATAGCCAAAGCCGTGATCGCCGCGGCCCTCGTGCGCGATAACGCCCTCGCAAGCGCCCTCGCCATAGGTGACCAAGCCGTCCGTGTCGATGAGCGCAACGACGCTCATAAAGCGTGCGGTGCGGTCCTCATCTGCCACGCCTTCCAGGTTAACGAGAAGCTTGGCGTTGTTGGCGGCATCGTCGCCGTGCACGCCCGCATAGCGCGCGCTATACACACCGGGATCACCGTCCAGCGCGTCGACGACCAAGCCCGAATCGTCGGCAATGGCCATAAGGCCCGTCTCCTCAACCGCGGCTTGGGCCTTGATGATGGCGTTCTCCAAAAACGTCGTGCCGTTTTCCTCGGGATCCTCAAAATCACCCAGCTGGCCGAGCGCCACAAAGCGCACCTCGGGCATGACCTTGCCCAAAATAGCCTCGATCTCGGTGAGCTTATGAGCGTTTCCGGTTGCCACGACGATGGTCGCCGCCGGGTCGAGGGTGTCGATGTCAATCTTCTCAAGTGCCATGACTGGCCTCCTTGTCTCTATAGCAAGCCGCGTGAGGGGCGTTTGGGCACTTGACCTCTCCCCTCTCAGGCGATCGGACCTTTCAACGCAGCATTTCAGCAGATAAAACCTACCAAAATAAACCTGTCCCTTTTGGCAGGTTAGGCGATGGCTTGGCGCTGAAGCTCGATGAGCTCGGCGATACCCTTGTCGCCCAGGTCGAGCAGGGCGTTGAGGCGTTTGCGGTCAAAGGGCGCCTGCTCGCCGGTGCCCTGGAGCTCGATCATCTCACCGGTGTCGGTGGCGACGAGGTTCATGTCGACCTCGGCATGGCTGTCCTCGGAATAATCCAAGTCGAGCAGAGTGTTGCCGTCGACAACGCCCATGGAGATGGCAGCCACCTGGCCGATAAGCGGGATGCGCTCGATCTTGCCCGCCTCGACCCACATGGCGAGGGCGTCGTGCAGCGCCACCCAGGCGCCGGTGATGCTCGCTGTACGCGTGCCGCCATCGGCCTGAATCACATCGCAGTCGACGGTGACGGTGTACTCGCCGAGTGCCTTCATGTTGACGACGGTACGCAGGCTGCGGCCAATGAGGCGCTCGATCTCCATGGAGCGGCCCTTGCGGTTGGCGTGCTCGCGCTTGCAGCGCTTGCCGGTCGACGCCGGCAGCATGGCGTATTCCGCGGTCACCCAGCCGGCCTTAGCTCCCTTTCGCCAGCCCGGCACGCCCTCCTCGATAGTGGCGGCGCACAGCACGCGCGTGTCACCGAACTCGGCCAGACACGAGCCGTGAGCGTGCTTCATGACGCCACGGGTGAGCTTAACGGGGCGCAACTCGTTGGCGGCGCGACCGTTGGCGCGGTTGACCTGCATGTACTCCATAGAAATATCCTTTCGGCAAAAGATGTGGCGAAGGCTCTGGCAGCTGCCTTACATCTATTTCAGCTCATCGATATCGATATGTTCGATGCTCTTGAGCGGCTGACCAAAGATAAAGCTGCCCGCCACCGCAAACTCGGCAATGTTATCGGCCGTCGTGGCAAAACGATGCTGCGGCTCGGCGGCGTCGCCCGCCAGCTGCTCGCGGCGCGTGAGGATATCGGTCAGCTCGCGCGTGGTCTCCTCGGCGGAACTCACGACGCGCACCCCAGGCCCCAGCGCATGGCGGATAGGTCCCACCAACAGCGGAAAATGCGTACAGCCGAGCACCACGGTATCGATGCCGTGGTCGCGCAGCGGCTCAACCGTGGCACCCACCAGCGCACGCACGGCAGGCGTATCGAAAATATCCTCGTTCTCAAGCCACTGTTCCTGCAGATGTGCACCCGAGGCGAGCTCGTGTTCGACAACCTCGACAAAGCTCGAGGCAGGACAGCCGTATACATCGACGCCGGCATCCAGGTCCTGAATGGCGCGCGTGTAGGCGCCCGAGCGAATGGTGAGGTTGGTGGCGAGCACGCCCACACGACGCGAGCGGGTGCTGTTGATTGCCGCACGGGCACCCGGCGCGATCACGCCGATCACGGGAACGTCGAGCACCTGCTGGGCCAGACGCAAGGCCGCAGCGGTCGCCGTGTTGCAGGCGATGACCATAATCTTGACGTCGTGCTTCGACAGCCAACGGCCCGCCTGCAACGCAAACGAGCGCACCTCATCCTCGGTGCGGGTGCCGTAGGGGCAGCGCTTGGTGTCGCCAAAGTAGTAGACGGACTCGTGCGGCAGCGCCGTCGCAATCGCGCGCGCAACCGTCAGACCGCCCAAACCAGAATCGAACACGCCAATCGGGCGCGTGTCGCCTGCCGGATTCTCGATATCGGACATTACCTCACCAGTCTCTCTCGAAAAGACATGTCCAAGTGCGGCGGCGCCGCGCTACGAACGCGCCGCGACCAGCAGCTCTGCCGTCGCCGCCCAACCGTCGACAATTTTGCCGCGCGTAACGAAAGCGTTCTCGCAAGCAGCCAGGAACTCGGGTGCGCCGGCGCTCGTCAGGCCATTCTCGACCAGGCAGAACGTGCCCACGTGATCGGCCATGTAGAAGTCGGACTCGGAATCGCCGAGCGCGAGCGTCTCCTCGCGCTCGATCCCCAGGTGCTCGCAGAAGCGCGCGATGGCAACGCCCTTGTTGAGACCCGCGGGGTTGATGTTGAATGCGCGACCGTCCTCGACGCGATCGAGCTCGAGCGTCGTCGGCTTGGACAGGTGCGTCAGATGGCCGTTGCAAGCCCAGACCAGACCGCAGCCGGCTTCGTCGAGGATTGCCTGAACCTCGTCGTCGGGCACATCGCCGCGCATGCCGACGGTGACCTCGCGGTATTTGTAGCCGGTCGACATATCGTTGTGGTACTCGATCTTGTGCGGCCAGCGAGCGAGGATCTTCTCGCACACGCCGGTCTGCTCGATCACCTGGTGCGGTGTGAGGCCGCAAGCGGGATCGTAGGGCATATCGCCGGTCAGGTACTCCCAGTCATTGGCCTTGAGGTCGTACATGACCAGGCCACCCATCTCGCCAATGTAGGAATTGAGGCCGAGCACGCGTGCGTCCTCGTGGATCATGGTGCGGTTGCGACCCGAGGTGGGAACCACCTGGATGCCGGCGCGGGCGAGCGCCACGACGGCCTCGACGAGCTTGGTCGAAGGATTGCCGTCGTTGTCGCGCAGCACGCACGAGCCGGGCGCGAGCATGGTGGCGTCCAGGTCGGTAAAGACGTACTTGACCGTGGCCAAGCGCTCGCGCATCTCGCCCGAAAGCTCGGCAACGGTCGGCAGGGTATTGTGGGACATGGTTACTCCGTTTACGTAGAAGGGTTTGGACTTGGACGGCATGTTTTGATTGAGGGAACACGCTTATGGCGACAGCGCACTCAGGGCGCCGCCGCCATCATGGTTCATTAGTCAAACTGGGTAACATCGATCAGGCGATTGGCCAACGAAAGGTCGCTCTCGATGGGCACGAACTCGTCACCCACGTGCATGAGCTCCTCGTCACCCTTTGCCAGCAGCAAGACAATGGTGGGAGCATCGGGGTTGACGTACTCCTCGCGCGCCGCCTTGAACGCCGCATGCACAGCGGCTTCGCGGTCGAGGATGATCTTGTTCGGCGTATCGTCGGGAACATGTTCGGCAAGCTCGCGACAGACCTTCATCGGGTCCTCGTGAGCCGGGTCCTCATTGGCAAAGATCATCAGGTCGGAATACGGTGCGGCCTCGCGCGGAAGCTGCTCGCGGCGCTCCTGCGCCTTGCCGCCGGCAGCGCCAAACACCGCAATGACTGGACTAGCGGGAAACGCGCGCTTCACCGACGAGAAAAGCGAACGGAACGAAAGCTGGTTGTGCGCATAGTCGACGACGCAGATCACGCGGCCGTCCTTCGACTCCACGACCTCCATACGGCCCGGCACACGCAGTTTGGAGAGGCCCTTCTTGATGGCATCGATACCGATGCCGATCTCGCGCGCAGCGGCGATAGCGACCAGCGCGTTCTCCACGTTAAAGTCTCCCGCGATGCCCAGCAGGACCTTCTCCCCCGCCTCGGACTCGTCGGCACACAGGCCATGCAAGTTGAACTCGATGCTAAAGCCGACCATGCGTACGTCGCTCGCCCACAGGCTTGCCTCGGGATGCTCGACGCCAACGGTCACCAAGCGCTCGGCCGTCGACGCTGCCTCCAGCACACGGTCGACCTCTTCGGTGCCCAGATTCACCACGGCGGTCTTTGCCTGGTCAAAGATCCTGAGTTTGCTCTCAAAATAATCCTCAAACGTGGGGTGTTCAATCGGCGAGATGTGGTCGCGGCCGATGTTGAGGAAGCACGCCACGTCAAACGGCAGATTCTCGACGCGTTGGTACTTGAGCGCCTGGCTCGAGACCTCCATGACCATGGACTGGCGACCGGACGTGCGGCAGTTGGCGATATGGCGCCAAACCTCGGGGGCCTCGGGCGTGGTGTTGGTGCTCTCGTAGCACTCGATACCATCGTCGGTACTCACCGAGCCGATCATGCCGCAGGACTCGCCCGCCGCCTTGATGATGGACTGGAGCATAAAAGCGGCCGTGGTCTTTCCCTTGGTGCCGGTGATGCCCACGATCTTGACGTCGTGGTCGGGACGGTCGTAGACCTCCGGCGGCAACAAGGCCATGGCCGTGCGAACGCTGTCCACGACCAGCATCGCAGCACCGCTCTCCTGCGCCAGCGGCTCCAGAGACTCGACCAGCGACTCCTCGCACACAAATGCGACGGCGCCCGCATCGAGCGCCATGCTCAAAAACGCGGGCTTAAAGGCAGCACCTTTGCAAAAGAACACGTCACCTGCCGAGACCGCGCGCGAATCAAACGAGCAGCCGGTCACGGCACGCTCGTCAACCTGCTCCGATGCGCGCAGCTCGCCGCACACATCGAGAAGCTTGGCAAGCGTATCGACCGTGGTCACGGTCGCGGAATCCGAATGGTGCATCTTTCACCTTTCTCAGCCATTTGGCAGGGACGGTTTTTATAGTAACTGAAACGCACCCACGCAAAAACGGCTCCCGGAGGAGCCGTTACGCGCAGGCGTTCGTAAGCCGAGACTAGGCAGCCTGAACAGAAGGCTGGCCCTCGTCGATAAAGAAGCGCTTGTACCACACCAGGAACACGAGCGGCGTATAGATCTTGCGCTGGAAATCGCCCTTGCCCGCAAAGTGCAGGTCGAGCAGATGCATGAGCTCGTCGGTATTGAAGAACTCACTTGCCCACGGCGCGGTGAAGTACTCCTTGACATAGTCGTACCACTTTTGCTCGCGCAGCCAGTAGACAATCGGCACCGGGAAGCCCACCTTGGGACGGGTGGCCCACTCATCGGGCAGCGACTTGTTGGCAGCGTGGCGGAGTACCTGCTTGTTGCCGTTCTCGTTGATGCGGTAGCGATCGGGAATGTGCTCGGCGAACTCCATGACTTTGCGGTCCAGGAAGGGCACGCGCAGCTCCAGCGAGTGCGCCATGCACATCTTGTCGGCCTTGAGCAGAATGTCGCCCGGGAGCCACATGTTCATGTCCAGGTACTGCTTCTTGACCAGTTCGGGCTGACCCTTCACGCGTGCGTAGATGGGTGCAGCGAGCTCAAAGGCGCCGTCGCCGGTGTTGTACTCGGGCTTGAGCACGCCGTCGACCTCGCGCTCCGGCCATACCAGAGCCTGTCCCAGGAACGACTTCTCGGGGATCTCGGCACCCTTGACCAGGAAGTTATGTCCCTTGAAGTACGGCATATGCAGCGCCAGGTTACCGAGCGCGCGACGGATGGGCAGCGGCACCATCTTTTTGTACTTGCGCACCGGGACCGTATCCTCGTAGTAGGCGTAGCCGCCAAAGAGTTCGTCGGCGCCTTCGCCCGAAAGCACGACGGTGACGTCCTTGCGGGCCATCTCGGCCAAGAACCACAGCGGCACGGAAGACAGGTTGGACTGCGGCTCGTCCATGTGATACTGGATGTCCTCGAGAGCACCGAAAAACTCGTCGGCGGTAATCATCTTGCGAACGTTCTCGACGCCGAGCTTATCGGAAAGCTCCTTGGCGTAGTTGGTCTCGTTGAAGTTCTTGTAGTCAAAGCCCACCGAGAAGGTCTTGTCGGGCATGAGGCAAGCGGCGATGTAGCTGGAGTCGACGCCACCGGAGAGGAACGACGCGACCTTGACGTCGGCGATGCGATGGGCCTCGACGCTCTCGTGCACGACCTCGTCCAGCTCGTCGACATACTCCTCGAACGGCTTCTCGACGGCAGAGTAATCGCAATCCCAGTAACGCTCGATGTTCATCTTGCCGGTCGGGATATCGACGGTAAAGTAGTGCGCCGGCGGCAGCTTGTAGACACCCTCGAAGAAGGTCTCCTCGGTTGCCGAATACTGCAGCGTCATGTACGGACGCAGGGCCTTTTTGTTGACCGCCTTGTGGAAGTGCGGGTAGTCCAGGAAGCTCTTGATCTCGGAGCCAAAGAGCACGCCCGGAGCGCCGTCGCCCGCATCGGCCATGGGATAGTAGTAAAGCGGCTTGATGCCAAAGATGTCACGGGCGCCAAAAAGCTTGTTCTTCTTTTTGTCCCAGATGACGAAGGCGTACATACCGCGCAGGCGATCGAGGACGGCCTCGCCCCACTCCTCGTAGCCGTGCAGGAGGCTCTCGGTGTCGGCGCCGCAATGGAACTTGTAGCCCTTGGCTTCGAGCTCGGAACGGAGTTCTTGGAAGTTGTAGATCTCACCGTTGAAGACAATGACGACGCTGCCGTCCTCATTGGCCATGGGCTGAGCGCCGGCCTCGGTCAGGTCGAGGATCGACAAGCGGCGGAAGCCGAGGGCAACGCGGCCGTCGATAAACTGACCGCCCATGTCGGGACCGCGATGGACGATGCGGTCCATCATCTTGGTGAGCACCTCGGATTGGTTATCCGTCCCACCGACAAAACCGACAAAACCGCACATATACTATCCCCTCTGCTGTTGCTGGGCATCAAATCGAATCAGTAGCTTTTGAGTATACCCGAGGGCGTAAAGAGGGGCGGAATGTTCAGGCAATCTCAACTGAATCAGCTCCGCTGTGACACGCGCCGGTTACCTTTAATGGATATGAGGTGAATGGGGCGATTGTTTTGCTATACTCTCTCCGCACGGGCGATTGGCGCAACGGTTAGCGCAGGTGCTTTACACGCACAAGGCTGGGGGTTCGAATCCCTCATCGCCCACCACTGAATTGGAAACGGTCCTCGCAAGGGGACCGTTTTTTGTTTGGGCCCAGCGCATGGGATTCGAACCCGCCAGGGTGCGGAGCTGAGGAAACGCGAAGCGTTTTCCAGCGCAGCACGCGAGGGCCGCAGGCCCGAAGCGGAAGCGGGCGGCGCCAGCCGCACGCGGACATCCCTCATCGCCCACCACTGAATTGTTAGGCCTCCAGCGATGGAGGCCTTTCTTTTTTGTGCCCGGTGCATGGGATTCGAACCCGCCAGCACGTCTGTCACAAAGGCCGTGGTCAAAAAATGGCAAAAATGAGTACTGCTACTTTGTTTGCAACATATAAAAAGACAGTATTTGCTTAAATTACGCAACATATGTACATTATAAGGACTAACAGTTAGATCAAAATCGTGCATTCATCGCCATTTCGACTTGATATCTGGCCTTATTAGTCCAAAATTGCTGCTACCAAATCGGTAACAGTACTCATATTTGATGTTTTTTGACCAGCAGGTCTCCCTGCCTTAGCAAATCTAAGGCAAAACGGGTTCCAGACCGCTGAATCATGCCGCATAGGGCACGTCCGCAGTCCGGAACCCGGTCCAAATTGAGTTATTGCGCCGCGTTAGCCCAAGACGCCCGACAGGATCTCGATCAGGCTGTCCACGTCGGCTTCCTCGCAGACGAGCGGCGGCAGGAAACGCAGCGCATGCGCACCCGTAGCGTTAATCACGGCGCCGGCGGCCAGCGCGCGGGCAACAATATCATGCGCATCGCCCGCAGCGTCATCCAGATCGCAGCCGAGCATTAAGCCGCGACCGCGTACCTCGGTAACGTGCGGAAGCTTGGCCAGAGCCTGCTCCATATAAGCACCCACCTTGGCGGCATGCTCAGCGTAGTCGCCGCGCACAAGCGCGGAGAGCGTCGCGGCGCACGCCGCGACAGCCAAGCAACTACCGCCAAAGGTCGAGCCGTGGTCACCCGGCTTAAACACGTCGGCGATCTCCTTCTTTGCCACCACGGCACCCATGGGCACGCCATCGGCAATCCCCTTGGCAAGGCTCATAATGTCGGGCTCCACGCCATAGGTCTGGAATGCAAACGGCTTGCCGGAGCGGAAGATGCCACACTGGACCTCGTCGGCGATAAGAACGGCACCCACCTCGTGTGCCAAGTCGCGCGCTGCCGCCATAAACTCCTCGGTCATGGGGTGCACACCGCTCTCGCCCTGAATCGGCTCGAGCATGACGGCGCAAATCTCGCTTCCCAGCTGCTTAAAGATTGCACGCAGCTCATCGACATCGTTGGGTGTGCAGGCCACAAAGCCGCCCGGCAGCGGGCGGAAGCTATCCTGCAGCCAATCCTGCATGGTGGCGGCAATGGTCTCGAGCGTACGGCCGTGGAAGCCGCCGCGCATGCATACGATGGTGTTGCCGCCGTTACCAGCACGCTTGGCGTACAGACGCGCGAGCTTCATCGAGCCCTCGTTGGCTTCAGCACCAGAATTGGCAAAGAACGTCTCCCACACCTGCTCGCCCGCCGTCGGAGCGCCGAGCGCAGCGGCCGTGGTCTCATCGCCGGCGGCAATGGCATCGGCCAGAACGCACGCACCATCTACGTCGTCGTTGGCAAGCGTGGACAGCAGCGCCGCGACCTGTCCACGCTGCTCGATGTAGAAGCTGTCTCTTATACACATCTGACGCTGCCGACGACTAGTCGAGTGT
>UQPY01000050.1 GCA_900542965.1 uncultured Collinsella sp.
CGAACCTCCAGTCCGGACCGCTTCACGGTCCAACTTTCTGTCCGCACCCCCATCTAGGAACTATATCACCGCAACTGAAAAGACATCGAAGGAGTTGCCTCATGAGGATTGCCGAGGTTTCCAAAGAGTACGGCATTTCGGCCGACACCCTGCGCTATTACGAGCGCATTGGCTTGCTGCCTCGTGTACACCGCAACGAAAATGGCGTTCGCGACTACGATGAACAAGACTGCGCGCGCATCAAGTTCGTCAAGTGTATGCGCGGTGCAAGCGTCTCAATCGAAGCGCTCATCGAATATATGCAGCTCTTGGAACAGGGTGACGAAACCATGGCGGCGCGCAGAGCCATTCTCGAAGAACAGCGCGACCAGGTCACCGAGCGCATTGCCGAAATGCAGGCCGGTCTCGATCGCCTCAATTACAAGATTGCCCACTACGACGACCTCATCCACGCCTGCGAGCAGAAGATAGCAAAGTAGCAAACGCCGGGCAGCCCGTGGGCCGCTCGGCGTTTGCCCAGATAAAACCTGCCAAAATAAACCTGTCCCTTTTTGACAGGTTTGACGAGCGGAGGAAATATGCGAGACATAGCCGAAAGCGACTGGAAACTGTTTAAGAAGCTACTCCCTGAATGGCAAGAGCGCCATATGGAGGAGCTCATCGACCAGTACATCGAGATACTGAACGGCAGCGGTGAAGCCTCCAATAGGTTTTGGGCGCTCGAGGAGCATATCAATAGGGATAAGCTGTCCTCAGGAGTGCTGGCGAACGACATTCGCCGCAGCACAATGCATCGCGAGATAGCCAACTTACTTATCGACAACGTAATAACCCTCGACGATCTTGACGGTTTTACCGAAGACATCAAGAGCTATGCACAACACTGGATTGGTCAATAAGAGCACTGAGCAACAAACATCCCCAGCAAAACGGGGCAAACGCCAGACCGCCCATAGGCTGCCCGGCGTTTGCCCAGATAAAACCTGCCAAAATAAACCTGTCCCTTTTTGGTAGGCTACTCGGCGCTTTTGAGGGCTCCGACCATGTCGATCTTGTTGAGCGTTCGATTGATGGCGAGGTTGACGATGATTGTGAACGCAAAGGCCAGCACCACGGCAAGCACGTAGCTCAGCGGCTCGACCTCAACGTCAAAGTAGAGCGACGGCATCTGCAGGATGTACGTAAAGCTCTCGGCCAGCAAGCCGCCCAGCGGAACGCCCAGCGCGGCACCGATTGCCGTCAAAATCAACGTCTCCTTGTTGACGTAATGGTGCACCTCGCCGCGGCGGAAGCCCAGCACCTTAATAGTCGCCAGCTCGCGCTCGCGCTCCGAGATGTTGGTGTTGGACAGCGTAAACACCACCACAAACGACAGGCACGCCGCCATAAAGGTCACGAGCACCACGACCGAGTTGATGATGGTGAAGTTGGCCTCGTAGTTTTCCCAATGCTCGGCCGTGCTCGAAAGCGTCAGCCATCCGTCGCTTTTAAGTTGCTTGCTAAACGCAATCTGATTGGCCGACGAGCCCTTAAGCAGCACAAAGACGCCGTTAAGGCGTGCGCTTCGACCGAACGTGCGCTCATAGGTGCCCTGCGTCATGTAAAGCGTGTTGCCCAGATAGTTAAGCGAAATGTCGCTGACTTTGACCTTGGCAACATTGAGCGACGAATCCTGGACGTGAGCCGTATCGCCCGGCTGAATCCCCAGCACCAGCTGTGAACTTTTGCTCAGATACACGTCTCCGTCACGCAAAGGCAGCGGTTCTTTGGACTCATCCTCCAGGCGCACGTAATCGCCCAAGTCACCCGTGCGGTCGTCGGGCACCACGATCAACTGCACGGTCTCGCTCTTTCCGCCGAATGTAAAGGTGACGTTGTCGGTCATAATCGGCAGCGTCGAAGTCACGGTCACGCTGGAATCATTGGCCGCGCTGCGCTCATCCAATGCCGCGCACGTCTGCGAAAAATCGTCGGGATTGGCGACCGCCAGCAGGTCGTAGCGCGTGATATGCCCGTACTGTTTGGGCGAAAGCGCCACCGACGTATCGCGGATGCCCATACCGCAGATCACGAGCGCTGTGCAGCCGGCGATACCGAAGATGGTCATAAAGGCACGCTTTTTGTAGCGGAACAGGTTACGCGCCGCCACCTTGTTTAAGAAGCCCATGCGGCGCCAGATAAATCCGATACGCTCGAGCAGAATGCGCGAGCCGGCGCGCGGGGCCTTGGGACGCATGAGCGAGGCTGGGGTCTCGGCCATCTCGTGGCGGCAGGCGATAATCGTAGCGCCCACCACGCCCACGGCAAACAGCGCCACCGAAACGATCGAGGACACGATGTCGTACGAAAGCAGCATCTGGGGCAGTGAGTACATGTCGTCGAACACCGTAAACAGGAACAGCGGCAGGCCCACAAATCCGATGATATTGCCGAGCACGCCGCCGATCAGACAAGCCCACAGCGCATAGTCCACGTATTTGGACAGGATACGTCCGCGCGAATAACCGAGTGCCTTATACAAGCCGATGAGCGTGCGCTCCTCCTCGACCATACGCGTGGCGGTGGTGAGGCTGATGAGCACGGCGACGATAAAGAAGATGAACGGGAACACCGTGGCGATGGCCTCAATTGACGAGCTATCGCTCTCCACGCTCGAGTAGCTTGCGATATTGCCGCGGTCCTGGATGTACCAGGTGCATTCACCAAGGTCAGAGAGCTCGGCGCGGGCATCGGCAAACTGCTGGTCGGCGGCGGCACGGCGCTGGTCCAGGTCGGCTTGCGCCTGCGCACGCTCGTCGCTGCCCTCGGCCATGCGATTGATGTTGTCCTGCTCAATCCCAAAGAGCATATTCGCCTGGCGCTCGGCAGCATCCAAGCTTGCCGGCGTGTCGACCGTCAGTTCCTGAGCGCGCGCCTTCTCACGCTCCTCGCGGATCTTCTCGATATTGCCCTTAACCTCATTGATCTTTGCCGCGTAGGCATCCGAATAGGAGTTGAGATCCTTGGCTCCCTCGACGATCACGTGGACCGCGGAGTAGGAAGAAGATGTCGCGGCGTCCTCGCTCACATAGAACTTATAGTCCGCCGCCGAAGCAGCGCGAAAGGCGTTGACTGTCGAGTCAGAACTTACATCAGTGGGGTCGAGGACCTCAGCCGTAATGGTGTAATCGCCCGCGGCAAACTGGTCCTTGGCGCTTTGATTGGACGAGCTCGCGTCATTGGCGGCAAAACTCACCGTATCGCCGATTTTCTTGCCCGATGCCTTCAGGAACTTCGAAGTCACCGCGACTTCATCGGCGCTCTCGGGCAAATCGCCGTTCACGAGCACCGGCTGATCGATGTTCTCCTTGGAGAGACTTTGCACGACCACGCGCTCGCGCGTTGTGCCCACGGCGGTGTAGGCGGTCTCGGTGTAGATGCCCTCGGCCGTTTCGACGCCATCGACCTCTTGGATGGCGTCGAGATCATCGTCAGTCAGGCCATAGGTCGACTGCACGTTAATGTCATAGACATTTTGCTGGTCGAAGTAGGCATCAACCGAATCACACAGGTCCTCGCAACCCGCCTTAAGGCCGCACATCACGCTCACGCCAAGCGCGGTGATGACCACGATTGACAAAAAGCGCTTAAGACTGCCTCGGATTGTGCGGTAGATGCCACGGCGAAAAACCGTCGGCACCATATCGTTTGAGCTTTGGGCAGTGCGGTAGGTCGTAAAATCCTGCTCGCGCTCCGTGTTCTGCGCGTCGCGGCGTAGGCTGTTTTGGCGGTCTTGGTCCATGGGCGCTACCACTCGATCGTCTCGATAGGCACGGGATTTTGCTGGACCGTCTCGCTCTCCACGCGACCGTTCTTAAAGCGGATCAGGCGATCGGCCATGGGCGCCAGCGCGGAGTTGTGGGTGATGATGATGACCGTAATGCCCTGCTTGCGGCAAGTGTCCTGCAGCAGCTGCAAGATCTGCTTGCCGGTTTTATAGTCAAGTGCGCCCGTGGGCTCGTCGCACAAAAGCAGCTTGGGGTTCTTTGCCAGTGCGCGGGCAATGGACACGCGCTGCTGCTCGCCGCCCGAAAGCTGCGCGGGGAAGTTGGCGAGGCGCTCACCCAAGCCAACCTGGCAAAGCGTTTGCTCGGCATCGAGCGAATCAGGGCAGATTTGCGCCGCAAGCTCAACATTTTCGAGCGCCGTCAGGTTGGGGACCAGATTGTAGAACTGGAAGACAAAGCCGACGTCGGCGCGGCGGTATTCCACGAGCTGCGCCTCGTTAGCGGAGCTCACATCGCGCCCGTCCACCGTCACGGTGCCGGAAGTCGCCGTATCCATGCCGCCCAGAATGTTGAGCGCCGTGGTCTTGCCGGCACCCGAAGCACCCAAAATGATGGCGAGCTCGCCGCGCTCGACCGTAAAGCTCGCGCCGTCGAGTGCGTGAATGCGGGCGTCGCCCTCGCCGTATGCCTTGATGACGTCTTTGAATTCGATATAAGCCATCGATCGGTTCCCATCTGGTCGGATAACTCTTTAGTATTACCCATTTCGCACCGACTAAAAAGGGACGGGTTTATTTTGGCAGGTTCTATATGGGGAAACGGCAGCTATAGATGAGGCGCCGGGGAGGCAGAGAAATCATCGATGGGGTCAGGCCGACCGCCAAACACAACGCACGCATCTCAATCTGTCAGCCAAATCATTCGAACAGCTGTTCGTTTCTATGATATGATTCAGCTATCTAAGCAGGCCAATACGCAGAAAGGCGGCCAACATGGCGTTCGACTTTAAGAAGGAATGCAAGGAGCTCTACAGACCTGCGAGCAAGCCGAGTATCGTAACTGTCCCGCCTATGAGCTACGTTGCCGTTCGCGGAAAGGGCGACCCAAATACCGAAGGTGGCGAGTATCAAAATGCCCTGCCGCTGCTTTACGGCATCGCCTATACCGTCAAGATGTCAAAGAAAGGCTCAAGGAGTATCGAGGGCTATTTCGACTTTGTGGTACCGCCGCTCGAGGGCTTCTGGTGGCAAGACTCCCCGAGCGGCGACATCGATTATGTACGCAAGGACGATTTCAACTTTATCTCGTGCATCCGCCTGCCCGATTTCGTCACTCAGGATGACTTTGACTGGGCGGTCGCGGAAGCCACGACCAAAAAGAAACTGGACTTTTCCGCCGTCGAGCTGCTTAAAGTTGACGAGGGTCTCTGCGTTCAATGCATGCATACCGGACCCTACGACAACGAACCGGCGGCCGTAAACGCTATGCATGAATACATGACCGAACAGGGCTATGTCCCCGACTTCTCGGACTCCCGTTTACATCACGAAATCTATCTCTCCGATCCACGCAAATGTGCACCGGAGAGACTTAAGACTGTGGTTCGTCATCCTATCAAGCGCGCTGAATAGCGTGGAGCGTCATTTCACGCGCTAGGTTTTAAGCCAGCCAACCAGCCGCCTCCTAGGCTGTCAAGCAATTATCTTGACGCGGCCCGCCGCATCTAATAAGTTTGTTTTGCTAAAGCTGGAAAGCCTCTCAACGATGCGCAACTCCAGCTCTTTTTATATCAAGAGGCTTAAATGAAATACCAGAAGTCGCGGATATCCATCAACGAACAAATAGCACTATTGACAGAAAACAAGGGTCTTAAGTGCTCTGATCAAAGCGAACTCGAGCGAGCTTTGGTCGAAGTCGGCTACTACAGGCAAAGCACTCGAACGCTACTCCTCGTACGCGCCCTCAAGCCGCAGCAGCCACTCCTTACGGTCGAGGCCGCCGGCATATCCGTTGAGCGATCCGTCGGCCGCCACCACGCGATGGCACGGCACAATAATCGAAATGGGATTGCGTGCAACCGCGGCCCCCACGGCACGGGGAGACACAACGGGTGCCTCGTTTCCCGGTACACGATGTCGAGCCGCAACACGCTGGGCGATCTCGCCATATGTAGCGACCTCGCCACGCGGAATGGAAAGCAGCTCGTACCAAACTTCACGCTGAAACGCCGTGCCAATCAAATGCAACGGCGGCGTAAACCGAGGTTCCTGCCCTGCAAAATAAGCATTCAGCCAAGCCCAGGAACGCTCAAGCACCGAAGACGCCGCACCATTTGCAGGACTCACCGACGACATGCCGCCAGCACCAGAAACTGCATCGGCGCCTTCAACATGTTCAGGATCTTCTTTGAGAAGCGTGGAGCCAAAATGCTCCTGCCCCTCAAACCAAAGTCCCGTCAGACCGCGGCCATCAGCGGCAAGCAAGATTTCGCCCAAAGGCGAAGCAAACGTCGTCGTGACCACCAGCGGCTCCTTTCAAAACTTCGCAACATAATACCGCGAATTGTGCAGACAACCCCAATCGACCCCAAAGTCACCCAAGGCAGCAGGCGCGCAGCGCCGCAGCTGCCGGCCACGCCCCACAGTTCCCAAAGGCAGCAGGCGCGAAGCGCCGGGGTCGCCGCCGGGACTAGGGCCCGCAACAGCCACGTGCCCCCACATCAGCCCAGCGGCCCCAACCGACAACGACCCCATCGCAGATCGCTTGCAGCAGCGTCGCCGCAGGCGGGGGCCGGGCTTAGTTTTCAGAACACTCCGCAGACCAGTGTGGCGCCTTGTCCGCAGCTCCGAAGGAGCAGGACAAGGCGCCACACATGGTCGAGGACGTTCTGAAAACTAAGCCCGGCCCCCGCCGGACAGGTCACACTACTCGCAGAGCAGCTTAGCGATCTGGACGGCGTTGGTTGCCGCGCCCTTACGGATTTGGTCGCCGCAGCACCAGAAGGTGATGCCACGCGCGGCCTCGGGGTTCGAGATGTCGCGGCGCACGCGACCGACCCAAATCAAATCCTGGTCGGACGTATCCATCGGCATGGGGAAGCGATCGTGCGCATCATCGGCGCTCATGTCGTCAACCAGCTTCACGCCCGGAGCGGCAGCCAGCGCAGCACGGGCCTCGTCAACCGTAATGTCGCGCTCAAACTCAAGCGTAATGCTCTCGGAGTGCGAGCGCAGCACGGGCACGCGCACGCAGGTGCAGTTCACGCGCAGCTCGGGCAGGTGCATGATCTTGCGGCCCTCGTTTTGCAGCTTCATCTCCTCGGAGGTAAAGCCCTCTTCCTTGACGCCGCCAATCTGCGGAATCAGGTTGCTCGCGAGCTGGGCGGCAAATGCACGCGGCTCGGGAATCTCCTCTCCACGGCCCAGGGCGGCCAGCTGAGCCTCGAGCTCGGCCATACCGGGGGCGCCAGCACCCGAAGCCGCCTGGTACGTCGAGACGATCATGCGCTTTACGCCGGCAAGCTGATGCAGCGGCCACGTGGGAACCAGGCCGATGATGGTCGCGCAGTTGGGGTTGGCGATAAGACCATGATGCCACTTGATATCGTCGGCATTGATCTCGGGCACAACCAGCGGCACCTCGGGATCCATGCGGAAGGCATGGCTGTTGTCGGCTACGACGGCGCCGCGCTTGACGGCCTCGGGCAGCAGCTCCTTCGCGATATCGTCGCCGGCGGCTCCGAGCACAATATCACAGCCCTCAAAGGCCTCGGGGCAAGCCTCTTCGATCACGATCTGCTCGCCGCGGAACTCAACGGTCTTGCCCGCGGAGCGTGCACTTGCCAACAGCTTGAGCTTGCCGACCGGGAACTCCTGCTCGTTGAGGCACTCGAGCATCTGGGTGCCCACGGCTCCCGTCGCGCCCAAAATAGCAACCGTGTACTGTTTCATGCTTCCCCCTTTAAAGGTTTTGGCTTTTGCCCGCACGCCGAGCAGACTGATTATTGTTGCCAGTGTATACAAGAACGGGGCAGGCACGAAACCCGCCCCGTCGAAACGAAACCGAAACGAAACGCCCCGCGCTAGATTTTTGGCACTTGTCCCAAAAATCCACCGGGATAGCAGCTACTTGTGGAGCGCTGCCAAGGTGGGATCGGCCGGCGCAGGAGCCTCCAGGTCGGAGACCTTCACAATGCCGTTCTCATCGGAGAAGGCACGGTAAATGGTCTGAATCGCCAGGTCGAAGTCCTTCTCCTCGACACCGATAATGATGTTGATCTCGTCGCAGCTCTGCGAAATCATACGCACGCTCACGCCAGCCTGGCCAAGCATGCCAAACAGGTGGCCCGAGATGCCGGCACGACCGCGCAGGTTACGGCCGACGGTCGCGATAAGTGCCAGGCCCTCGACAACCTCGATCTCGAGCGGCTCGACCTCCTGCTGAATGTCGCCCACGAGCGAGTACAGTGAATCGTGAACGTCCTGCTCCTGCACCACGGCGCCAAAGCGGTCGACACCGGTGGGCATGTGCTCGACGGAAACGTCATAGCGCTCGAACACCGAAAGCGCACGGCGCATAAAGCCGACGCGGGGCTTGGTGCGGTCGCGGGCGACGTTGATGGCGACAAAACCGCGCTTGCCGGTCACGCCGGTAATGATGGGCTCCGCCTCGCCTTCATCAGCCGTCTCGCTAATGATGGTGCCGGGGTCCTGCGGCGCATTGGTGTTCTTGATGACCAGCGGAATGCCTGCCTCGCGCACGGGGAACACGGCTTCCTCGTGCAGGACGCTTGCGCCCATGTACGAAAGCTCGCGCAGCTCCTCGTAGGTAACGCGCGCAATGGGCTGAGCCTCCGGAACAATACGCGGATCCGCAGAATAGAAACCCGAGACGTCGGTCCAGTTCTCGTAAAGGTCGGCGCCCAGGCACTTAGCCAAAATCGAGCCCGAGATATCGCCGCCGCCACGATCGAGCAGCTTGATCTGGCCCTCACGCGTCGCGCCGTAGAAACCGGGCATAACAAAGCCGCCCTGCTGACCGTACTCCTGCACCAGCTCGGAGGTGCGGTTCATGCTGAGCGTACCGTCGTGATGGAACGCAACGACCGTCGCAGCATCCAGGAACGGCAGGCCCAGATACTCGGCCATCAGGCGAGCGGTGAAGTACTCGCCGCGGCTCACGAGCTCCTCGGTGGAGTAGCCGCCCGAGCGGGCGCGCTCGGCAAAGGCCGCAAACTCTTCGCGGATGGGATAGGTGAGTTCCAGCTCGTCAGCGATATCAAAGTAGCGCTGGCCAATGTCCTCGAGTAGCTCCTCGCACGACACGTGGTACTTAACGTGCGCGTTAACCAGGTAGAGCAGGTCGGTCACCTTGGTGTCGCCCTTAAAGCGGCGACCGCAGGCGGAAACCACCACAAAACGGCGGGCAGGGTCGGCATCGACGATGGCCTTGATCTTCTTGAAGTGTTCGGCGTCGGCGACCGACGAGCCGCCAAACTTGGCAATTTTTATCATGGCGTGGAGGTTACCTTTCTAAAAGCCTCTGCAAACCTGTTTTGCGCGCTCTGATACCATGGTTTCACCGATTGGGACCAAGGCATCCGAGGAGCAGTGTTATATGGGAACTTATCATAGTACACGAGGACGCACTTTATCATGCTCAAGTAAGGTGGCAATCCGCACCGGCATAGCTCCCGACGGGGGTTTGTTTGTCTCGGACGAGCTTGGCACCCAGCAGGTCGATATCAGCTCGCTTGCAGATAAATCGTACTTTGAAATCGCTCAAAATGTGTTGGGAATGTTACTGAACGATTACACGGACGAAGAAATTTCGGCCTGTGTGAATGAGGCTTACCGCGGTACGTTTGCAAGTGATGAGGTCACGCCACTCGTCAAACTCGACGCAGCGCCGGGCACCGACGCTCCTCAAACCTATGTGATGGAGCTCTTTGGCGGTCCGACGAGCGCCTTTAAGGACGTCGCTCTGCAGATGCTCCCCCGCCTGATGGCCCGAACCTCCGCCAAGGACGGCGGCGCCGAGCGCATCATGATCGTCACCGCCACGTCGGGCGACACAGGCAAGGCGGCACTCGCCGGCTTTGCCGACGCCCCGGGCACGGGCATCACCGTCTTTTATCCCGAGGGCAAAGTCAGCCGCGTGCAGAATCTGCAGATGTCCACACAGGAGGGCGATAACGTCGCCGTCTGCGGCATCCGCGGCAACTTTGACGACGCCCAGAGCGCCGTCAAGCGCATCTTTGCCGATAAGGAGCTTGCCGAGCGTCTGGAGGCCGCAGGCACGGTGCTTTCGAGCGCCAACTCCATCAACGTCGGCCGTCTGGTACCGCAGGTCGTCTACTACTTTGCCGCCTATGCGCAGCTGTTGCGCGCCGGCGCCATCAAGGCTGGCGATGCCGTGGAGTTCTGCGTACCGACCGGCAACTTTGGCGATATCCTGGCCGGTTACTATGCCAAGCGCATGGGTCTGCCCGTTGCCAAGCTCGTCGTGGCGAGCGACAAGAACAATGTACTCGCCGACTTTTTGACCACCGGCGTCTACGACCGCAACCGTCCGTTCTTCACGACCATCTCGCCGTCGATGGACATCCTCATTAGCTCCAACCTGGAGCGCATGCTGTACTTCCTGTCCGATGGCAACTGCGAGCTCGTCGCCGGCCTTATGGAGCAGCTTGCCCAGACCGGCCGCTACGAGGTGCCCGCCGAGCTGCTGGCAAAGATTCAGAGCGTGTTTGGCTGCGGCTGGGCAAGCGAGGACGAGGTCCGCGCCGCCATCAAGAACTGCTGGGATGCCAACGACTACGTGATCGACCCGCACACCGCTTGCGGCTATCACGTCTTTGAGCAGGTCGCTCCCGCCGAGGGTGCCAAGGCCCGCGTGCTGCTTTCGACCGCCAGCCCCTACAAGTTCCCGCGCGCCTGCTGCGACGCCCTGGGCCTCGACGTTCCCGAGGATGACTTTGAGGCTATGCGCGTGCTCGAGCAGGCCACCAACACGGTCGCCCCGACCCAGCTCGCCGAACTCGAGTCCAAACCCGTCCGCTTCGAAGACGTCTGCGACGTAGCCGAGATGGCCAACTACGTAGAGTCCGCCGCCAAAAAGATGGCCACCAACTAAACCCCTTATAAGGCGCCGGCGAAAGCCGGCGCACCTTCTTTTTATTTAGCTTTCGGGATGATGACGAGCATGCGAGCGGGTCTGGCCGTTTAGTTCGTCGCGAGTTCCGCACGAGCCGGAAAGCACTTAATGTGCTTTCCGAGCGAACCAGGACTGCCCGAGCAGCGAACTAAACGGCCGGACCCGCCCAGGAGGACCCACATGATCAAAATCACCGTCCCAGCAACCAGCGCCAACCTAGGCATCGGCTACGACACCCTCGGCATGGCCGTCAGCCTCTACTCGCACTTCACCTTCGAGCGCGCCGACAAACTCACCATCACCGGATGCCCCGAGGAGTTCCAAAACGAGAATAACCTGGTCTACGTGAGCTTTGTGGATGCACTGGCCGCATGGGGCGAACCGGCCTTCCCCGTCGCCATCGACATTCAGACCGACGTGCCCGTCGCCCGCGGCCTGGGTTCCAGCTCAACCTGCGTCGTCGCTGGCATCATGGCGGCCGCCGCGCTGACGGGCCACACCGTCGACCGCGCCGAGCTCGTCCGCATTGCCACCGAGGTCGAGGGCCATCCCGATAACGTCGCCCCCGCTATCCTGGGCGGCGCCGTCTGCTCCTTTACGCCGACCGACTCGCTGCCCCAGTGCCTGCGATACGAGGTAAGCGATCGCTTGCGTTTTATTACCGTGATTCCGCCCTACGAGGTTCATACGAGTGAGGCGCGCAAGGTTGTGCCGCAGGAGATTCCACTCTCCACCGCCGTATGGCAGATGGGCCGCATCGCCGGTATGACGCGCGGCCTGGAGACCGGCGACCTTGACCTGATTGCCGCCGCCAACGACGACCGCATCCAGGAGCCCTATCGCCGCCGCCTCATCCCCGACTACAACGCCGTTCGCGACACCTGCCTTAACGGAGGCGCCAAGACCATCTGGATCAGTGGTTCGGGCTCAACCCTCATGGCCGTGACTGACGACACCATCGTGGCAAAGTTCCTGCAGGTCAAACTGCGTGAACAGTTCCCCAAGTGTGACACGCACATTCTGACGTGCGACACGGAAGGCGCCCAGATCGAATACCTGTAGCGCCCCGTCTCATTGCTCTCACCAGTCCCCTTGTGGCTTCCCCTGAAAACGTCCTCGATCATGAATTGCCCCGTCGTGCGCTTCGCGCGACGGGGCAATTCGATCTGCGGATTGTTTTCAGGGGAAGCCACAAGGGGACCTGCACAGCCTCGACAGGATATCGCATTCGCTGATTTAATCTTGCGTTCCTTCGGAACAACGGACAAGGGGCCTTCACGATGCGGAAAGATTTGGGGGCAAAGCCACTGGCCTCCCCTACGTTAACTTCGCTGGCGGCGGCTACAGGAACCTACGCTCTGGAAAGTCGCCGGGCTGATTTTTTGGCTTCTATTTGATAAAGACGCACTTCCCAGCATCTCATTCGCCCTATAGCTCTGTTTTAATTTCTAATTGATGATCGATGCGTGGCGTCATCTAATTATCTTCGCTACTCAAAACAGCCCCAAGTTTACGTACTAGCGTCTCAACAGTAATTCCGAGTGCATCCGCATAGACAAACTGCTCATAAACCCTAAGGCTGCGTTCCCCGGTCTCGACCTTTGAGATGAACGACTGAGGTACCCCCAGTTTCTTTGCGAGTTCAACCTGAGTGATACCTTGCTCCCGACGAATCTGGGAAAGGCATTTTCCGCATGTCCTGTTAGCATCAACGTTCATGCCGTTTACGCTATATTCCATTTTGATATATCCCAAACTGGGATATATTTATGGCACCAGCCATTCCGCTTATCAAAAATGCCCATCGCAGATTCATAGCTAGGAAGGAGCCTCGATAAACATGAATGACGAGATGAAGGAGCCCGACGAGGAAAAGGCGCTCAGCGAGTCCGACGAGCGGAAGCCAGATTTCAAAGCCGAGCAGTTTTCTGATAGTGCTAGCGAAACCCCCTCCTCTGAAATTCCGCCATCAAACAAAGATGACGGCGCACGCAAAAATGAAGAAAACGACTCACTTCTAACGCGGGCCATTCATAAATTAGGCAAGAAAAAACGAGCGGCAATCGCAGCTGCCGTGGCAGTTGTCATCATCTTCAGTTTGCCCATGCTGTTTCCTCAATTGTTTTGTAGCCACAAACTATGGGCCAATGCAACCTGCACTAGCCCTCGTGTATGCAAAAGTTGCGGCAAAACCGAGGGAGAACCTCTCGGGCACGAATGGGAAGAAGCAACTTGTACGACACCGAAGACCTGCCAGCGTTGCGGCGAAACGAAAGGGGAGCCACTCGGACACCAACCGGGCTCGTGGACCAAAGAAGTCGACTACGTAGATGCCACTTCGAAGGAAATACGAGAATGCGAGAGATGCGGAGAGGTCGTTGACACCCGCAACGAGAAGGAAATCACATCTTTTCTTGGCGACGGAAAGTTTTCAATTTCACCTGAAGGCTTTATTGATCGACTTAACGAGAAATTCTCCAATATCCCCAATTGCAGCAGCATGAAGGCGAGTTACGAGCTAGACGATAGCGGCACGGGACTCGAGCTTCAGATAAAAAATGGCTCTACGCTTGCCGGTATTGGAGGCTTTTTCTCGGACTCGAGCAGTCAACTACTATTCAGCTATCTTGGATCCGAAAACTGCTTCAAAAACATAGTCATGTACTTCGAAAATACAGATTATGCCGCGGCGACAGCATTAGCAACCATACAAGCGATTGATCCAACACTTTCATTTTCCGACGCTAAGGAGATTGGCGCTGCCTGCGTAGATACGCCAACTGTCAAAAATGGAATTACGTACGCAATCTTAGCTTCAAATGGAGAATACTGGCTGAGCGCCCGAATTGAATAATTTACTTTAATTGCTAAATGCAGACGCCTCTTACTCGCGGCATATTAAAGTTCAACCCCTGCTAGCATCGTCAATCAAAACCACCCTTAAAAAGGGTGGTTTGCTCTTAGGGTATAACCCACGGGC
>UQPY01000051.1 GCA_900542965.1 uncultured Collinsella sp.
TCCTTTGCGTGCGGAACTCGCGACAAACTTAACCCCCGCCCTCAGCCCCGGAAGCCCTCCCTGCCGTCACATTATTCAACCAGTTTTGCGGGCGTGCGCCGCTGCGCGGCTAGCCCGCGTGCTCCTCGGCGGGGTTGGTCTGATTGTTTTTGTTGAAGCTCTGCCTTTGGCTCAAATGGAAACGGGAGACGCATCTGCATCCCCCGCTTTTGTTGTGGTTACTCTAGGTCAATAAATTTAGTGCTTAGGATCTTGCCGTCTTTTACTAGCATTCTGGCCATGGTGGGGCCTCGGGTGCCTCTGGGGTAGCTGGCGCTGCCCGGGTTGAGGACTAAGCAACGGCCCACTTGGGCTTCTTTGGTTACGTGGGTGTGGCCGTTGATGGCTACGTCTACGGATCCCACTGGGAGGTCTTCGCGGTAGTGGGCTACGGCGAACTTGAGGCCTTCGTAGGTGAAGAGGGCCAGGCGATCCACATCAGGGCCGTAGTCGCGGTAGTAGTCGTTGTTGCCCAGAACCGCTCGCACGGGGGCGATGGTGCATAGGTGCTCGTAGTCCATCTCGGATGTGAGGTCACCGGCGTGGATGATCAGGTCTGCGCCCTTAAGCTCGTCCAGGAGCGCAGGCGATAGATAGCCGTGGGTGTCCGAGATGATGTCGATGCGTTTGGCGCTTGCGCTGTTCATGGGATCCCTTCCGCAAAAACGATTCGGCAGGTGCATACAAAAAGCCCCACGGCTCCGCAGACGATAGGTCTACAGGGCTGCGGGGCCAATGTGCTTAGAGGCTCAAGGCCTTCTTGAGCGGGACGACGCGGCGGCGCGAGACCGGCACGCGTTCGTCAACGCCCGTGATGCCCAGCTGGATGGCGCCCGAAGGCACCGTCTCGACGTCCGTGACGCACGCCAGGTTAACGATATAGCGGCGATGCACGCGGAAGAAGCCAAAGTCGCAGAGCTTGGCCTCAAACTGTGCAAGCGAGGTCGTCGACAGAAAACGATCATCGACGGTATAGATGCAGGAGTAATCGTCCTTGGCCATGATAAAGCGAATGTCGTCCACGGGAATGAGTACCTTGCGGCCGCCCTTTTCCACCGGGATGCGCTCGATGGTCACCTTGCTGTCCGTGACGGGCTTGGCACGCTGCATGACCTTCTCGATGGCGCGGTCCAAGCGAGCTTCCTCGACAGGCTTCATCAGATAGTCGACGGCATCCACATCGAACGCCTCGACCGCATGGTCGCTATACGCAGTCACAAACACGATCGCCGGCGGGTTCTTGAGCTTATGCAGCGCCTCGGCAAGCTGCAAGCCCGAAGCACCGGGCATCGAAATGTCGAGAAAGACGACATCGACGCGACTTTCCATAAGCATCTCGATAGCGGAGCGAACGCTCGACGCCTCAGTGATCGTGCCGATCTTGCCCGTTTGCTCGAGCAGGAAGCGAAGCTCCGAGCGAGCCGGCGCCTCATCATCCACAATCATCGCACGCAGCATAGGGATAAAACCTTTCGTCAACTAACTACGCCGGGCATCCGTCGCATGACGTTGAGCCCGTAGCCTTTTATTTTACTCTTGAATGTCAAAGATGCTCTCTGACAAATCAAGATGAAGGAGCACTTTGGTGCCCTTGCCCGGCGCCGATTCGACACGCGTATAGGAGTGCGGCCCATAAAAGCGATGGATGCGCTCCGAAATATTGTGCATGGCCACACCGGCGCCGCCACCCTGGGGAGAGCTGGCGTCGGGACGGGCAGAACGCTCGTCAAACAGTCTGGCGGCGGTACCCTCATCCATGCCCACGCCATTATCGGCCACCGAAATCAGAATCGCATCCTCGCCGTCCTGGTGTACCGACACATCGATCACCAGCGCGTCGGCATCTCCCATGCCGTGGCGCACGGCGTTCTCGACAATCGGCTGAATCACAAATGCCGGCACCAGCGTGTCCTCGACGTCCTCGGACACGTCGAAGGTCGCCAGCACGCGATCCTCGCCAAAGCGCGCCTTCTCAAACGTCAGGTAGCGCTTGGTCTGCGCGACCTCGCGCGACACGGGAATGAGCGAGCCCGAATTGTCGAGCGTGGCGCGATAGAACGAGGAGAACTCGCGCAGCAGCTCGCGGGCCCGCAGCGGGTCGGTGCGCGTAAACGATGCAATGGTGTTCAGCGTGTTGAACAGGAAGTGCGGGTTAATCTGCGCCTGCAGCGCACGCACCTCGGCGCGCGCCGTGAGTTCCTTTTGCACCTCGAGCTCGTGGATGGCGAGCTGCGTGGACAAGATCTCGGCAAAGCCCGAGGCAAGCGCGTACTGGGTGCGGTCGACGGCGCGCGGGGTCTTGTAGTAGAACTTGAGCGTGCCGACGGTACGATCGCCCACCTTGATGGGGGCGATAATGCCGGCGGGGACTTGGTTGTGCGAGCCGTCCGAGCCCACGACATCCACCATACGGTTGAACGATTGCACGATGCCATGTTCGATAACGTAGCGTGTGGCAAGCGTGTGGATGGGAGAATCTGGCAGTAGTTTTTCCTCAAACTCGCCCGCGCAGGCAAGCACGTTGTCCTCGTCGGTGATGGCCACCGTCATGGCGCGCGTCTCGGGCAAAATGCGCTGGCACACCAAACGCGCCGACTCCTGCGTCAGACCGCCCTTAATGTCCTCGAGCATGGCCGAGGCCACCGAGAGCGTCTCCTCGGTGTACTGGGAGCGCACCGAATCGGGATTGAGCGTCAAAAAGATAAAGATGCACAGAAAGATGCACAGCAGCGCGCAGGCAATCACCGTGGCGATCGGCTCGATACCGGTCACCAGGGCAAAAATAAAGTACACGAGCACGCAAATGGCGCAGGCAACGGCAATGATGCGAAAGATTGATAATGAACTATCGCGCTGGGCGCGGCGGTCGATCATTCGGCCCCCTCCAGGATACTGATCAGTTGTGCGTCACGCCAAAGCCCGTCCATGATCTTGGGCCAAAAGCTCTGGAAACGCAGGTAGCTTGCGGCGTTTTGGCGTGCATAGGCCTTTGCCTCGTCGATACCATGGCGCCAGATGCGCAGGTAGCCCTCATGCTCGCGAGTAAACACGCTGCGGACCATAGCGGTCTTGCGCACGCGGTCGTCGAGCTCGCGCGAAATCCACGGGCCCGGGTAGGGCATGAGCGATGCCGCCGTAACGGGAATGAGCTCCTTTTGATGCGCAGCGAATGTCAACTTGGCCCGTTCGTAGTACCAACGGTATACATCCTGCATAAAGCGCGGTGAGCGCTTTTCGGACTCCGGAGGCAGATGGCGCACGGTCCACTCGTTATCGAACCACACGTCGTAGCCAAACATGCGCATGTTAAAGAGGTAATCCAAGTCCTCGCCGCGGGTGATAAACGGGTCAAAGGCCACACGCGTAAAGGCGCGGGCGTGCAGGGCCATCAGGCCGCCGCACACGTAGTTGGAGCGCGAGATGCGGGTGCCCGAGAGCGCCTTTTTCATCCAACGGTTGAACTCGATGCGCTTGGTCCACCAACGATGGCAGATGCCCGCCTTGT
Source organism: uncultured Collinsella sp. (assembly GCA_900542965.1). GTDB lineage: Bacteria > Actinomycetota > Coriobacteriia > Coriobacteriales > Coriobacteriaceae > Collinsella. The sequence goes on from UQPY01000051.1 coordinate 3,545, forward strand.
CCGTGGGAGCCAACGGCGAGCCGTCGCGATCGTAGAAATAGCCGCTCTTGACCAAGATCGGCAGGCCCTGACGCGTCTGCTGACCCAGCGCGTAGGTCGCGCGCTTCATAAAATCGGCGTCGATGACAGTCTCATCGTCATCCAAAAAGATAACCGCGTCATGCCCCAGCACAGCGGCACAGGCCAGCCCCATGTTGCGGATGGCACCGTAGCCTCGCAGGCTCACGCACTCGCCCGAACCCTTGGGCGCGATCTGAGCAACCCGATCTGCGATGCGCGAGGCCTGGGTGTTGGTGACAACGGTGACCTTGAGCGTGGGATGCGCGTCGACAATCTCGTGCACGCGCAGCGACACATCGGCTGTGGCAGAAACGGGACAGACCACCAAAAGGATGATGCGCGGGATGTCACGTACCTGCTCAAGCGAGGCCAGGCAGCGGTCGAGTTCGGGATTGTCGGCGTTGAGTCGCGTCGAATGGTCATAGGTGCCAGGGGCGTTTGCGCAAGCGTCATCGCCCGCCCAATACGTTGGAATCACGACTGTGGCGTTCATGCCTTACCCTCCCTGCAACACAAAAACGGGACGCCGCCAAACACAGGCGACGCCCCGCGACCTAGCTGATTCCATCATACCCACTTGGGCAAATCATTGCTCGCAAGTCGCAATGTTTATTGCGGATAACCCCAAAAGAGTACCGTGGACAGGCACAATAGCCGCTCGCTCCTATGCGGCATGCTCTGCCGCCCGAGTCATGCGGGACAGGCGGACCAGCAGCATAAAGCCAACGATCAGCAGCACGCCAATGGAAAGGACGCCCAGCGACGGGTTGCCGGTCAGCGAGGTGACGACCGACACTAGGAAAGTGCCCATGACGCTTGCATAGCGACCGAAGATGTCAAAGAAGCCGTAGTACTCGTTGGACTTTTCCTTGGGGATAATGCGACCAAAGTAGCTACGGCTAAGCGCCTGCACGCCGCCCTGGAACAGGCCGACCATAATGGCAAGCACCCAGAATTCAAAGGCGGTCTTTAGGAAGAACGCGGCGAACAGCACAATGCCCATGTAGGCGGCGACTGCCACCAGGATCATGTTGAGCGTGCCCACGCGTCCGGCGAGCTTGCCGTAGATGATGGCGGACGGAAAGGCCACGAACTGCGTGACGAGCAGCGCCAGGACCAACTGGGTCGAATCGATGCCCAAAGCCGAGCCGTAGCTGGTGGCCATGGAAATGACCGTGTGCACACCGTCGATATAGAAGAAGAACGCAATCATGTAGACCAGCACGGTCTTGTTGTGGGCGATCTCGCGCATGGTGTGTCCGACCTCGGAGAACACACCGCCCACGATGTGGCCGATGGTGTCCTCGGGACCGCGCTCGCGACCGTACTTTTGCTTATAGGTGCGAATGAGCGGCAGGGTAAAGATGAGCCACCAGGCACCAGTGATGATAAACGACAGACGCGTTGCCAGCATGGTAGGGACGCCAAGAGCGGGGCCACCCATGATGAGCGCCAGGCAGATGACGAACGGCACGGTGGAACCGATGTAGCCCCAGGCATAGCCCGAGCTGGACACGGCGTCCATGCGCTCGTCGGTGGTAATGTCGGGCAGCATGGCGTCGTAGAACGTCATAGAAGAGTTAAGGCCGATGGTGCACAGCACGTACACGGTCAAAAATGCCATGGCGGACATTGGGATAGCCTGCGCCAGGCAAAGCACCAGGCCCGTGAGGAAGAAGCCCAAGAAGAACTTGATCTTGTTGCCGGCGTAGTCGGCAAGCGCGCCCAGAATGGGCATGAGCATGGCGATGACCAGCGAGGCGATCGTCTGCGCATTGCCCCAGGCGACCACCAGGTCGGCCGAGGAAGCGCCGGTATTGATGGCGTTAAAGTAAATGGGCACCACCGAGGTATTGAGCAGCACGAGGGCCGAATTGCCCACATCATACATAACCCAGTTACGCTCGAGCTTGGTGTATTTCATGGACAGGGACCCTTCGTATTCGCCCGATATGCAGTTAGTTCATCGTACCCCAATTGTCCAGAACCGCCGGTAAGGATTCGGCAAAGGGGCACGCACGGGCCCTATTCCTCGCGGTCGAACTCCTCATCGGCATTGAGCACGCGACCGCTGTAGTTGACGTGACTGGTCACGGCATCCATGTCACCGGTCTCGATAAAGCGGGCGACCGTGCACTCGTAATCGACCAACGCGCGGTCAAAGACCTCGGGGAAGCTCTCGTTCGAGACCTCGTCGGTAAAGGGGTTCTTCCATGTCAGGTGACCCAGGTTACCGGTGCGCTCGGGCAGCTCCGTCGTCACGCGATGGGCAAGGCCGTCGAGCAGCGAGTAGTCGTGCACCAAGCCCTCAACCAGCGAGATCGCGCGCGTCTTTGCGGAGCCGGCCGGCTCAATCGCGCGGTAAAGTCGCTGCATATTGGCAACGGCCGCACCGTACTCCCCCGCCGGAATGTCAATGCCGTACACGCGTCCGGCAACATAGCTCATCAGCACGCCGGCCACGCGATTGATGCGATCGGTGGTGACGATCTCGCCCGCCGGCGGGTAATCGTCAACCGTAGCGCCATCGCGTTTAAGCTGCAGCATCAGCACATCCAGGTCGCTCTCGATCACGGCATGGACCTGACTGCTCGAATCCTCAAGCTCTGAATCGGACTCCACGATGCCAAACTGCTGCTCATAGACAAAGGGGTGGGCGTTGCGGTCGAGCACATAATGAGACAGCAGGCCCAGCGCAAAGGCACGACCCAAGCTGGCGTCGCGCGGCAGCAGATGCGACACGCCGTCGCGCAGGCACGCGAACTGGCGAGACATGCGCGACCGATGCATGACCTGCGCCAGCAGCGTGCAGTCGGAAACACGCGGTGTCAGAATGTGAAAGAAAAACGGGTCGGGGCCTTGGTTGCCCAAGATAAAGGCAATGCGCTCTTCATCGGACGTGATGACGCCCTGCGGAAGACGGTCGATGCTTTCCTCGCCAAACAGATGATGGGTGATAAGCGCGGGCATAATGATCCTTTCGATTTCATTCGATGCCACCCATTATGCCCACCGCGCGCCCATGCCAAACCTGCGATGGTAAACGACGGCGCGCAGACCGTCTACGCAAGCCCCAGGTGCGACTTGACCTCGGCGGCACGACGACGGGACACCGGCACCGTCGAGCTCACGCGGTCAAGCCTGAGCTCCATCAACCCCGTGGAGCCAATCTCAACATTGTGCACGTCTTCCAAATTGACTAGGTAGCTGCGATGAACGCGAATAAAGCCCTCGGAGTCCAAGCGACGCTCGAGCGAGGAAATCGACTCATTGATCAGGTACGTTCCCTCGGCGCAGATGGCGTTGCAAAAATCGGCGCGCGCCTCAAAGTAGCAGACGTCTGCGGCGGGAATGAACACCTTTTTGCCCCCGCGGTCCACCGTCAGACGCAAAGGCTGGCGCGGAGCGTGGGCAACACGACGGGCACCCAAGGCTGCCTCGATCTTGTCGAGTGCCTTTGACAGGCGTGCGTCCTCGACCGGCTTGACGACATAGTCGACCGCATCGAGGTTATACGCATCGGCGGCAAATTCGGCAAACGCCGTCACAAACACAACCACCGGCGGCGTCTTTAGGTTCTGCAGCGTCTCGGCAAGCTCAATTCCCGAGCGACCGGGCATGGTAATGTCTAAAAACAACACGTCGGGCTTGTTCGACAGAATCGACTCCACGGCTTCGGTGACATTGCCCGCCTCGGCAATCTGACCCACACGCGTATCCTTTTCCAACAGATAGCGTAGCTCAGCCCTAATGGGAGGCTCGTCATCAACCACCAAGATGTTCCAGCCTTCGGACATATGTGCTTCCCCTCTTTTTCTCTCAATCCAACCGCGTGCTACGCCGTCAACGGCGCCGGCTCATGCGGCTCGCCGTTCAGCTCGACGATGACCTGCGTTCCCACGCCCTCCTGGGACTTCACGCGCATGCCGGAATCTTCTCCGTAAAAGAAATGGATGCGCTGAAGCACGTTGAAGAGCGCCAGGCCGCAACCTCGCTTGACGGAGCCGTCGGCGGTAATGCTCTCGGGCTCCTCTCGGCGATGTTGCTCAAACAGATGCGCGCAGACCTCTTCGCTCATACCGATGCCATCGTCCTCGACGATGATCTCCAAACCGTCATCGGTCTCGAAAGCCCTAACATGAATAGAAAGCGGCTCGGTCTCGCGCTGCGCGTGCTTGATGCAGTTTTCGAGCAACGGCTGCAAGATAAACGGCGGCACCATGCAATCGCGCACCTCAAAGTCGATATCGACCGAGACGCGCAGACGGCCGTCGCCATACCGGGCCTGCATAAGATTGATATAACGAGTACCCTGTTCCACCTCGTGCTCGAGCGTGGTGAGCGTATCGGAATCAGAAAGCGTCTGACGATAGTAGTTGGAGAAGTCGATCAGCAGCGATCGCGCCTTGTCGGGCTCGGTTCGAACGAGCGACACGATCGTGCTAATGGTATTGAATAGAAAATGAGGATCGACTTGCGATTGCAAGGCGCGCAGCTCCACGCGGGCCGTAAGCTCGTCCTGGCGCTCGAGCTCAAAGCTCGCAAGCTGCGTGGAAATGAGGTCGGCAAAGCCCGAGGCAAGCACCGTCTGGCGCATATCGATGCTGCTCAGACGGGGATAATACAGCTCGAGCGTGCCCACGCAATGCCCGCGCACGGTAAGCGGTGCGACAATACCGGCGCGCAGGCGCGGAAAGTAGCCACCTGTCTCGGTCGAGGCATCGCGCGAGAACACGCTTTGCTCACCGCTGTTGATCACGTTGAGCGTAGTCCGCAGCACCACCGGGGTGCCCGCGGGGCATTTTGCCGAGTCCTCGCCCCAGCTTGCCAACACCTGCTTGCCGTCGGTAAAGCAGATGGCAGAGGCGATAGTTTCGGACAGGATGATCTTAGAGGCGCCCAGGGCAGCTTCGGGCGTAAGGCCGCGCGACGTGTAGGCGAATATTTTTGAAGCGATGGCGAGCGTGCGGTCGGTTGCGCTCGATGTGAGGTCGTCGGGAACGACAAAGACGTACGAGAAGAAGAAGCACAGCATGACCAAGCCGGCAATGACGACAACGGCCGGAACGGGATTGGGATTATCGGTTAGATCCCAGATGAGCAGCAGGATAAGCAGCGGAACGACAATACCGAGCAAAATGGCTTGAACCACATGCTGAACGGTACGAAAGACCTTGGTAGAGTTGTAGCTCTTGCCCAGAATCAGCCTATTGAGATCCACCGTCATCTCCTTCTTACCGACGCACCCCATAGCAATAAAGAGGGCCGCAAGCGACCCTCTCCATTGCATTATGCAATCAAATACTGTGTTTTACATCAAGCCATCGATGAACGGTAGCTTAGGCGCTGTACTTGTTTGCCTCGCCGAAGGTGCCGCCCTCGACAATCCAGCCGTCCTTCATGATGACGTCCATGTTGTCGGTGTTGAGCACGTGGATGTCGGCGGCGACGTCACCGTTGACGACCAGCAGGTCGGCGCACTTGCCGGCCTCGATGGAACCGGTCTCGTCCTCGATGTGGCACATCTTGGCACCGTTGAGGGTGGCGCAGGTGATGGTCTCGACCGGAGTGAAGCCGATCTTGTCGACGAACTCGTACATCTCCTCGATGGAGCAAGTGCCGTACGGGGTGACGAAGGAGAAGGAGTCGGAGCCGATCGTCATGACGACGCCGCGCTTCTTGGCCTCGCGCAGGCAGTCGTAGTTGCGCTGCAGCTCCTTCTCGACCAGGGTGCCCTCGTACTTGTCGTGCAGCTCGGGAACGTAGACGGGCGGATAGGTGGCGTACCAGGTGGGCAGGAAGGCGATCGTCGGGGTGAAGAAGGTGCCCTGCTCGGCCATGAGGTCCATGGTGCGCTCATCGATATCGAAGCCGTGAATCAGCTGCTCGCAGCCAAAGCGAACGGAATCGTAGGCAGCGGCGTGGTTGTTGTAGCAGTGGCTCCACACGGGGATGCCGACCATCTTGGCCTCTTCGACCACGGCCTGAATCTCCTCGGAGCAGTAGTGCTGATCGCGGCCGGAGTCCCAGCGCCAGATGCCGCCACCGGTAGCCCAGATCTTGATGGCATCGGGGTTCTCGCGCAGGCGACGGCGGACGGCCTTGCGCAGATCCCAAGGACCGTCGACCTGATCGCCCCAGGGGTGCGATTCCTTGTTGAGCTCCTGGCTGCAGTGGTGGGAGTCGCCGTGGCCGGCAACGCGGCAGAAGCCAAGGCCGGTGGCCAGAACGCGCGGGCCCTTGAAGACGCCCTTGTCGATGCAGTCACGGATCTGGATACCAAAGCGGCCGATCTCGCAGACGGTGGTGAGGCCGTGGGTGAGGCAGTCGTAGGCCTGCTTGACGGCGACGGCCTGCTTCTCGAGGAGCGGCTGCATGACCCAGTCGGTGTCATCGTCGGTCAAGTTGCCCGAGAAGTGCAGGTGGGTGTCGATCAGGCCGGGAAGGACGGTCTTGCCGGCGGCGTCGATGACCTCAACGCCCTCGGGAAGGTCCTGCATGGCGCCGGCGTACTCGATCTTGCCGTTGTCATCGACGAGAACGAGGGAGTTCTCGACCGGCTCGGCACCGGTACCGTCGATGAGCTTGCCGCCAACGATTGCATACTTAGTGGACATGGTTCCTCCTTATGGATCCATATAGTGGGCGAGGCCGTGTTGGGTTAAGGCCTCACAAAGCTACCCAAGTGGTGCCGGGTTCGGTGCGCGGGAGAGAGGATTCCGCGCACCCGATCCGCCCCGGCTAGGCGTTACTTTTTGCGGGAATTGGTGAAAGCCATGAGGGCCAGGCCAATAGCCAACCAACCGATCACGATGCTCCACTCCACCATGTTGAGGGAGGCGGGAGAGAACGGAATCACGAGCAGGCCGATGATGATTGCGCAGGCAGCGATAGCGAGGCCGATGCCAAACTTGCCGCCGGGCACCTCGTAGGGACGAGGCAGGTCGGGCTCGGTGAAGCGCATGCGCAGGCAGGCGAGGGCGACCATACCGCAGGAGAAGATGAAGGCGAGAGCCGACACGTTGGTCAGAGGGATGAGCATGTTCTTGCCCAGGAACGGACCGATGACGGTGATGACGCCCAGAACGACGCAGGCGAGCTTGGGAGCGCCGGACTTGGGGTCGACCTCGGCGAACTTCTCGGGCAGCTGGCCCTTGCGGCCCATGGCAAGCATGATGCGGCTCGTGGCGCCGTAGAAGGAGTTCATCGGGCCCATGGGCCCAAGCGTGGCGATGACGAGCATGGCCAGGTACAGGAGCATGTTGATGCCCTTGAGGCAGGCAAGCGCGGGAACCGGGCTCTTAACAAACTCATGCCAGTCGAGGATGGTGCCGAACGAGTAGATGCAGACCATGTAGAAGCCGCCGGCGGCCAGCAGGGCCAGGGAGATGATCTTGCCGAACTTGTTCCAGTTGAGGCCCTCGGCTGCTTCCTCAGCCTGCTGAGGAATGGTGTCGAAACCGGCATAGAAGAACGGAGTCAGAACCAGGACCGACACGATGCCGGCGAACAGGCTGGCGCCCTCGGTAGCGGCCTTGCCGCCGCCAGCGCCGGTGACCTGGGAGAACACGGGCATGGCGTTGTCCGGCGAGCCGGTGAACAGCGAGACGCCCATGGCGAGCAGCATGCCGCAGAGCAGGGCCTTGGTCAGGAAGGCCTGGAGCTTGGCGGCCGAGCTGGCACCGCGGAAGTTGAGGAAGATGACGTAGGCTGCAAAGCCGAGCGCGATCAGCGTCGGGAACAGGTAAACGTCGGCGCCCAGGATGGTGTAGAGCTTGACGGCGCGCAGCCACTCAAGACCAGGCAGGCTGCCGAACATCTCGGACACGAGGGTCGAAATGGCGATGGCCTCCCACGGGCACAGGATACCGTTGCCCAGAGCCAAAAGCCATCCGGTGATGTAGCTCAGCGTACGGCCAAAGCTACGATCGACATACTCGACGATGCCGCCCGAGATGGGGATAGCAGCCGTGAGCTCACCGAAAACAGCTCCGACGGGCACGAGGAAGATTGCACCCAAGAGGAATGCGATCATAGCGGGAACGGGACCGCCGCCCACGACCATCCAGTCGCCGACCTGCAGAACCCAACCGGTGCCGATGATGGCACCGAAACCGATGGTGAAGAAGTTCCAGAGCGAAAGCGTTTTCTTCATACCGCCGTTATCCTCGACTGCAACTTCTGCGTTCTTGTCCGCCATTGTTCCCCTCCTTTCCTTTTTGACGCCCCTTGACGTCACCCCTTGCGCGGTCTGTTTTGCCGCGCTCTTTTATTTCGTGGCTTTAAGATACGGCCTTGGCGCAGCATGGCCGCCCATGGCTCGACCGAAGGCCGAACTCGCATATGAGCGGCGCCGTTTTTGGGACGAACGGCACGGTTTGCCGTTCATTGTTGCCGCCCGTCCGACGGGCGTACGTTCATCGGACGCATATAGAGATGTTTTTGAGGCCGTGTGTTTTGCGCCTTTCGTACCGTTTACCGAGCTTTTGACGCGCAGACCCATTTGTTGCACATCTTTTTTGTAGGATAGACAGGTTATACATGAGACAAGGCGGTACGAATGGCATACGGATACAACGACGGTGATCAACGGCGACAAAGCGTTCGCCTTGCTGGCCGTACCACGCCGACGCCTAGAAGTGCCACGAGCAGCAATCCACAACGCACTCAAGAACAACCCAGGCCTTCGTCTCGGCAGCAGGCAAGCAGAACGCGGCAGAGTGGCCGTCCGAGCACGGGCACAAGCGCGCAGCAAGATAGCCGCTTGGGCGCGCGCACTCGACAGCGTCAGGCCGAGGTTCCGCAACTACGCCGCAACGGCGCACGTCAGCCCGGCATCCATATCAACCGCTTCTTTTCGCATCCCCAAGGCGGACGCGACCGCAAGCCTTACCGCTCGACATCGCACGTGAATGCCCCCGCCCTGCCGGCTCGTCGACTTCGCCTCGCACTGTGCTCTATCCTTACCTGTCTGGTCTTTGTGCTTATGAGCTCCTGTATGTCCCACGGCTCGGCCGGTCTCGAGCCCACCGCCGAGGACAAGCTGCTCAAGGCCCCCGTCGCGCCCGGTTATTCTTTCGCCTTTTCGACCCCGCGCTCGCAATGGCAAGCCGGCACGATGCCCCATATCTATCAGATCGATCCTGCATGGTCTGAGCTGCCTTACGCCGGCGGCACCATCCGCCAAAATGCCTGCGGGCCTACGTGCCTCACCATGGTCTACATCTTTAAGACGGGACGCACCGATATGACCCCCGTCGATATGTGCGCGCTTTCCGAGGCGGGCAATTACGCCCCCACCGGTGCAACCGAATGGTCGTTTATGACGAGCGGCGCGTGGCAGTTGGGACTTAACGGAACGGAGCTCCATAACGATCGCGACTCGATGACTCAGGCGCTGCGTTCGGGAGCGCCCGTCATCGCCGCCGTTCGGCCGGGCACCTTTACCAACGTGGGCCACTACATTGTACTTTACGGTATTGACGACGCCGACCAGATTGAAGTCTTCGATCCCAACTCGGCCAGCCGCAGCGCCCGACGCTGGGGCGTCGTAGAGGTCCTCAACGAAGTCGAAGCCATGTGGGCCTACTACTAGTCATTGGGCACTCATTGGGGACAGACTTAAATGAGTGGTCGTCGGGGACAGTCTTACGGACGCCGGCCGAGAGCAGACGAAAAGGGCCATCCCGAACTGCTTGGAACTGCCAGCACGGAAAGCGCATCCTGCTTTGGGGCCCAATAGCGGGATGCGCTTTCCGTTAGCGGCCCGTTTGGGAAACTAGGGACCGCTTTTCGACAAAAATCCGGGATGCATTTTCCGATTGAGGGCCTCAAGGGAAACCGCACCCCATGTTGGACGCTCATTCTGGGATGTGCTTTCCGCAGTTGATCGATGCGGCCTTTAAGGACTGTCCCAAGCTGCCGGCAGGAAAGGAACGTCCCCAAGTGCCGGGTTTCCGCAGCCTGCAATGCTCCTCATGAACAGCCGCCTCAATAATCAAAACCACCCCTAAAAGGGGTGGTTTGCTCTTAGGGTATAACCCTTGGATT
>UQPY01000052.1 GCA_900542965.1 uncultured Collinsella sp.
CGAGATTACTACGCGTCTCGTGGGCTCGGAGATGTGTATAAGAGACAGGGGCGCTCCAACCGGGCGCCCCTTCTCTGTAGATAGTTGGTAAAACGATTTTCTAGGACAACCGTTCGCCGATGGTAAACGGATGTTGTTTATACACCCTGTGTACAACAGATATACTTATATCTTGTGCGTAAAGCCCATGGCCCGCAGGCCGTGATTCTATTGAACTGGACCGTACTATGAGATTGATACACAACAGCCGCCTACCGCAGTTCCGCACTCCGTTTGGCGCTGTGACCACAGGAACTACCGTTGCACTCTCGGTTATTTTGGAGGATGCCGATCCCAACCAGGCAACACTCACCCTGCGTACCTGGGTCGATGAAGTCGGCGAGACCCTGATCCCGATGGAGCACGAAGGCGATGGCATTTTTACCGGCGAGCTCAAATGCACTGAACCGTGTCTTGTGTGGTACAGCTTTATCTGCAATATCGAGGGCCAGCCCGAGGTCCGCCTGGGCGCGCCCCAAGGCCGCACCGGCGGCGAGGGCGTAACCTACGACTACGCTGAGGTGCCGTCCTTCCAGATTACCGTCTATAAGCACCGCGAGAACCGCCCCACTTGGTACGAGCGCGGCATGGTCTACCAGATCTTCCCCGACCGCTACGCCCGTGACGAGCATTGGCGCGAGCGCACAATGGCCCAACTCGAAAAACCGCGCAAGGGCATTCAGCGCCGGATGGTCGAGGACTGGAACGAGCCGCCCGTGTACGAGCGCGCCGAGGACGGCTCCATCAAGACCTGGGACTTCTACGGCGGCTCGCTCAAGGGCATCCAGGAAGACCTGCCCCGCATCGCCGAGCTTGGCTTTACGGCCATCTACCTCAACCCCATCTTTGAAGCCGCGAGCAACCACCGCTACGACACGGCCGACTACACCAAGATCGACCCGATCCTGGGCACCGAGCAGGACTTTACCGAGCTGTGCCAGGCAGCCGAGAAGCTGGGCATCTCCATCATCCTGGACGGCGTCTTCAACCACACGGGCGACGACTCGATCTATTTCAACCGCTACGGCAACTACCCGGGCGTGGGTGCCTGGCAGAGCGAGGATTCGCCGTGGCGCGATGCGTTTACCTTCCATGAGGACGGCTCGTACGACTGCTGGTGGGGCGTTGGCAACATGCCAGCCATCAACGAAAAGTCCGAGCTGGTGCGCGAGAGGCTCCTGGGCAAGGACGGCGTGATCCGTAAATGGCTACGTGCCGGCGCTCATGGCTGGCGCCTAGACGTGGCCGACGAGCTTTCCGACGACTTCCTGGCCGAGATCAAGAAGGCTGTGCTCGCCGAAAAGCCTGACGCGCTGTTGCTCGGCGAAGTCTGGGAAGACGCCTCCAACAAGATTAGCTACGGCCATCTGCGCCGCTACCTGCAGGGCTCCGAGCTGGACTCTGCTATGGATTATCCCTTCCGCGACATGGTCATCGGCTTTTTGATGGGCTACAAGAACGCCTACCAGGCAGCCGAGGATATCGAGACCCTGCGCGAGAACTATCCGCGTGAGGCCCTGTCTTGCGCACTTAATTTGCTCTCGAGTCACGACCGTCCGCGCATTATCTCGGTGCTCGGCGGCGGACCCGACGAGTCGAAGCTGCCCGAGTGCGAGCGCAGCAAATGGCGCCTGGACGAGAACTCGATGGGCCTGGCCAAGAGCCGTTTTTGGCTCGCCACGCTCATGCAGATGACCTTCCCAGGCGTGCCTTCGATCTACTACGGCGACGAATACGGCCTGGAGGGCCTTACCGACCCGGGCAACCGCCGCACCCTGCCGACCAAGGACCAACTGCACGACTTCGACACGCTGGCTATTGTCAAGAACGCCTCCGCCGTACGCCGTGCACTGCCATTTATGATCGACGGCGAGATCAAGGCCTTCGCGCTCAACGACGAGGTGCTGGCATACAACCGCACGGGCAAGAATGGCGAGTCCGCGACGGTTATCATCAACCGCAGCCTGCGCAATTCGCACCGCGTGACGATTCCGGCACTCGGCGAATGTGCGAGTGACGTGATCAGCGGTCACGAGTGCGAGATCCACAACGGCACGGTCACGCTCGATCTGTATCCGCTGGGCTCGTCAATCATCTATCACCATGCCGAGCAGCGCCTGCAGGAGCCGCTCGATCACGGCGCGGGCGTCGTGTGCCATATCACCTCGGTGCCCACCGACGACGGCAAGCCCGGCACGATCGGCGCGCCCACGCGTCGCTTTATCGACCATCTGGCCGCTATGGGCATGCGCTACTGGCAGGTTCTTCCCGTCAACCCGACGGACTTCTTCCGCTCCCCTTACGCTGGGCCTTCGGCCTTTGCGGGCAATATTGACCTGCTGCCCGAGAGCCAAGAGGAACTGGCGGCCGACTTTGAGACTTGGAAAGCACGTGGCGGCGAGGATGCCGATCCGCTGTACACGGCGTTTAAGCATCGCAACGCCGACTGGCTCGAGAAGTACTGCGTCTACATGGCCGTCAAGAAGTACTTTGAAGGCGAATCGCGTCACGATTGGCCGGCCGATGTCACGCGCTACAACGAGTATCTGATCGATGACAAGCGTTTCCACGACGAGGCCGAACTGCAGGCGTACATGCAGTACCGCTTTGACCTGGCCTGGTGCGAGCTCATGAACTACGCACACAAGAAGGGCATCGAGGTCATCGGCGATATTCCTATGTATGTTTCGGACGATTCGGCCGATGCGTGGAGCGAGCCCGAGAACTTCTGGCTGTCCGATACCGGCAAAGCGATTGAGATCTCTGGCGCGCCGCCCGACAATTTTGCACCCGAGGGCCAGGTGTGGGGCAACCCCACCTTCCGTTGGAATCACATGAAGGAGAACGGCTACCGCTGGTGGATGGACCGCCTGCGTCGCGCCTTCTCGCTCTACGACCGTGTGCGTCTGGACCACTTCCTGGGATTCCACAGCTACTTTAGCATTCCCGCAGGCAAGGCCTGCGCCGACGGCCGCTGGCTGGCGGGTCCGGGCAAGGACCTGTTCCAGACTGCCTATGACGAGCTGGGGCCGCTCAACTTTATCGCCGAGGACCTGGGCTACCTGACGCCCGGCGTTCGCGCCATGGCTTCGACCTGCGGCTTCCCCGGTATGGACGTGCTGGAGTTTAGCGATTACGACGTCCGCTGCGGCGTGCATCCCACGCCGGGCAAGATTCTGTACACCTCGACGCACGACACGGCGACGCTCGCCGGTTGGTGCACGCGCTCCTTTGCGGGCGGCGACGAGCCGAGCGGTGTTGAGGTGGCGGCCAAGCTGATGGGCGACGCGCTGGCAAGCGACGCTCCCCTGGTGATGATGCCGCTGCAGGACATCCTGGGGCTAGGCGACGATGCGCGCATGAACGTGCCGGGTGTCGCCACGGGCAACTGGACCTGGCAGGCCGATGAGGCCGACGTTGCGGCCGCCGAGAGCAAAACTGCACAGCTCCTGCGCAACACCCATAGATTCTGGGGCGAAGCGTGATAAAACCCCCGATATAGGGTACAGTTACAGCTGTTTGAATTTATGCGGGCAGAGCAATCTGCCCGCTTTGTACTGAAAAGGAAGTATTATGGCGCGCTACGATTACAAGTGCTCGAGCTGCGGCAACGTGTTTGAGGTTGAGCATCCCATGTCCGAGACCCCCGAGGTCGTGTGCCCGAGCTGCGGCGCTCCGGCGACAAAAACGTTCTCGGCCAGCGGCATCAAGTTTGAGGGCAGCGGTTTCTACAACACCGACCAGCGCAGCGGTGGTTCCAGCACCACCGCCACCAGCGGCTGCTGCGCCAACTGCCCGCATAACCACTAGTGACAAACGGTCCCGCCACCCAGGTTTCCTGATGAGTTGCGGTGAAATAGTTCCTGAATCAGCCCAACCAACGGCCAAACAGGGACTATTTCACCGCAACGTTTCTTTAGATCGGATTTCAGGGTGATGCTGAGTTTGTAACATTTCAAAACTCTGCCGGATTACGGGGCTGAATTGACAACCTCTATCCATTCCGGTAATTTGCAAATTTCAACAAGCCATCTACCTGCGGTTTTATTTAGGCCATTTTTGCTGTGGTCGGGCATCACCGATCTAGCCCCGTAATCCGCCCTACTTTTGATAACAGCAAGTATGAGTCGGGCTATTTTTCCCACTCTTTACCGCTTTTGCGATCTCCACTCGCACGACCTTCTGAGTTGCGGTGAAATAAGGACTATTTGGCGGCTAGAAGCCGCTATTCAATCCCTATTTCACCGCAACTTACTAGTTACTTGCGGACCAGCCTGGCACAGAAGTGGCCGTCGTAGGAGTCGGCGTTTATGGGGACGCTCTGGAAGAGGCCTCGAGCGTTCTGGCGGACGGAGACGAGTTTCTTAGCCTGGGCAAACTCGGGCAGCTGCAGGATTTGCGCCTCGGAGAGCGGAGCCACGGTAAAGCCGGCGCCCTCGGGAGAGGCCAGGAAGGCATCCACGACCTGCGTGTTCTCTTCATCAAAAACCGAGCAGGTGGCATAGATAAGCTCACCGCCGGCAGCCACGCGCGCGGCTGCTTCCTTGAGCATCGTCAGCTGCAGGCGGGGCAGCTCAGTCGTAACATCGTTCTCGGTCAGACGCCACGGTATCTCGGGATGACGGCGCATGGTGCCGGTGCCAGAGCACGGCGCGTCGATAAACACCGTGTCGAACAGGGCGGGCTCGCCGAGCATGGCATCAAAGGACGTGAGCACCTCATTGAGCTCGCAGGCATCGCCCGACACCGTACGAACACCCGAGATACCCGCCTTATGCAGACGCGCGAGATTCTGATCGCACTTACGATCGTGCAGATCGAGCGCGGTATGCTGATGCTCGTACCCGGCACGTTTGGCCTGGCACATCATCACATAGGTCTTGGTGCCGCGGCCGGCACCAATCTCCAGGCAACGCCCGGGACGTGTCGCCGCAGTGGCGATGAGCTGGGCGTTAAGGTCCGAGGCAACGGCAGCAGCGCGCTCAAACACGCCCGACGCAACCGTAACCTGAGCATCGACCGGCGCGTGGCAACCCGGGAACACGGGTGCCACAAGCTGGGAAATAAACGGATCGGCCTTGGTCGCAAACGCATTCTCGTGCAGTGCAAGAGGCGCGGGAGCCAGATTGCCGGCAAAGTTGAGCGCGCCCTCGGGCGTATCGAACGAGGCCATAATACGAGCGCACAGCCAGCGCGGCAGGCCCATCAGACGGGAAAGTCGAACCAAACGGCGCTCGGACTCATCCACGTCGGATGCCGTGGCAAAGTCCTCAACGTTGTCCGCAACCTTATGCAGCACCGCGTTAGCCAGGCCCGCGGCAGACTTAGCACCGCTGCGCACCAGCTCAACACCCTGGCTCACGGCAACGCGGCCCGGCGTATGCAGATAGAGCATCTCGAAGGCCGAGATGCGAAGCGCCATGCGCACGCGCGGCGCGACCTTTTTGGGCTTATCCAAAAACTGATCGAGCAACTCATCCAAAATACCCTGCGTGGCGGCAACACCGAGCGCCAAACGCGCGGCAAAAGCGGAATCGCGCTGGTCAATGGCCTTGGCGGAAGCGCGGGACGAGAGCACGTCGCGCGCATACATACCGCGGCGATCGGCCTCCATCAACACATCGAGCGCAAGCTTGCGCGCGGGAGAAAGCTTGCTCATGACAAAACACCCCACGTCAGATCGGCACCCTGCAGGCCGGCAGCCCAGGCAGAAGCAGTCATGGCACGCTTGCCATCGGGCTTAACCTCAAGCAGTTCAACCGCGCCATCAGAAAGGCCCAGGTAAACACGCTTGCTCTTGACGGCAACAGCGCCCTCGCCAAGCGAGACATCAGCCGGCGCGGCATCGAGCACGCGAACCGACTTACCGGCAATCACGCAACGGGCAGGCGCGGTATCGGACGAAGCAAGCACATGACGCACGCAATCGAGCGCCGCCATCTTCGGATCCAGACGCATTTCCTGCTTGGAAATCTTGGCAGCATGAGTGACGAGCGACTCATCCTGCTCGGTCCAAACAGCCGAGCCATCGGCAAGCGAGGGCAGCGTATAGGCAAGCAACTTGCCGCCAAGCTCACCAAGCTCCATCGTGAGCGCCTCGGCATGCTTACCGGCAACCGACGTAGAGGCCTGGGCACAATAAGCGCCCGTATCCACGCCATGCCCAATGCGCATAATGGAAACGCCAGCAACCTCATCACCAGCAAGAATGGCACGCTGAATGGGAGCAGCGCCACGCCAACGAGGCAGCAGCGAAGCATGAACATTCACAATACCAAGTGGTGCCATATGCAGCACCTCATCAGGCAAAATGCAACCGTACGCGGCCACACAGAAAATATCAGCCCGCGCAGCCTGGAGCGCCTCAACAACCTCAGGCGTCATACGATTGGCCTCAACGACCGGCAACCCCAGCTCAAGCGCCTTGGCCTTAACAGGAGACGGCTCAAACTTTTTACCACGCCCACGAACAGCATCGGGACGAGTAACAACAAGCGCAATCTCGTTCCCAGCCTCAACAAGCGAAGTAAGCGAAGGCACTGCAAAATCGGGCGTACCCATAAACACAATACGCATAAAGAACGTCTCCCCTCAAGCAAAGCCGAGACGGCTACAAACAACAGCGGAAAGCCAAGTACCCAGCCCATCCGCAATAACAATTCAACAAGAACAAATATACCCAAAACCAAAGAAAGAGCCGCAATAAAAGCAGCTCTTCCAGCAAAGCAATTATCAGCGAAGACGCCCCCCCCTGGCCTAACGGCACCCGGGCGAACCGAGCCAAGAAAACGCAGTCCCCGGTGCTGAGCGCCCACATATCGTCCCGCGCGCAGTTTCGCAGCGCAGCGAGAATGTTTGAGCACGGGATGATATGTGGGCGCTCAGCACCGGGGACGGTGGGACCTACTCCGTCTCGCCCGGTCGAGCGCCGCGGGCCAGGGCGTCCTGGTACTCTTTGACGGCCTTGATGCGCTGCATCGGCTTGAGTCGCTCGAACATGGTGTTGCCGTGCAGGTGATCGATCTCGTGCTGCAGGCACACGCAGAACAGGTCGCCCGTGGCCTCATAGCGGATCAGGTTGGCGTCCAAGTCATACGCCTCGACGACAACATGATCGGGACGCTCGATCTCGCAGCTAATGCCAGGGATAGAAAGGCACCCCTCGCTAAACGGCACCAGATGGTCGCTCTGCTCAACAATGACAGGGTTGATGAGCACGTACGGGTCATAGTCGTTCTTGTCGCTGTAGTCGCAGTCGATGGTGACGAGCTGAATGAGCTCACCAATCTGCGGGGCAGCCAGGCCGCAGCCACCGTTGTCGAACATCATCTTCTTCATCTTCTCGGCAAGCGCCTCGATCGCCGGGGTAATCTCCTCGATGACGGCGCACTCCTGGCGCAGACGAGGGTCGGGCGACAGTACGATTCCGTTGGCTTCCATGGCCATCCTTTCGGGTTGTTACATCAAATCATAGGCGTCGACGTCAACGCTCACGCTCACGCCGCGCACGGAGCCCACCTCTTTGAGGCAGGCGTCGATATCATCAGAGACATGGTACCCTACCGGCGACTTTACAAGCAGATGGAAGCGGTAACGGTCCTTGGCTCTCTCGATTACACACGAAGCCGGACCAAGCACCTGGGGCACGGCGTTCCCCGCCCGCAAAAAGTCGGGCGCGGCGGCATGCCAGCGACGCTTGAGGAGCTTCGCGACGCGACCGATATAATCCCGCGCGTCACCCGCGTTCGTCGACCATACCAAGATGTTGGCCAGGCGCACGAACGGCGGATACAGGGCGTCGCGGCGCTGGTCCAGGTCGTAGTCGGTAAAGATCGAGCGGTCGTGCTCGGCGACGGCGCGAATGACCGGGTCCTCGGGCAGGTAGGTCTGGATGATAACCTCGCCGGGGCGATCGCCGCGGCCGGCGCGGCCCGCGACCTGCTCCAGCAGATCGTAGGCGCGCTCCCCTGCTCTAAAATCGGGCAGTTTGAGGGCAAAGTCGGCATTGACCACGCCCACGAGCGTGACCTCGGGAAAGTCGAGGCCCTTGGCAATCATCTGGGTGCCCAGCAGCACCGCGCAATCAGCGGCATCGAACTGTTCGAGCAGCTTTTTGTGCGCGTCCTTGCCGCGCGTGGAATCGGCGTCCATGCGAATGATGACGACGTCGTCAGGCAGCATCTGGTGCAGTGCGTCCTCGATCTGCTGCGTACCCAGGCCCATTTTTGCCAGGTAGCGGCTGCCGCACTTGGGACAGCGACTCGTGGGCGCCGGATAGGGCTGCACGCGCCAGGACGATCCGCAGGTGTGGCACTGCAGCGTGTGCGTGCGCTCGTGATACGTGAGCGCGGTGGAGCAGTGGTTGCAGGTGGGCACGCAGCCGCATTCGCGGCACATCAGGAAGGTCGCAAAGCCGCGACGGTTGTGCAGCAACACGGCCTTTTCGCGGCGCTCGACCACACGCTCCAGGCCCTCCATCAGCGGTTTAGAGAACATGGAGCGACTGCCGTGCGCGAACTCGCGGCGCAGGTCGGCAATGCGAACCTTGGGCAGGACGGCGCGCCCCGGGCGCTCGGGCATCTCGACGCGCGTCCAGGTGGCGCCGCTATACGTGCCGCGGCGGCAGCGGTCGAGGGCCTCTGCCGAGGGCGTGGCCGAGCCCAACACGAGCGGGCAGCGATAGCGACGCGCCATCTCGGCCGCTACCTCGCGCGCATGGTAGCGCGGGCTAGAACCCTGCTTGTAGCTGGTCTCGTGTTCCTCGTCGATGATGATGAGACCAAGGTTGCTGAGCGGGCAAAAAAGCGCCGAACGGGCTCCCACGACCACACGCGCGGCACCGCTGGCAACCATATCCCACTGGTCCAGGCGCTCGCCGGCCGAAAGGCGCGAATGGAACACGGCGACCGTCTCGCCAAAGCGCGAGCGGAAGCGGCCGACGGTCTGGGCCGTCAGCGAGATCTCGGGGACGAGCACGCAAGCCGAGCGACCAGCCGCGAGCACGCGCTCGATAGCGGAGAGGTAGACCTCGGTTTTGCCGGAACCCGTGACACCGTCCACGAGCACCACGTCGCCGTGCGCATCCAGGCGGGCGCGCTCAATCTGCGCGAGCGCCTGCTGCTGGCCGTTGGTAAGGGAGACCGGCGCCTTGCCGCTCGCGGAGGACAGCGTAGTCTGCTCGCTGCAACCGCGCCAGGCACGGCGCTCCTCCACCACCACGACGCCGCGCTTTTCGAGCGCCTTGATGGTCGCCGACATGCTGTTGTAGAGCAGGTTGAGGTCGCGCGTCGTGACCGGTCCGCACTGGAGCGCCTCGATGAGCTGGCGCTGGCGAACGGCGGTCTTGGGCGGCGTATAGTCGAAGCCCACGGGCGTGAGCATGACCCAGCGGTTTTGAATCGGCTTGACGGCGGGACGCTCAACGGTCCACACGCCGTCATCGCCCTTGACCACGTGCGGGCTGCCGCCCGGAGGCAAAAACAGGCGCAGGCACTCGGAAAGCGTCGCGACGTACTCGCGGCTCATCCAACGCGCGATGCGGGCAGCCTCGGCAGTAAAGAGCGGCTTGCTGAGGATGGCTTCGACGGGCTTGATGCGCGAAGGGTCGAGAGCGTTGTCGCCTTGCAGGTCGCCCAGCTCGGCGGTGATGTCGACGATGTAGCCTGCGGCCGCGCGATTGCCAAAATGGACCAGGACCGTGGAGCCGACCTGGGCTTCTTCATTGGCAAGGGACTGTGGGATGCCGTAGGCAAATGGCTCAGATAACGCGCGTGTAGGGATGTCGAGAACCACACTTGCGTAGGCGGTGACGGGCTCAGGAGTAGGCTCGTGCTTGGCCGGAGCAGCAACAACAGATGCGGACACCGCCTGAGTCTCCTCCGGTTCCGGCGAACCAAACAGCGAAAGTTGTAGAGCCATACACCACCTCAAACGAACCTGGAAGGGGTGGGACAAAATTATCAGTAGTGTTTGTCCCATGGCCGATACGAGTGTCGAGCTCGTTACATCGCTCGAACATGGGACAAACACTACTGATTATTTTGTCCCACCAACCCACTCGCTCGGTATAGAAACAAGAGCCCCGCTCGGGTGAACGGGGCTCGGATACTTGCGTTTGCGCAGCGACTACAGCGCCATCGTGCGGGCGCGGTCGATGCGCGCCAGGCAGTCGTCGCGGCCGACGAGCGCCATGGTCTCGCCCAGTGGAGGGCTCACCATGTTGCCGCAGACGGCGACGCGCACGGCCTGGAACACCACGCGCTTCTTAAGGTCCATCTGCTCGGGCAGCGGCTCAAGCGCGGCGTCGATGTTCGCGGCGGTCCACTCGGTGACACCCTCGAGCGCGGCCTTGGCGGCGTCCAGGATGGCACCCATGCCTTCCTTGGCTAGGCCCTTGTTAACGGACTTCTCGTCATACTCGAGCGTCTCGGCCGTGGCAAAGATGGGAGCGGCGACGGTCACGGCGTCGGTCGGCATCTTAGTGCGCGGCTTGACGATAGCGGCAAGCGCGTCGATCCAGTCCTCGCCGTACTCGACGTTGCCCTCGATGAGACCCGCCTCGTGCAGCTCGGGGACCATGATCTCGTCGGCAAACTGGGCGTCGGACATGCCGTTGATGTACTCGGCATTGACCCAGTCGAGCTTCTTGGGGTCGAAGGTCGCCGGGTTCTTGGAGATGCGGTCGAGCGAAAACTTGCTGGCCAGGACATCACGCGGAATGATCGTAGTCTCGCCGTCGAGCGACCAGCCGAGCAACGCCAGGTAGTTGACAAAGGCGTCGGACAGGTAGCCGGCGTCGCGGTACTCCTCCACCGAGGTGGCGCCGTGGCGCTTGGAGAGCTTCTTGCCGTCGGCGCCCAGGATCATGGAGATGTGGGCGAACGTAGGCACGGGAGCGCCGAGGGCCTCGTACACCATGACCTGACGCGGGGTGTTGGACAGGTGGTCGTCGCCACGGATGACATGGGTGATCTTCATCATGGCGTCGTCGACGACGGTCGCAAAGTTATACGTGGGCGTGCCGTCGGAGCGGAAGATGACAAAGTCGTCGAGCTCCTTGGCATCGAAGGTCACCTCGCCGTGGACGGCATCGTGGATAACGACGTCGCCGCGGTCCTCGGGCACCTTGATGCGAAGGACGTAGGACTCGCCGGCCTCGATGCGACGGCGGGCCTCCTCGGGATCAAGATTGCGGCAACGACGCTGATAGCCCTGGAAGGGGTCCTTGCGCTCCTGCGCGGCCTTGCGGTCGGCGTCGAGCTGCTCCTTGGTGCAGAAGCAGGGATAGGCCTTGCCCTCGTCCCAAAGCTTCTGGGCGGCCTGCTTGTACAGGTCCAGGCGCTCGGTCTGGGCGTAGGGGCCAAAATCGCCGCCCACCTCGGGACCCTCGTCCCAGTCCAGGCCCAGCCAACGCATGGCGCGCAGGATGATCTGCGTGTTCTCGTCGGTAGAGCGGGTGGGGTCGGTGTCGTCGATGCGCAGGATGAACGTGCCGCCGTTAGCACGGGCGAAAGCCCAGTTATAGATAGCGGTGCGGGCGCCGCCAATGTGCAGCTTGCCCGTCGGTGAGGGTGCAAAGCGGACGCGAACGTCTGATGCCATGGAAATCTCCTCGATTGCAGGATGGATGTCTAACCGCACCAGTATAAAGCATCAAAGCAACCTCCGCACAAAGGGCACCGACCTACTCATTGGGACAGACTTAAATGACCAGTCGTTGGAGACGTTCTTAGTTTAAGGCTGGTCATTTATGTCTGTCCCCAATGAGTAGGTGCGGAAAGGGTGTGAATGTTTGATTTACGCGCTATGATGTGCCCTTGCATAGAGAGCCCGGCGGAATGGTAACGGTCGCCGGGACACGTTTTTGAAAGGACAATCATGTCAGAAGAACTTCGTTCCATCCCGCCCCAACACGGGTCCTTTGTTTTTACGTCGGAGTCGGTGACCGAAGGTCATCCCGATAAGATCGCTGACCAGATCAGCGACGCCGTCCTCGACGCAATCCTCGCCAAAGAAATAGAGCTCCAGGAGCAGGGCTACATCGCCCCCAACGGCGTGCCTGCCAACGTGGAGAACGTCCGCTGCGCCTGCGAGACCCTCGTGACCACCGGCACCGTCATCGTCGCCGGCGAGATTCGCACCCAGGCCTACGTAGACGTTCAGGAAATCGCCCGTGGCGTTATCCGCCGCATTGGCTACAACCGTGCCAAGTTCGGTTTTGACTGCGACACCTGCGGCGTCATGAGCCTCATCCACGAGCAGTCGCCCGATATCGCCCAAGGCGTTGACGAGTCCTTCGAGACCCAGACCGGCGCTACCACCGACCCGATCGACCTGATCGGTGCCGGCGACCAGGGCATGATGTTCGGATATGCCTCCAACGAGACCAAGACCCTCATGCCCATGCCGCACTACCTGGCAAGCCGCCTGGCCGAGCGCCTGGCCGCCGTGCGCCACGACGGTACCCTGCCCTATCTGCGTCCCGACGGCAAGACCCAGGTCACCGTGCGCTACGAGGAAGGCAAGCCCGTCGAGGTCACGACCATCGTCATCTCCACGCAGCACGCTGCCGAGATCGAGGACATGGGCAAGATCAAGGCCGACCTCATCGAGCACGTCATCACCCCGGTCATGGCCGCTGAGAACATGCCGTGGGATAACGCCGACATCTACGTGAACCCCACCGGTCGCTTTGTCGTGGGCGGCCCCATGGGCGACACGGGCCTCACCGGCCGCAAGATCATCGTCGACACCTACGGCGGCTACGGTCGTCACGGCGGCGGTGCCTTTAGCGGAAAGGACTGCACCAAGGTCGACCGCTCCGCCGCGTATGCCGCGCGCTGGGTCGCCAAGAACGTGGTCGCCGCCGGTCTGGCCGACCGCTGCGAAGTCGAGCTTGCCTACGCCATCGGCGTTTCCAAGCCCCTCTCAATCATGGTCGACACCTTCGGTACCGCACATGTTGCCGAGGACAAGATCGTTGAAGCCGTAGAGAAGACCTTCGACCTGCGCCCGGGCGCAATCATCCGCGACCTAGACCTGCGTCGCCCCATCTACGAAAAGACGGCAGCCTACGGTCACTTCGGCCGAGAAGATGCCGACTTCACCTGGGAGAAAACCGACCGCGTCGAAGAACTCAAAGCAGCCTGCGGCCTGTAAGCCAGCGGCAAAAGCTGCAGCCACATATCGATGCACCAAAAGAAGTACCGGTCCCAACCGGTACTTCTTTTTTATATAAACGGTGGTGAAGATGTCTCGATAAGCAAGGTAAGAGGTTGATTTCCGATCTCAGCCGAACACATTGAGCGGATAGGCCATTCCCGCAGTTAGCCGAACGCCCCCGCGGCCCCTCCTGGGGTCCGGGGGCGTCGTTTTCCCAGTTGAAGGAACGGTGGAGATGTGTTTCGATAGGTCCGGTGGCCATGC
>UQPY01000053.1 GCA_900542965.1 uncultured Collinsella sp.
AGGCCCTCGCGGCCTAGTCGCTATTTAGGGCGTCCAAGATTTGGGACGCAGTTCAGTGCCGGGGAGGGTCTTTACGCGACTACAGGGTGGCATCGCGGTTCTATTCCTCAAAATTGAAAATATTTCGATTTTGAGGAATAGAATTAAGCCAGCTCGGCCTTTAACGAGGTATATTCGTTGCAGAGTCTATTCCTCAAAACTGAATAATTTTCGTTTTTGAGGAATAGCGATAGAAGACCGCAGGGAGGCACCAATGAAACTCATCAATAGAACGTCATATATGGACACGTTGACGAGCCTTATTGGCGTACCGGACATCAAGGTCATAACGGGCATTCGCCGTAGCGGTAAGTCAAAATTGCTCGAGGCCCTCCGCGATTACGTGGAGGTAAATCTGTCCAATTCGAATGTCATCCATATCAATTACAACCTCGACGAGTTCGAGAGCCTGCTCGAATATCATGCCCTGCTCGCCTATGTAAAAGAGCATCGAGTGTCCGACAAGCAAAACTTCCTGCTTATCGACGAGGTTCAGATGTGCGACGGCTTTGAACGCGCGATCAACAGCCTCCATGCATCCGAGCAGTACGATATTTTCATTACCGGATCGAACGCCTTTTTGCTGTCAAGCGACCTGTCGACGCTCTTTACGGGGCGCACGTTCGAGATCGAGGTTTTCCCATTCTCGTTTGAAGAGTATCGCTCCTATGGCGACGAGGGCGAGGTTGACCGCGACTTCGATGAGTACGCGAGAACCGGCGGTATGTCTGGCTCTTACCCTTATCCACTGCAGGAGCAGCGCTATCAATATCTCTCCAACGTCTTTAAGACGCTCATTGTGAGAGATATCGTGCAGCGGCATAACGTGAGAAACGAATCGGCGCTGCTGCGCATTGCCGATTACATGATGGACAACGTCTCCAACATAACGTCGGCGCGCAACATTACGGATGTTTTGAACGCGGATGGGCTAAAGATAACGAACAAGACGGTCGGTGCGTACATGGGGTACCTGTGCGATGCGTTTGCCTTCTATAAAGTTCGTCGATATGACATTCGCGGCAAGAAATACCTTAAGAGCGGCGAGAAGTATTACCTGGCAGACCACGCGTTCAAATACGCACTGCTCGGTACACGCGATATGGACTGGGGTCGCGTGTACGAGAACATGGTGGCAATCGAGCTGCTGCGCCGCGGATATGAGGTATACGTCGGTGTGCTCTATAAAAAGGAAATAGACTTTGTGGCAATCAAGCGAAGCGAGAAGCTCTACATTCAGGTGAGCGACGACATCAGCTCGGATAAGACGTTTGAACGCGAGATTTCGCCACTGCTGAGCATTGGCGATGCGTATCCCAAGATGATTCTTGCCCGCACGCATCACGAGGCCACGGATCGCGATGGGGTGCAGATCGTGGACCTGGCGAGGTGGTTGTGCGGCGAGGCTTAGCAAAAAATCCTATTCCTCAAAACTGAAAAATTTTCGATTTTGAGGAATAGGATTGGCGGCTGGTTGCTGCGACCTGGCGTTTACTCTATCCCAGCTCCTGCATGCGGCGGTAGATTTCGCAGATGCCCTTGATGGTGAGCTGGCCGTCGACCACGTCGAAGGCGTCGGTCGAATCGGCGACGATGCTGGCGAGGCCGCCCGTGGCGATGACGGTGACGTCCTCGCGCCCCAGCTCGCGCTTCATGCGCGCGACCAGGCCCTCGGCCATGGCGGCGGCGCCCGTTACGGCACCGACCTTGATGCACTCCTCGGTATCGCGGCCGATGGCGTGCTCGGGTGCCTCGAGCGGAACGCTGGCGAGCTTGGCGGCGCGGGCGGCAAGCGCGTCCATAGAGATGCGGATGCCCGGCGCGATCGCTCCACCAATGTAGTAACCGTCCTCGTCGATGACATCGATGTTGGTCGCGGTGCCAAAGTCCACCACGATTGCCGGGGCGCCGTAGAAGGTCTCGGCGGCGACGGCATTGGCGATGCGGTCCGCACCCACGGCTTGGGGGCGCGCCGCACGCAGCTTGGTCACGACGGCGGTCTGCGGGCCGATGACGATGGCGTCTGCCGCGATGCGGTCGGCCACGGCGTGCCACTCGCGCGAGAGCTGTGGCACCACGCCGGCAAAGGCAATCGCGTCGACCGCGCTGAGCGAGAGGTCGTACATCTTAAAGAAGCCCATCAGGCGCACGTGGATCTCGTCGGCGGTATAGGAGCGGTCGGTGGGCATGCGCCACGACTGCACCAGCTTGTCTCCATCAAACAGACCCATAGCCGTCTGCGTGTTTCCCATATCGATAGCGAGCAGCATGTCTACTCCCGGTGTTGGCATAAAAGGACGCGCACCATTGTATACGCGCCGTCGGCAGCGCTAGGCTGTGATTCGTTCACGGCGATATGGGCTGAGGGTTTTAAATATGAAGGAATTATGCTCTACGAGATTTTCCTTGCCGTTTACCGAACTCCCACGTAATATTCTTTCTTGCGCACATGAGGCGTCCAGACATTGCGGGGTGGAGCAGTCTGGTAGCTCGCCGGGCTCATAACCCGGAGGTCGTAGGTTCAAATCCTGCCCCCGCGACCAAGAACTTGCAGCTCGTCGGCCTAGCCGGCGAGCTTTTTTGTTATTTCGGGACCGTGCTTTCGGTCCAATTCTCAACCTCTCAAACAAGATCTCGATCTGTAACATCTAGACCCGATTTGGACGGCTAGGTGTTACAGATCGAGATGTTGAGTTCCCGCCCGGACGGTTTGTCTAAATCTGTAACACGAGGGACGGATTTTGCCGAGTTGTTGTTACAGATTGAGATTTTCCGGCAGGCTAGATTGGCTTGTCTCGATCTGTAACAGGTGGAGGCCAAAAGTGGGTCTAGATGTTACAGATTGAGATTGTTGAGGATGGGCCGAGAGGAATGTCTCGATCTGTAACAGTAAGACCCAGTTTTGCCGCGTAACTGTTACAGATTGAGACAAACCGACGGGCCGCCCCGCCCCATCCGCCTGCCGCCACCTGATATTCGCCGATTTCCGTTGTGCCGCTGTGCCCCCATGCCATATCCTCTAGACAACTACGCGGCACCATCGCCGCCGCGCCTACAAGAGAGGAATGTCCATGACCGCACCTGCATCCAAGCTGCTCCAGCCCATTACGGTTGGCCCCCTTGAGCTCAAAAACCGCATTATGTTCCCGCCGCTGACCACCGGCTACGAGGAGCGCGACGGTTCCATCGGCGAGCGCAGCCTGGCTTTTTACGAGCGCCTGGCCCGTGGCGGCGTGAGCTACATCGTCATCGGCGACGTCGCTCCCGTTATGACCGCAAGCCCCACGCCCAAGCTGGCGACCGACGCCCAGATCCCCACGTTTAAGGCCCTGGCCGACACCGTCCACAAGCACGGCGCCAAGGTCGCGCTGCAGCTGTTCCACCCCGAGTACGATGTGCCCGGTGTCGGCCGCATGGTCATGGGATCCATGGCCGCCGCCAAGGCCGCGCAGGAGGCCAAGGCCGCCGGCGACGAGGAAACCTTTGCCGCCAAGATGGCCGAGTCCAACGAGATCCGCAACCAGGCCTACGCCAAGCTGCATCACGACATGCAGCACTTTGTGAACGAGGCGAGCGTAGAGCAGCTCACCCAGATCAAGGAGGCCATCGCCGCCTCGGCCGCTCGCGCGCAGCAGGCCGGCATCGACGCCATCGAGGTCCACGGCGACCGCTTGGTGGGTTCGCTGTGCTCGGCCATCCTCAACCAGCGCACCGACGAGTACGGTGGCTCGTTCGAGAACCGCGTCCGCTACGCGCTGGAGGTCGTCGCCGCCATTAAGGAAGCCGCGCCGCAGCTGATGGTGGAGTACAAGCTCCCCGTGATCATGGAGAACCCCGACGGCACGCCGCGCGGCAAGGGCGGCCTGCAGCCCGACGAGGCCTGCGAGTTCGCCAAGCTGCTCGAGGGCGCCGGCATCGACATGATCCAGGTCGCGCAGGCCAACCACACCGGCAACATGGGCGATACCATTCCGCCCATGGGCGCCATGCCCTACAACTGGACGCTGCCCGTGGCCGAGCGCGTCAAGGCCCTGGTCTCCGTGCCGGTGGCAACCGTCGGCCGTGTTGTCTCGGTCGAGGCCGGCGAGAAGATTCTGGAAGACGGCGCGGCCGACATCATCGCCTATGGCCGCTCGCTCATGTGCGACCCCGACATTGCGCTGAAGGCCGCTACGGGTGAGCCCATCCGCGAGTGCCTCAACTGCAACAAGGGCTGCGTCGACGCGATTCAAAATCGCAAGTACATCTCGTGCGTGCTCAACGCCGAGAACGGCGACGAGGCGACCATCGCCATCAAGCCGGGCGAGGGCGACAAGAAGATCGCCGTGGTGGGCGGCGGTATTGCCGGCCTGGAGGCCGCACGCGTGGCGGCCAAGCGCGGCTACGGTGTGACCGTCTACGAGGCGAGCGATCATCTGGGCGGCCAGATTGTGCTGGCGGCCGCGCCTCCGCGCAAGGACGAGATCATGCGCTCGGTTGAGTACTACGAGAAGATTCTGCCCGGCCTGGGCGTGAAGGTTGAGCTCAACCATGCCGCTACAGCTGAGGACCTCAACGCCGCCGACGCCGCGATTGTGGCTGTGGGCGCACACGACGTGGTCATCCCCGTTCCGGGCGCCGATTCGGAGAAGGTCGTCTCGAGCTGGGACGTGCTGGCCGGCAAGGTGGAGCTCAGCGGGCGCGTCGCCGTCATTGGCGGTGGCCTGGTGGGCACCGAGACTGCCGAGTACCTGCTGCAGCACGGCTGCGAGGTGGCGATCGTGGAGATGCTCGACAAGATTGCCGCGGGCGAGTCCGAGACCATTCTGCCGCTGATCATGAGCGACTTTGCCGAGCACAACGTGGAGCAGCACGTGAAGACCCGTCTGACCGCCATTACCGACGAGGGCGTGGAGGCCATTCGCACTACCGAGGACGGCGCCGAGGAGCCGGTGAAGATCGCCTGCGATTACGTGGTGATGGCCGTGGGCTCCAAGGCCAACGCGTTTGACCTGGATGGCGTGACGGTGCCCGTGACCTGCGTGGGCGACTGCTCGGGCGAGCGCACCGCCGACATCGCGAGCGCCATTCGCACGGCATATCACGCGGCCAACGAGCTGTAGTTGAACATCGCGGCCGGGCGGGACGGTAGCACGGATCCGTCTCGCCCGGCTGTGTCCCGTCGGGTGTCAATCGGTGCGGGGCCTGCAAGCGCAGCAGGTCCCGCCCTTTTTGTTTTGCTCCGGTGGATGGCAATGCGCGGTAATCATGAGGAGTGAGGACGTCTACTGCCTTGCAGATCACTCAAAATTATTGGGGGAGGGGTTAATAACTATATCCTCTATACCAAAGGATGTAAAGAGATGCCAATTTTGTTGACAAGCGAATGACGATTAGCTGCGAGTCAGCTACCAGCGTAAATAATCGATAAAGAAATGTCGTAATTTGGTGCCAAATGCCCAGATAACGCCGCGTCTACTTTAATTAACTGCTTTGAGCAAACAGTAAAATGCTACTATCTAACTTGCACGTAAGAAAGCAGATTAACGGTTAAGGCTAAGAAGTGGCAGGTATGTCGGAAGCAACTAGGACTCGCACGCATGCGCCCGAGGTTAGACAGCGCGCCGTCGAGATCCTCCAAGAGGGGGTCGGTCATCGCGCCCTCGCCGCGGAGCTTGGCATTCCCCAGGCCACGGCTCGTCAGTGGGCCCGCGCGTATGCTGTGGGCGGTGCCGACGCCGTTCTCAACGCCGGTTCGCATCATCACACCTATTCGTACGACGTAAAGCTCGCTGTGGTTAAGGACCGTCTGGAAAACGGCTTGACGGTTCGCGAGGCCATGATCAAACACAAGATTCCCAGCGAGTCTTCGGTCAAGGCTTGGTGCCGTCAGTACCGCGAGAGCGGTGAGTCCGCACTGGTCGATAAGCCGCGCGGTCGCAAGCCGCGCGTTAAAAAGGCGGAATAGCAAACGGGATGGTGCGCCCACAGGGGCGCATTTTTCTTGCCGCCCCTCTACTCCAATGCGGACAGGCTCCTTGCCTCGTACGCCTAAAACTCCCCAGTTGACCGAAAACCTGCCGCTGCTGCTCCTCAATTGAGCTATAACGTTAAACAATTGCAGCGTTTTTGCATGGGGGAGTGATGGTATGACGCTACTGTATTTCCTTACCCTGTTTCCGCTGGTACCGGCGCTGGGCATGCTGCTCGCGCGCGGTGACCGCGCCCGCGATGCGGTGGGGCTCATAGGCTCCGGCATTATTATGGCGGTGACAGTTGTAGTCGCCGTCATGTTTTTTGGCACGGGTCCGCAGAGCTTTGAGGTTGCCCCCGGCACCTCGCATGTGCTCTCGATCGTCAGCTCCGCCATCGACGTCATCCTGTGCGCCATCATCCTGTACAACGCGTACAAATATAGGAACGCGCTCACCACGGTGCTCGGCGTAGTCCAGTTGGTGGGCTCGCTCGCCTTTGCAGCCATGACGCTGCCCGCGGCCGGGGCCGTCACCGCCACGCCGCTCTACCTGGACTACATGAGCGTGATCATGGTCCTCGCCGTCGGCATTGTCGGCAGCCTCATCTGCGTGTATGCCCTGGGCTACATGAAGGACTTCCAGGCCCACGACGAGCACGAGGCCGCGCTGCGCGGGCAGACCGCGCCCGACCGACGCCCGCAGTTCCTGGCGCTTATGTTCCTGTTCCTCTCGGCCATGTTCGTCATCGTGACGAGCGACAACCTTGAGTGGCTGTTCTGCGGCTGGGAAATCACCACCGTGTGCTCGTTCCTTATGATTGGCTACACGCGCACGCCCGAGGCCATCAAGAACGCCTTCACCCAGATCATCCTCAACATGCTGGGCGGCATCGCGTTTTTGGCCGGACTCATGTACCTGCACGTTAACGGCATGCCGCTGACCATCTCGGGCATGATCGAGCTTTCCGGCGCCGGAACCGCGCAATCCGCGCTGCTGGTGATGCCGGTCATCCTGCTGTCGCTCGCCGCGCTCACCAAGGCCGCGCAGATGCCGTTCCACACCTGGCTGCTTGGCGCCATGGTCGCCCCCACGCCCACGAGCGCCCTGCTGCACTCGTCAACCATGGTCAAAGCCGGCGTGTTCCTGATGGTCAAGCTGAGCCCACTCTATGCCATCTATCCCGTGACCGGCTTTATGGTCACGAGCGTGGGTGCCATCACGTTTTTGCTCGCTGCCCTCATGGCCATCTCGCAGAGCAACGCCAAGCGCGTGCTCGCGTACTCCACCATTTCCAACTTGGGCCTCATCAGTGCCTGCCTGGGTGTCGGCGCGCCCGAGGCCGTATGGGCGGCTATCTTCCTGATCCTGTTCCACACGGTGGCCAAATCGCTGCTGTTCCTGTGCGTGGGCACCGCCGAGCATCATATCGGCAGCCGCAATATCGAGGACATGGACGGCATGTTCAGCCGCATGCCGCACCTGACGCGCCTGATGATGCTGGGCATCATGGGCATGTTTGTGGCGCCGTTTGGCATGCTCGTGTCCAAGTGGGGCGCCCTGGTGGCGTTTGCCCAGACCGGCAACGTGCTCATGATCATGGTGCTTGCCTTTGGCTCGGCCGCGACGTTTTACTTCTGGGGCAAGTGGCTTGCCAAGCTTTCGGGCGTCGACCCCACGGCTCAAAACGTTGAAGTCAATGTTCATAAGACCGAATGGATGGCGCTCAACACCATCGCCGCGCTGCTGATTCTGTGCTGCGTGGCGTTTCCGGTTATCTCGAGCGGTTTGGTGTCGCCTTACTTGGCCATGGTGTTTGGCCGCGTGCCGTACGTTATTGGCAAGGACGCCATGTATCTGATGGTGGTTATCGTGGCTTTTATCGCCGTGGTGCTGCTGACTTCATTCCGCGTGAGCAACAAGCCGCACGTCAACGTGTACCTTTCGGGTGTGGGAACCGACAAATATCGCCATTTCCGCGGCTCGATGGGACACGAGGTGAAGGCCGAAAAGCGCAATTGGTACTCGGAGGACGCCCTTGGCGAGAAGCGTATTGGTCCCGCGGGTAGCGTTGTGTGCTGCAGCATTATCTTGTTTGCGCTGCTGTGTTGCGCGTGGATTGGGCCCGAGCGGCTTGCCATGAGCGCGCCCTCGGTGCTGCGCGGCAAGTATTTCGAGGGTTCGGGCGTCGTGGGCATTTTTATTGGCACCGTGGCGTTTGCCTTGGTGGCGCCGCTTGTGGGCGGCTTGATCGACGGTCTTGACCGTAAGCTTTCGGCCCGCATGCAGGGCCGCGTGGGCCCGCGCCTGCTGCAGCCCTTCTACGACGTTGCCAAGCTGCTGCGCAAGGCCCCCGCCAGCGTAAACACCATGGACGACACCTATATGGCGTGCGCGCTCATCTTTACCGTCGTGGGCGGCGGCATCTTTGTGTCGGGCTCCAACACGCTGCTGTGCGCTTTTATGGTGACGCTCGCCGCGATCTTTGTGGTGTTGGCGTCCGCCTCGACGCAAAGCCCGTTTGCCCAGGTTGGCGCCGATCGCGAGCTGCTGCAGGTTATGAGTTACGAGCCCGCCGTTCTGTTGATGAGCGTGGGCCTGTACCTTGCCACCGACAGCTTCGATTCCATCGCCGTGACGGGGCAGTCGGCCCCCATCATCGTGTACAGCGCGCCCATTTTCCTCGCGTTGCTCGCGGTGCTTACCATCAAGCTGCGCAAGTCGCCGTTCGATCTTTCGTACTCGCATCACGCGCATCAGGAGATTGTCCAGGGCGTCGCCACCGAGATGAGCGGCGGCACGCTGGCCAAGATGACCCTTATGCACTGGTGCGAGACCGTGCTGTTTTTGATGTGGGTGGGCATGTTCTTTGTCTGGGACAACCCGGTGAGCTGGGTCGTAGCCCTGGTCGTGATGGCCGCGACGTATTTTGTCGAGGTCCTGATCGACAATACCTTCGCACGCAGCACCTGGCGCAGCTGCTTTAGGCTCGGATGGGGCGTGGCACTGGTGTTTGGCCTGCTCAACCTTATGCCCATCCTCGTCGACGTGTTTATTTAGGAGGCGGCATCCATGGATCATAAAATGTCGCGCTCGCCGTGGGTTATTCATTACGACGGCTCGAGCTGCAACGGATGCGATATCGAGGTGCTGGCCTCGCTCACGCCGCTGTTCGACGCGGAGCGCTTTGGCGTGGTCAACACCGGCAACCCCAAGCATGCGGATATCTTTTTGGTGACGGGTTCGGTCAATGCCCAGAACCTGCCCGTCGTGCGCCAGATCTACAATCAGATGCTCGAGCCCAAGTGCGTGGTGGCGTGCGGCATCTGCGCGTGTTCGGGCGGCGTGTTCCGCGATGCCTACAACGTGATCGGCGGCGTGGACCGCGCGATTCCCGTGGACGTGTACGCGCCCGGGTGCGCCATTCGCCCCGAGACGGTGATCGATGCCATCGTGGAGGCATGCGGCATCCTGGACCAGAAGGAGGCCGTGATGCGCGCCGGCGGCGACCCGCTTACCGTGGGCGGTGCCGCTACTTGGGACGGTGGCGTTGAGCTGGGCGAGGACGGGTTTGTGGCTGCGGGGGCCGGGGCTGATGGTGCCGGCGATACGCCCGCTAGGGCGCCCGCCGCGCCCGTCGCTGGCGACGCGCCTGCTGGGACGCCCGTCGCTGCAAAGGAGGCCGAGTAATGCAAAAGGCAATCTATACCACCGTCGGGATCGATGAGCTCCTGTCACATGTCCAGGCGCTCAAGGGCGTCGGCGCGCGCTTTGTGCAGATGCATGCCGAGCGCTGTGTGGACGACGGATCGTATCGCTTGGTCTATACGTTTATCGACGTTCGTGCTGCTCAGGAGCATATTGCGCAGGACGGCAGCTATGCGATCGAGAACCTGGTGGTTGAGGGCATCGACCAGTACCAGGAGATTCCGTCCATCAGCTCGTACTATCCGGCGGTATTCCCGTTTGAAAACGAAACGCACGACCTGTTTGGTCTTGCCATCACCGATATGCAGATTGACTTTAAGGGCTTTTTCTACCAGGTCTCGACTGCCGAACCCATGAGCGTTATCACGCCCGAGGTGAAGGCCGCGCGCGAGAAAGCCATGAAGGTGCGTGCCGCCGCCGAGGCCAAGGCGCGCAAGGCCGCTGCCGAGAAGGCCGCCGCGGCTGCGGCTGCTGCAGGGGAGAGCGCTGCGAGTGCCGGCGATGCTTCGGCTGTGGCGAGCGCCGGCGACGCCGCGGGCGTCGCTGCTCAGCCCGCTGCGGCTGCCGGCTCCGATGCTCAGCACGATGAGGCTGCTGCGAAGGCCGCGCTCAAGGCCGCCGAGATGGAGGCAAAGCTCGCCGCCATGGATCCCGAGAAAGCGGCCAAGGTCCGCGCGGCGCTTGCCGCCAAGGTCGCCCGCGACAAGCAGAAAAAGGAGGCGTAAGGTCCATGGCACATCGCTCCGTTATTCCGTTTGGCCCGCAGCACCCGGTGCTGCCCGAGCCGCTTCATCTGGACCTGGTGATCGAGGATGACCGCGTCATCGAGGCAATTCCTCAGATCGGCTTTGTGCACCGCGGGCTCGAGAAGCTCACCGAAAAGCGCGACATGCATCAGTTTGGCTACATCGCCGAGCGCATCTGCGGCATCTGCGCCGTGGGCCACAGCTGCGGCTATGCCAGCGCCTGCGAGCGCATGCTCGGCATCGAGGTGCCTGGTCGCGTGCAGTATATCCGCACCATTCTGCACGAGCTTTCGCGCATTCACTCGCATCTGCTGTGGCTGGGCCTGCTCGCCGACGCCTTTGGCTTCGAGGCGCTGTTCTATCGGTCATGGACCCTGCGCGAGCAGATACTCAAGATTTTTGAGAGCACCTGCGGCGGCCGCGTGATCCTTTCGATTAACGAGATCGGCGGCCTTAAACACGACATTGAGGACTCCGAACTGGCGGGCATTGTCCAGACGCTCGATGCCATGCGTCCTGACTACGAGGCCTTGGTGCATACGTTTTTGGACGACAATAGCTGCGGCGAGCGCCTGCACGGCGTGGGCGTGATCAGCAAGAAGGACGCGCTGGATCTGTCGATGGTCGGCCCGTTCGGTCGCGCCTCGGGCGTGGATTACGACGTGCGCATGTTCCGCGACGGCGCCTATGCTGATCTGGCCGCGTTTGAGCCTATCGTTGCTAGCGATGGCGACTGCTATGCCCGCTGCCAGGTGCGTTGTGCCGAGGTCACGCAGGCCATGGATATTATCAAGGAGCTTGTGGGCAAGATTCCGCACGACGGTATCGGCGGGCGCACCAAGCTCACGCCGGCCGACGGTGCGCGCGGCGAGGTTGTGATTGAGCAGCCGCGCGGCGAGGCGTATTACTATGTGCGCGGTAACGGCACCAAGAACCTGGACCGTTTTCGCGTGCGAACGCCGACGTCGCAGAACCTGGCGGGTCTGACGCATGCACTGCAGGGCGTGCTCCTTGCCAACGTGCCCATGATTATCCTGACCATCGACCCCTGCATTAGCTGCACGGAAAGGTAGGCGCGGCATGAGTTTGCTGACATTTGCCAAGACGGCCTTGGGTTCTATGGTCAAGCAGCCGGTCACGGTGTGCTATCCGCAGGAGAAGCTCGCGGCACCCGAGCGTCTGCGCGGACATATCGTCAACGACATGGACGTGTGCATCTGCTGCGGCATGTGCGCGCGCCGTTGCCCGGCGGGCGCACTCTCGGTCGATCGCAAGGGCGGTACCTGGTCGATCGATCCGTACGCTTGCGTGGTGTGCGGCGAGTGCATCGAGAGCTGTCCTAAACACTGCCTGAGCATGGACACCGCCCGCACTCCGGTTGCGGCGGACAAGACTCCCACGGTAGAAACCAAGCCGGAGTAGCGTTTGGATGGGGCCGGTGGGGCAAAAATGCCCCACCGGCCCCGCGCGTGAACGCGCGGTTGGGCCGCCACGAACAAAACTATGCCGGTTTACGGAGCTGGATAGCGAACCTCCGACCATACGGAAAATCCCAAAAACAAAACCGCAGGTAGACAGCCTGCCGTTTTTCAAAAAATGAGGGTATGGATGAGGGCTCCGACTTTAGCCCCGTAATCCGGCATAGTTTTGAAATGGCGCCATATCCGTAACGGCCTTTGATCTCCCAAGGACGGAGGAAAACGGGTCATTTTTGCCTGATGGCTCCGAGTCGCACCCGTTTTCCTGCGAAAACGCCGTGTCTCAACTTTGGTGAGACATTTGTCTCACGCCCAAAACAGAATCTGGAACATGTGTCACCTGCCCAAATTGTGTCTCATTTCGTAACTTTAGGCTGTTGCAAGGTCTGAGACCGCGAGAAGGGAGACGCGATGAGTAAGTACACGAGGGGTCTCTTGGCGGTGATACTGGCCGTAGTGCTGGTATTGCCGGCTGCAGCATTTGCCATGCTGCCCGAGGCCAACGCCAGGTCCAGCACCGGAATGGACGGACCGGCGGTGAGCGGAACGGTCGTCGACCCCGACACCAGCGGACGCTGGGAAAAATGGGCGGCCGGCCACAGCGGCAATAAGGTGACGACTCAAAACGTCGGTCGAATCTGGACCGACAAGACGGTCATGGCAACCGAGGGAAACGAAGAGTCGGACTTCCTGACTACGCTTTCGGCGATGTCCTCGACGTCTAATTCAACCGTGACAGTCACCACGCCGCTTGACATCGTGATGGTGCTGGACGCCTCTGGCTCGATGGATGATCATATGGGCGGCGGAGATTCACCTAAGCGTATCGATGCGCTGAAGAGTGCTGCGAACAGCTTTATCGATACCATCGCAAAACAAAATGAGAGCATCGAGGGCGTCAATAGGCAGCATAGGGTTGCCATTGTTAAGTTTGCGGGCAAGAAGTCCAACGATATCGGCAACAATATGTATCGCGACGGAGGGTACTCCTACAATTACACCCAGGTTATGAAAGAATTGACCTACTGTTCCGGCAGCAATGCGGATGATCTCAAGAAGAATACAATTAATCAAATTCAGCCTGCCGGCGCCACGCGCGCCGACTATGGCCTAGAGCTGGCCGAGAAAATCACTACCACTTATGGCCGCAAAGACGCCAAGAAGATTATTGTGTTCTTTACCGACGGTACGCCAACAAAGCAAAATAAATTCGATGCGGGTGTCGCCAACGCTGCCGTGACAGCTGCTAAGAATATGAAGGACGGCAAGGCCACCGTTTATACCATCGGCATCTTTGATGGCGCGAACCCCAGTGCTGGTATCCAGGATTCGGGAAAAAGCCAAAAAGAGAACAAGTTCATGCAGGCCGTTTCGAGCAACTACCCCAATGCCACGGCATGGGACGCTCATGGTGCACGCGCGGAAAACTCCGACTACTACAAGTCGGCGACCGATGCCGAAGAGCTCAAGAAGGTCTTCGACGACATCTCACAGGCCATCACATCGGAGG
>UQPY01000054.1 GCA_900542965.1 uncultured Collinsella sp.
CGTCGGTCGCGTACCGAAGTACGCTTCCCTCCTCTTTCACGTCACCTTGCTCGCTTAGGGGCGTTTTCGCTGACCTATGCTCAACCTACGATAATTCCAAGCTGAACGAGTTACTCGCTGTAGCGGGTGGCTATGGCAGCTTGCACCATGCCGGCGCTCATGAGGTAGGTCACCAGGAAGTAGCCGCCGTAGGCCGCCAGGAAGATTGCACAGGTGAGGCCCACGGTGCCGCCGATGCTCATGTCGCCGAATGTACTCACCAGCTCGATAATCACCTTGAGTGCCACAAAGGAGTGTGCCAGGCCCACTGCCAGCGGGAACAGGAAGAATACCGCTTGCTGTGCCATCACCGAATGGCGAATCTGGCGGTCGTCGCAGCCAATCTGTGCCAGCACACGATAGCTGCGGCTGCCGTCGGCCACGTTGGAGAGTTGCTGGATCGACAGAATCGCCACGCATGCAACAACCAATACAAAGCCGATGTAGATGGCTAGGTAGCTAATAAGACCGTTCATTTGCGCTGCTTGTGTGTACATCTCGGAGCGTGTGATGAAGGTTCCCCACGACCCCGGCTCCTTGCCGTCAACGAGCAGATTGTCGAGCAGAGTGTATTTAATGCTCTCGTCTGCCTCGGTCGTATCCATCCCCTGTTTGTAGTTAACGAGCAGGCTACTGGAATACGGCTGCAGATTAAGTTGGGACAACAGCTCGTCGGCAACGACGACGGTACCCGGATTACTGCCCATCGCCG
This sequence comes from uncultured Collinsella sp., assembly GCA_900542965.1. Classification (GTDB taxonomy): domain Bacteria; phylum Actinomycetota; class Coriobacteriia; order Coriobacteriales; family Coriobacteriaceae; genus Collinsella. The sequence goes on from UQPY01000054.1 coordinate 752, forward strand.
AGTTGGCGATGGCCGCCGTATCTTCGTCCGACTTATCGGTTGCGGGCTTGAGCTCATGCCCGCCCAAGGTGAGGGTATGGCCGCCGGCCATGTACTTGGTGTACAGGTCGCCCAGCTCACCGCCCATATCACACGTAAGCAGGTACTGGTCGCGGCCAATGCTCACCGGCTCCTCGCCCATCATCTGGCGCAGTTTGTTGTACTGGCTCGCCGGCGTCACAAACAGACCCATCGTATCGGCATTGCTACCCCCGAACGCCTTGGGGAGCTTTTCGCCCATGGTCTTGCACATCTCACTTGGGGTCACCGAAGGATCCGAGCCGCCAACCGGGTAACTCAGATACGAATCGATCTGCACATGCTCACCGGCAACATCGGCGATATTGACCTTCTTGGCGGTCTCGTCGTTGTTGTCCGCCGACTTGCCCTTAATACCGTCTGCAACGTTATCGTGATCGACACGATCGCCGTGCCATGCGGAGTACAAATCGACCGTACTATCGGCCAGCACCATGCGATCGGCTTCAGACGGATTGACATACTCTTTGTAGTAGTCGAGCGTATCGGGCGTGTAATAGACATACGTCTGCGACATGTCGGCCGGATTATAGCGCTCCAGATTCTCGTTCATCACATTGGCAATCGACATACCGCACGTCACCGAGGTGATGGCCAAAAACAGGAGCATCGCGATGACGCCCATCGAAAAGCACACCGTGTTGACCTTGGCCGCAAGCTGGCGCACGGTAAACATGTTGAGGCCGCGCCAATACACGCCGCGCAGGCTCTGCAGCAGCTTGATGAGCATACCCGAGAGTCCCCAGAACAGGGCAAAGGTGCCCACGGTAACCATAGCGGTCGTAATACCAAACTGGGTCATGGCCTCTTGCAGCTTGCTGTCCGTCGCGGTTAGCGGGAACCCATCACGTAGCAGACGGTAATAGGCCACGCCCACAAGCACCACGCCCACGGCAAAGATGGCAATCGCGATCCAGGGGTTGCGTGTCTTGATGCTCTCGTTGCGACGCTTGGCACCCATAAGCTCGATGAGTTTGGTACGACGCACGGCGCGAAGGTTCAGCAGTAGCGTGAGCACAAACATTACGAGCATGCAGACAAGGGTCAGATTGAACGCATGCACCGAGAAAAAGAAGTGGAAATTGGCGATCTGTGTCTTAAAGAGCGAGGCCGTAAAGAACGTCATGAGCTGGGAGAGTCCCACACCCAGCACAATGCCGGCGATAAAGGCGCCGACCGAGACAATCACCGTCTCGAGCGCCATGATCGTGGCGACGCGCCCGCGCCCCATGCCGAGCACCTGGTACAGGCCAAACTCCTTCTTGCGGCGTTTCATGATGAAGTTATTGGCATACACCATCAAAAAGGCCATGACACCGGCCAAAAAGTACGTCAGGTTGCCGAGCATGCTGCCCATTACCTGCGCCAAGCCCTTTTCATCGATGCCGGCGATGTCGACCTGCATCGAGATGGTGTTAAAGGCATAGAAGACCGTGACGCCCAGGGTGAGCGTCAAAAGGTAGACGAGGTAGTCGCGGCCGGCGCGGCGGACGTTACCCCAAGCGAGTTTACAGAGCATCGGAGCCCTCACCGCCCATCATGGCAACGACCTCCATAATGCGGTCGAAGAACTCTCGGCGGTCGGTGTCGCCGCGGCGCAGCTCGGTGAAGATCTTGCCGTCGCGGATAAACAGCACACGGCTCGTGTAGCTGGCGGCAAAGCTGTCGTGCGTGACCATGAGCACGGTGGCGCGTAGGCGGCGGTTAAGGGCCTCCAGGCTCTCGAGCAGCAGGCGAGCGCTCTTGGAATCGAGGGCGCCGGTGGGCTCGTCGGCCATGATCATGGTGGGGTCGGTGACGAGCGCGCGAGCCGCGGCAACGCGCTGCTGCTGGCCGCCGGACATCTGGTAGGGATACTTGTCGAGCACCTGGCTGATGGACAGGCGCGCTGCCACATCCTGCACGCGGGTCGAGATCTCTGCCGAGTTTGTGCGGGCGATGGTGAGCGGCAGGGCGATGTTCTCGCGTGCCGTGAGCGTATCGAGCAGGTTGGAGTCCTGGAAGATAAAGCCGAGCTCCTCGCGGCGGAACTGCGAGAGCTTAGCCTGCTTCATGCGCGTCACGTCCTGGCCGTTGATGCGGATCGTGCCGCTCGTGGCGCTATCGATGGTCGAGACGCAATTGAGCAGGGTCGACTTGCCCGAGCCCGAAGCGCCCATGATGCCAACAAATTCGCCGCGGTTGACGGTAAAGCTGACGTCGTTGAGCGCGCGCGTCACGTTGCCCAGCGCTCCGTATACCTTTTCGAGATGCGCGGCCTCCAGTACCGGGGTCGCCATGTGCGTGGTTTGCATACCGAGTCCTTTCTTGCAATTAGTCTACGGCATCTATAGTCGCAAGAAGACGAGTCAGCTACCATCGATATGGCTTACGCTTGCCTTACCGTTGTGTAAGGTACGGGTAGCTACCCTGCCACGTGTTGATGCTGAGAGAGGACTCCTGTTGAAGACTGTTCATGTTGCCGCTGGGATCATTCGCAAGGAAGGATCTGACGAGCTGCTTGCCGTGCAGCGCGGCTACGGCGACATGCAGGGACTTTGGGAGTTTCCCGGCGGCAAGCTCATGCGCGGCGAGTCGCCCGAGGACGCCGTACGCCGCGAGCTCATGGAAGAGCTGCGGGTCAAAGTCACCAACCTGCGCGATTTTTACACCGTTGAGTATGACTATCCCGATTTTCATCTCTCGATGGAGTGCTACTACTGCTCGCTCGCCGATGAATCCGATGAGCCTCAGAAACATGACCGACAGCTCGATATCCGCTGGATTCCGCGCGCCTCGCTTGCCACGGTGGAATGGATGCCCGCCGACAAGGGGCTTATCGATGCCCTGATTGAGCTGAAGGAAGATCGGCTCGAGACAAGCTCCGCCGATGACGCCGTGCCCAACACAGCCGACAAACCCGCCACCAAACCCAAGCGCGCACCTAAGCGCCGCAGCAAGAAGCGTCCCAAGCCCGGCCTGCTCGACGGCATCGATACCTCGGACCTCTCCGCTGACGAGCGCGAACTGGTCCGCCGTCGCGCCGCCATCAAAAAGTCCATGAAGGGCAACAAGCGCGCCAACACCAAGCCCGAGCTGCTCGTACGTCAGCGCCTACGGGCCGCGGGCCTTACGGGCTATCGTTTGGAATGGAAGGTACCCGGCAAGCCCGACATCGCCTTTCCCGGGCGCAAGATCGCCATCTTCGTCAACGGCTGCTTTTGGCACCGCTGCCCCAAGTGCAACCCTAGCCAGCCCAAGCGCAACGTTGAGTTTTGGGAGGCAAAGTTTCGCCGCAACGTCGAGCGCGACCGCACCGCCGTGGCAGCACTCACTCAAATGGGCTGGACGCCTATAACCATCTGGGAATGCGAACTCAAAAAGGACCGCATCGACGCCACAATGGAAAAGGTCATCGAGCAGGTGCGCGCCGCAGAGCCGCAGCGCTAGGAACGAGCCGTCCACACGCCCCACACAGGCGAGCCACATCCGCGCCGCAAACCTTAGAAAGCCCTTAAGCTCAAAACCTTTCAAGAGTGTTACTCGATACTTCTGACCTGCAGTTTCATCGTAAAACCAAACCAGGTTAAGCCTTTCTTTAGCGCTTCTTTGCAGCAGCCGCGGCATAATACTGCTAGCGCACGGGACCTAGCAGCACACCCCATGCGCAACCTTTTGGTGGACATCGAGGAGGCCGCATAAGCATGCATTCTTCCAATGCCGTAGCACGGCAGCCATCCCTAAAACATGCAGACCTTTTCTCCTTCCCCCCGACACAGAGAAACGGCCTCCTCGACTCCCCCACCACAAAAGCCAAACGCTCAACCGACCAGGAACTCAACCTGCGAGCATCCTTCGAAAAGCTCCAAGCATCCCTAAACAAGTCATTCCCCAACCAAGCCCGGGCATACTAACCCCTCATCAACAAAGCGCCCCTCGCGCACCACCCATTTCCGCCCCAACGCCACAAGGGCGATCGAGCAGGGCCGTCCGGAAACGGAAAAGGGCCTATCTCTCAGAACATTCCGCAGGACGGAGGAAGCCCCGCAGCGCGTAGCGCGCAGCGGGGCTTCCGACATGTCCGAGGACGTTCTGAGAGATAGGCCCTTTTCCGTTTCCGGACGGCCCGGTGGGATCAGAGTACCCTTGCTGTTACTCTGCTTTGCCCACAGAGTTGAGGTTGGTCATGCGGATCTTAACCAGCTCGGTGATCTCACGCATGCCCTCCTTGGCCGGCTTCTTGGGATCGAAGCAGGCAGGGTTCTCGGCCATGTAGGCCATGAAGCCCTTGGTGTAGGCCTGACGCAGCTCGGTGGCGTAGTTGACCTTGCAGATGCCGTTCTTCACGGCCTCGGCGACCTGCTCATCGGGCACACCGGAAGTGCCGTGCAGAACCAGCGGCACGTCGACGGCGTCGCGGATGGCCTTGACCACGGACTGCTCGATGTGAGGATCGCTCGTGTACACGCCGTGGCTGGTGCCAACGCCAATGGCCAGCGAGGTGCAGCCGGTGCGCTCGACGAACTCCTTGGCCTCGGCCGGATCGGTGTAGGGGCTCTCGCCCTCAACCGCGGGACCGTCGTCCTCCTTGCCGCCAACCTTGCCAAGCTCGGCCTCGACGGGCACACCCATGGCGCGGCCAGCGTCGGCGACGGACTTGGTCAGGGCGATGTTGTCCTCGAAGGACTCGTGCGAACCGTCGATCATGACAGAGGTGTAGCCAGTGCGGAAAGCCTGCATGCAGCGGTCATAGCCATCGCCGTGATCGAGGTGCAGAGCGACGGGCACGGAAGCGCGCTCGGCGGCAGCCTTGACCATGCCGTAGAAGTAGTCCAGACCAGCGGTCTTGATGGTGCCCGGGGTAGTCTGCATGATGACGGGGGACTTGGTCTCCTCGGCAGCCGCCAGAACGGCCATAACAAACTCGAGGTTCTCGACGTTGAAAGCGCCGACGGCGTAGTGGCCGGCCTGAGCGTCCTTGAGCATCTTTTCGGTGGTAACAAGTGCCATGAGCGTTTGCTCCTCTCCCTCGCCCGCATCTGGACATCGGGCGTAGTTGTTCGCAAGGCGTTTTACCTTGCGTTTTGCTGCGCTCATTGTATGAAATTCGGCGGGCATAAATGCACGAGATATTGTCGTTGCGCGAGGTCGAGCCTTCATTTTTGAAAAGCAAACGGAAGGGTTTTGTGCCGAGCGCACGTGTTCGATATTGAGTTTTGAGCGTCGAGTGGCTTTCTTTTATAGAAAAGATAAGTAATCGAAAGGCGTTTTCTTACTCAAAAAGAAAATGAACGAAAATGGTTTCAACATAATTCCTGCAAATATCGGCAGAGAATGGAGCAGCAATGGCCCAAGCTACAAACCGCGCCTTCGCCGACGAACGCCGTGCCGCCATCATGGAAATGCTCGAGCATAATGCCTCGGTGCAGGTGGCAGAAATCGCCCAGACCTTTGGCGTGTCCTCTGTCACCGCTCGCGCTGATTTGGACGCCCTCGCCGAGTCCGGCAAACTGCGCCGCACGCATGGTGGCGCTGTGTCGCTCCACAAGCGCCTGACCGTCTCCACGCAGGATCGGCGCATTAACGTCAACGTGGCCGCCAAGCAGGCCATCGCGCAAAGTGCCATTGAACTCGTCAGCGACGGCGACACCCTGCTCGTCGACTCGGGCACCACCGCGCTCGAATTTGTCCGGCTCCTCGACCAGCGCGACGGCATCACCGTCATCACGGCAGACATTACGATCGCCGATTACATCGACGAGAGCATGCCCTCGGTCGACGTCGTCATGCTGGGCGGCGCACTGCGCAAAGGACACCGCTATCTGTACGGTCCGCTCACCATGCAGGCGCTGCAGATGGTTCACGCCGACCTCGCCATCATGTGCCCCGGCGCCTTTGTTCCCGGCTGTGGCTTTACTACCGACTTTCCGCAGATGGCCGAGACCAAAACGGCCATGATCGCCGCCGCGCGTCGAGGCGTCGCCCTCATGGACGCGAGCAAGGTCAACGGACGCGGCATGTACCGCTTCGCCGAACTTACCGATGTCGACACCATCGTGATGGACCGTGACCCCGACGGCGCCGTCGCCACCTCAATCGCCGAGGCCACCGACGCCGGCGCCCCAACCCTCATCATCGCCACCGCCTAAAACCAAAAACCACCACAAAGGTGCCTGAGTCCCCTTTGTGGTGGTTTGAACGGCACGGCGGTTCGCTCCGCCAGTTTGTCTCAATCTGTAACAACTAGACCCCTAAAAGTCAGTTAACTGTTACAGATCGAGATAATTCCGCTCGACCCCCGCCCTTAATCTAAACCTGTAACAGATAGAGTCGATTTAGCCGCCCAGATGTTACAGATTGAGACAGTTGGACGCGAAACGGTCTTGGCAGAAGTGGCCCTCTAGCAAAGAGACGCTACATATCGACCGAAGCCCGGCAGCGCAAACTCGAAACGTCCCTGTAAGGGTTCTTCAATCACCCCTGCCTCAATTAGACGTTTTTTATACGTCGAGATCGAACCGGAACTTTTCTTAAGCCGCGCAGCCAATTCTTGCCTGGTCGTCGTCCCCTCCGGATTCATTGCACGAAGAAAATCCAAGTCCCCCTGTGAAAGTTCCGCTGCAGTCGAGGCAAAAACGCGCGATTCGAGCTCCTCTTGCGCAAGCTTCGCGCCACGTTCGACGTCTTCAAGGGAAACATCAGCCGCCTGGCGCGAAGCGTTCCACGCCCGATATCCCACCAACTGGAACATAAACGGAAAACCATCGATTGCCTCGGCAGCACGGTCGGCCGCCTCATCGGAAATCGTTTTGCCACCGTCTTCAATCGTCAGCCGAAACGCTTCTTTTACCTCAGTCGGCGAAATAGATCCCAGCGAATGCTGGGCAGCACGACGAAGAAACGATGTCGATTTTCCCGTCAACAACGCCAGCACGCGAAACGGCAGCCCCGCCATAAGCAAAGCTACTTTTTTGTTCTCGCTCACAAAATGTTGGTAGGTGGTAACGAGCTCGGTCATTTGAGCAAACGATGCATCAACTTCGTCAACGGCGATAAGCACCCCGGTGCCAGTCGCTTCAAGCTGAGCAAACAGAGCGTTCATCTTAGTACGCCAGTTGGCGCCCTCAAATTCAATATCAACGTTTTCCCAGCTCATACTACCTATGGGGGCAATCCCAACACTGTTCACACGCCTAGAAGCGGGCTTTTCGATCAGATGGGCAGCCGATTCGTTGAGGCGCTGCAGAATGTCTTCGAGCATCCCGTCCGAAGCCGTCACATTCGCCGTAATCCAGCCTTCTTGCTGGGCGCGGTATGACAGATATGCCAAAAGGGCCGTTTTGCCCGTCCCGCGCGCTCCGTAGAAAATCGAGCATAGGTTGGGGTCGGAATCGGCGCTTTCAAACGCCAGCACCATATCATCAATGATTTGCTCACGGCCGGCCATGTATGCCGGTACACGTCCGAACATCGGCGTGAACGGATTTGCTTGCCTGTACGCTGTCGCCGCCGCCATAAAGCCTCCCTTGAACTCACGTAATTCCATTATGCCCCACAGCTCTTGATTTCTTTGAGCATCTTTGAGTTTTTTGAGCACCTTTGAGTTTCTTGAGCATTCTTGAGTTCTTTGAACAAAAACCACCACAAAGGTGCCTGTCCCCTTTGTGGTGGTTTGAGCGTCAAACGTGAAAGTATCGCTACTTGGAAAGCTCGTCGGCGAGGGCCTCAATCTGAGCGCGCGAGGCGTCGTTGAGTGAGCCCAGCACAGTCACCTTGTTCTGCGTCAGGGTGATGTCCTTCATACCCTCGAGCTCCTTGGTCATAACCTTGGCGGCAGCGGGCGCCCAGGAACCGGACTCGACAAGCGCCACGGTACGGTTCTGGTAGGCATGCTCGGCGAGCGTGTGGATGAAGGTGCTCATGCACGGGAAGATCTCGCCCTGATAGGTAATGGAGGCGAGCACCAGACGGTCGTAGCGGAACGCATCCTCAACGGCCTCGGCCATGTCGTCGCGAGCCAGATCAAAGACGGAGACCTTCTGGCCGCGAGCCTCGAGCGCAGATGCGAGCTCCTCGACGGCAGCCTTCAGATGGCCATACACGCTCGCATAGGCGATCGTGATGCCCTCGTCCTCGGGCTGATAGCTCGACCAGGTGTTATAGGTGTCGAGGTAGTAGCCCAGGTTCTCGGTCAGCACGGGGCCGTGGAGCGGGCAGATGATCTGGATGTCCAGGTCGGCGGCCTTCTTGAGGACGGCCTGCACGAACTTGCCGAACTTACCGACGATGCCAAAGTAGTAGCGGCGAGCCTCGCAAGCCCACCCTTCCGGATCCTCGATGTCGTTGGCGCCAAACTTGCCAAAGCCGTCGGCGCTAAAGAGCACCTTGTCGGTGGCCTCATAGGAGAAGAGCACCTCGGGCCAGTGCACGTTGGGGGCGCCGACAAACGTTAGGCTGTGGCCGCCCAGGTCGAGCACGTCGCCATCTTTGACGACCATCTTGCGCTCGGGGTAGTCGGTGCCAAAGTAGTTGACCATCATGCGGAAGGCACCCATGCTGGCCACGATCTGCGCCTGGGGATAGCGCTCCATAAAGGCGGCGATACCGGCGGAGTGATCGGGCTCCATATGGTGAACGACCAGGTAGTCGGGGGTGCGGCCGTCGAGCACGGCCTCGAGGTTGCCGAGCCACTCGTCGACAAAGCCAGCGTCGACCGAATCGGCGACGGCGATCTTGTCGCCCAAGATAACGTAGCTGTTGTATGCCATACCATTCTCGGACACGTCGTACTGGCCCTCGAACAGGTCAATGTCGTGATCGTTGACGCCAATGTAGCGGATATCCTTGGTGATCTCCATCAGGCAAAGCCTCCTAGATAGACAAAAGAACCCGTCTATCATAACACTCGGCAGCATTCCAACTGCTATCTGCCGGCATCCATACCGATTGTTATTGAAATACGATTAATCGCCGTTTACCTGCGCAAACTATGCGCACGGTATCGCCGTGCTATGCCGAATGATGAGCTGGCCGGGAATACGAATGGCAACGTTTTTGCCTGCTGTGCCCGCCTCGGGAACCGCATGCTCAAACACCTCGCGTCCACGCTGATGCAAATCAAATCGCACCGTCGTGAGCTCGTTGTGTGCCACAAAGTCGTCAAGCGAATCATCGACGCCCACCACGCTCACGTCCTCGGGAACGCGCAGACCGCTATCGCGCAGCGCTGCAATCGCGCCATTTGCCATCTGGTCGTTTGCCGCATAAATCGCCGTCATGGTGCGATCGTGCTCGGCCAGGTACCTGCCAGCCTCGTAACCGCTGTTGGCAGACCAGTCGCCCTCGAGCGGCTCTGCCGGCTCGATGTGTTTACGCTCGAGTGCATCCTGCCAACCGGCACGACGAAATTGCTCGTCGACCGAGAACGACGGGCCGCCAATATAGCGAATTTGCTCGTGCCCCAGCTCAAACAGGTGATCCATAAGCAATAGCGAGCAGCCGTAATGGTCGGAATCGACCGTGGTCACCCGCGGATGCGCGTACATGGTAACGATGACCGTACCAATGCCCGGCAGTGGATCAAACGTCTCAAAATCGGGCGCCATGCGGCTCATGCCGATGATGATGCCGTCCACGGGCAGCGCGGCCATACGACGCGTGGCCTCGGCAAGCGAAAACTCCTCGGTCTTGGACATCTCGACCAGCGTGATGGCGCAATTATGCTCGCGAGCAGCGCTGGCGATGCCGTCGATCATTGAGAGGTTGCCAAACTTGGTGACATCGTTGACGCACAGGCCGACCGAATGGTAACGGCCATCACGCAGCGAGCGACCGGCATAACTCGGACGAAAGCCGAGCTCTTGCATGGCGGCCTGCACGCGCTGGCGCGTCTGCTCGTTGACGTTGGGCAAGCCGTTGGCGACGCGCGAAACCGTCTGCTGCGAAACGCCAGCAGCGCGGGCGACGTCGGCCATGGAGACCGGACGCGTGCCTGTATCGTTGGACGGGCGCCTTGCCACAGGATCACCTTCACCCTTGCGAGATCTGAATAGCGTGCATGCCGACCCGTGCAGGAATTGAGCCCGCGCGGAGGGTCGCCATCGTCGGATGCATGTTAACGTACTCTACTTTTTCTAGCTGCAGCTTTTCTGCTCTATAAGTCCATACGGCACTACCGTTCACGGCCGAATTTCGACCGATTACCAGATTCTCAAAAAGTGGTAAGTATTGTGTTATGAGTACGTTAACATAGCCCTTAACGTGCGGCATTGTGGATGCTGAGTTCATGCCGCTTCAAATTGTTAACGTACTCATAACGACGCAAAAAATCGTCCGTACGCGCCAAGGAAAGGACCCCCATGACCACCCCCGACGATAAGACGCTCGCCACGCTCACCAAGCTGTTTGAGGAGGAGTTTGGCCCCATCGGCGACCGCCAGGTGCTCTACGTGCACGCGCCCGGCCGTTCCGAGATCAGCGGCAACCACACCGACCACGAGGGCGGCCACGTTATCGCCGGCTCGCTCGATGTCGCCGTCGACGGCATCGCCGTGGCAACCGATTCCAACAAGGTTCGCGTCGCCGATGAGGGCTACCCCACCTTTGAGATCACACTCGACACGCTGGATGTTCAGGAGTCCGAGAAGGGCACGTCCGCGAGCCTCGTCCGCGGTATGGCCCACGAGATTGCAGCTCTGGGCGTTGAGCCCCAGGGCTTCGACTTCGCCTTCACCTGCTCCGTCCCCTCGGGTGGCGGTCTTTCCAGCTCTGCCGCCGTCGAGGCCGCATACGGTCGTGCCATGGAAACCCTCTGGGGCGCACCCGCCATCGAGCCCGTCGCGCTCGCCCAGATGAGCCAGCGCACCGAGAACAACTACTACGGCAAGCCCTGCGGTCTGATGGACCAGGCCGCTGTGTGTCTGGGCGGCCTTGCCTACATGGACTTTGAGGACCAGGCTCAGCCTAAAACCCAGAAGCTCGAGCTCAACTTTGAGGATCACGGCTATGCGCTTGTGCTCGTTAAAGTAGGCGCCGACCACGTGGCCGCCACCGACGACTACGCCGCCGTTCCCCGCGAGATGCAAGACGTCGCCGCCGAGTTTGGCAAGGCACGACTGTGTGAGGTAAACGTTGCCGACTTTGACGCCAAGCTCCCCGAGCTGCGTGCCAAGCTGGGCGACCGCGCCTGCCTGCGCGCCGTTCACTACTGGTACGAGAACGGCCTGGTCGACAAGCGCTGGGCAGCCCTGAACGCCGGCGACATTGACCAGTTCCTGGTCCTGACGCGCGAGTCCGGCGCCAGCTCCGCCATGTACCTGCAGAATGTCGTTGCCAAGTTGGGCTCCGAGCAGCCCTCCATGTATGCGCTGGCCCTTGCCGAGCATGTGCTCGACGGCCGCGGCGCCGTCCGCATCCACGGCGGCGGCTTTGGCGGCACCATCCAGGCCTTCGTACCGCTCGACTTGGTCGACACCTTTATCGCCAAGATGAACGGCTGGCTGGGCGAGGGCTCTGCCCGCCACTACGCAATCTCTGACAAGGGGGCTTACGCGGCATGGCTGTAACGACCGACGTGCGCGAAGCTGCGCAGAACCTGATTGAGTACGCCATCCACCGATCCATGATTGGGCAGGACGACCGTATCTGGGCCTACAACACCATTCTTGAGTGCATTGGCGCCACGGGCCCCGCGCTCGACATGGCCTGGGCGCTGCAGACCGAGAAGATTTCGCTTCTGCACCCTGACACACTCCCCGACTTTGACCTTGAGGGCACGCTCGCCGTACTTTCCGAGGCCGCCGTTGCCAACGGCGCTGCCGAGGACACGGCGTCGGGCCGCGACCGCATCGCTATGCGCATCATGGGCGCGCTCATGCCAAGGCCTTCGGTTGTAAACGAGGAGTTCAACGGACGTATGGGCGTCAACGAGCCCCGCGCCGCGACCGACTGGTTCTACGGTCTGTGCTGCGACGCCGGCTACGTGCGCCGTGCCGCCATCGCGCGCAACATCAAATGGAGCACCCCCACCAACTGGGGCGACCTCGAGATCACCATCAACCTGTCGAAGCCCGAGAAGGACCCGCGCGACATTGCCGCAGCCGGCGCCGCCAAGAACACGGGCGAGAAGTATCCTGCCTGCCAGCTCTGCATCGAAAACGAGGGCTATCCTGGACGTTCCGCCGCAGCCGACGGTGGCGCTCACCCCGCTCGCCAGAATCTGCGCGTTATCCCCATCCAGCTCGACGGCGAGCGCTGGGGCTTCCAGTACAGCCCGTACGCGTACTTTAACGAGCATTGCATCGCCATGAGCTCCGAACATCGTCCGATGCACGTCGATCGCAAGGGTCTCTCCTGTCTGCTTGACTTTGTCGACCTGTTCCCGCACTACTTTATTGGCTCCAACGCCGACCTGCCTATCGTGGGCGGCTCGATCTTGTCGCACGACCACTTCCAGGGCGGCGCGCACGAGTTCCCCATGATGCACGCCGCCGAGGTCTCGCAGTTTAGCGTGCCCGGATTTGATCAGGTTAGCGGTAC
>UQPY01000055.1 GCA_900542965.1 uncultured Collinsella sp.
CCGGCCTTGGCCTTGCCGGCTGCTCGGGCAACAAGACGTCCGAGCCCGCTGGTTCCGATGCCGGCTCCGTCAAGTCTTCCTCTAAGAAGAAGGCTGTCGAGCTGCAGGTCTTTGCCGCTAACTCGCTCGAGAAAGCTCTGCCCGAGGTTCAGGAGCTCTACACCGAGCAGACCGGCACTACGTTTGCCGACACGCAGTTTAAGGCGTCTGGCGACCTTGTCGAGCAGATGCGCGCCGGTGCCGCCGTCGACGTGCTCATCACGGCCTCCAAGGGCACCATGGACGACGCCGAGGCCGCCGAGCTCGTCGATACCGATACCCGCGAGGACATGTTCGTCAACGACCTCGTGATCATTCGCGCCGAGGGCTCCGACACCAAGGTCGAGGCCATCGCCGACGTCGCGAATCTGGACGGCAAGATCGCCATTGGCGACGCTAAGACTGTTCCCGCTGGCAAGTATGCCAACCAGGCCCTGGCCTCCGTGGGCCTCTACACCGGCACCGAGGGTGACGACGGCGAGTATGCGCCCGAACTCGCCGACAAGGTGGCCCTGGCCGATAAGGTCGGCACCGCTGCCGCCTACGTCTCTACGGGCGACTGCGTGGCCGGTTTTGTCTACAGCTCCGATATCTTCCGCTACGACGGCATCGAGGAGGCCTTCGTGTGCCCCGAGGATTCGCACAAGCCCATCGTGTATCCGGGTGCCGTTGCCGAGAGCTCCGAGCACGCCGACGAGGCCAAGGCGTTCATCGACTTCTGCCTGACCAACAAGAAAGCCCAGAAGATTTGGGCCAAGTACGGCTTTGAGCTTTCCGCGTAGAGCGGCTTGGCGCGATAATTCCATCGTTTTATGTTTCACTCCGTCCTTGTATTCGCTTGGAGCTTTTCGTGCTTAATAGATTCCGCATGCTTGTCGCCTGTGCTTTGACCTTCACGCTTTGCTGGGTGCCGGGATTTGCGTTTGCTGGGGACGCTGAGGACGGGACCCAGGTTACTGCGACCGCTCATGGGCTTTCCTATGGGATCGAGGGTTTTGAGCGGTTGGCCAAGGGGACCGCTCGTGCCATGGAAGGCCAGCCTGAGGGCTACCGGTTTCCCGTTGACGAGGACGTTGACCTTGTAGTGGCGCCTGCTGCTGATCGCGTTGTGGTGTGGATATCGCCCAAGGCGATCGAGAAGTATGGATTTGATCCGCAGGACAATGAGTGCGTATCGGGTCTCAAGGCCCTCGTCTGTGAGCTCGACAGCGCAAACTGCATGGGAGGTGCGCAGCTAGGGGACGTGGACCTTCCTTGGTATGTCACGGCGGAAACAACGTTTGATGCCGGCGGGTATACCTATGGCTTTGACGAGCGCAGTGCGGATGGGGACCGTTATGTGGTGATCTCATCGGCCTCGGGTGATGCCAAGGGCGGCGCGCGTTGGCTTGATAGCGCTCAAATGGTAGAGGCATCGTCTGTCGTGTTGCGGGATGAACAGGGGCCCTTGACCTCTCTGATCTCCTTTTTGGGCGACATCGACTATCGCCCGTTTTGGGTGTCCATAAAAACGAGCGGCCTTGCCCTGCTGATCTCCTTTGCGCTGGGCCTGTTCGCCGCGTGGAAGACTATGGGTACCTCGAGTCGCATCAAGGGCCTGCTCGATTCGGTCTTTACCATCCCCATGGTGTTGCCGCCTACGGTGTGCGGCTTTCTGCTCCTCATGCTGTTTGGCCGCTCGACCGGGGTGGGCCAGTGGCTCATCGCGCACGGCATCTCGATCGTCTTTACCTGGCCCGCGGCGGTGATCTCTGCCGTGGTGGTGTCGTTTCCCCTGGTCTACCGCACGGCGCTCGGTGCCTTTGAGAGCCTCGACATGCAGATGCTCGACGCCGCGCGAACTCTGGGATGGTCCGAGCGTCGCATCTTTACCAAGCTTATGATGCCGCTTGGCTGGCCCTCGATTGCCGCCGGCACGGTGCTCGCCTTTGCCCGCGCGATGGGCGAGTTTGGCTGCACCCTGTTCTTTGCGGGCAACTACGCCGGTATTACGCAGACCATCCCCATCGCCATCTACTTTGAGTGGATGGGCGGCAATACGTCGGTGGCCCTCTTTTGGGTCGTGGTCGTAATTGCGTTCAGCTTCCTGGTCATCCTATTCATCAACATGTACACGGCGCATTCGCAAAAGTATCGCGAGCGGGGCCTTTCCCATGCGGAGCGCAAACAGGCCAAAGATCTCACCGGACAGGGCGATTCGCTCGACCCGGCGGGCGGCGATGCCTTGCGTATCGATCGCGAGGCGCTGGCCGAGCTTATGCGCGATGATACGGTGCCGCGGGGAGGTCGATAGGCCATGTCGCTCGTTTTGGATATCAAAAAGCACTACCTCGGGTTTATGCTCGACATGCAGCTTGAGGCCGGCGAGGAGCGCGTGGCGCTGCTCGGTGCCTCAGGTTGCGGCAAGAGCTGCACACTGCGCTGCATTGCCGGTGTTGAGACGCCCGACGAGGGAAAGATCGTTGTCAACGGCGTGACCTTTTTTGACTCGGCGGCGGGCATCGACCTGTCGCCCCAGGAGCGAAAATGCGCCCTGTTGTTCCAAAACTATCAGCTGTTTTCCAACATGACGGTGGCCGATAACGTATGCGCCGGTGTAAAGGACGCGGGTGACGCCGCCGCGCGCAAAAAGCTCGCCGAGCGCTATCTGAGCATTTTCGGTCTAGCCGATTTTGCCGACCGCTATCCCGCGCGACTCTCGGGCGGTCAGCAGCAACGCGTGGCGCTTGCCCGCATGGTGGCGGCGCATCCGGGCATTTTTATGTTCGACGAGCCCATGAGCGCGCTCGATTCCTATCTTAAGAGCGCGCTCGAGCAGAACATGCTCGACCTGTTCGATGTGTGCAACCGCACCGTGCTCTACGTGAGCCACGACATCGACGAAGCGTGCCGCCTGTGCCAGCGTATCTGCGTGATGCACGACGGGCATGTTGAGGAGATCGGCTCTGTCGAGGACGTGGTCCGCCGTCCGCAGACGCTGGCGGCGCTGCGCCTGACGGGCTGCAAGAACACAAGCCGGGCGCGCAAGATCGGCGACGAAGAAGTTGAGGCCCTCGACTGGGGCATGACCTTTAACGTGGGTCGCGCGGTTCCCGATACTGTGGCGTACCTGGGCGTTCGCGCAAGCTATTTCCATGTTGATAATCGCGTTGAGCGGGGCCGTAACAGCTACGATTTGCATGTGGCCCGTGTAAGCGATTCGCGCTTTGAGCGGCTGGTATTGCTGGACGTGCCGCGCGCTGATGCGCCCACGCGTCTGCAGTGGAAGGTCAACAAGGTGGGCGTGCCTGTCGACGAGCTGCCGCAAGCAGGCGAGGCGCTGCGCATGCACTTCGATGCGAGTAGGATCCACTTGGTTTGTCGATAGCGCCGGGTAATGCCGTCGGGGATATAAGCCTCGGCGGCTTTGTCTGCCGCTCGCCGAATGAGGGATGACAAACTCTTATCAATAAAGATAATAATTTATTAAACGACGGTACACGATGCTGTCGTACGAATGTCAACGGTGTTCGCATGTTCGATGACCGTTGATATAGTTGACCTTATCTTGTAAAGGAGGGTGCGCACATGCCGCAGACGACATACATTCGCCGCGTTGCCGCGCGTGCCCTATATATGGCTCGGAGTCGCATATGAGCAGGTATGTTCACGGCTCCGGGAGAGACGACGCACAACTAAATAATCGACCGCAAAGCAGGTTCCCTAAAATACCGGGTTTGAGCACGGCCGGGCAATCGCCGTCCGTCGTGCATCGATACCGCTGTTATCCGTTTTTGGTTCGAGAGGGGAACCGTCATGGCTGAAGAATTCGATTTCCATCCGATGTGGGAGAGCCTCGGCATGAATCTTGCCGACCACGACATGCTGCTGGGTGCCGTGGGCCAGATGTACGGGGACATGTTCCTGTCGCAGAACAACCGCCCCAAGTCCACGTCCTACCTGGACTTTGTGGCCACCAACATCCATAGCGGCCGCATTAAGGAGATGCTCGACAAGAAGGAGGCTGGCGAGGCCACCAAGATTGTGGGCTCGTTCTGCGTGTACGTGCCCGAGGAGATCGTACTTGCCTGTGACGGCATTCCTGTTGGTCTGTGCTCGGGTGCCGACTGGGCAACCGACAAGGTCGAGGAGCACTTGCCGCGCAACACCTGTCCGCTCATCAAGAGCTTTGCCGGCTTTAAGCTGGGCGAGGTCTGCCCCTACATTGAGTCGAGTGACTTGGTGGTAGGCGAGAACACCTGCGATGGCAAGAAGAAGGCCTACGAGTTCTTTGCAACGCAAAAGAACATGTACGTCATGGATATTCCCAACGTACACGACGAGTCGACGCTCGTGACCTGGAAGGCCGAGGTCAAGAAGCTCGCCGCCAAGATCGAGGAAGAGTGCGGCGTCAAGATTACGCTCGAGCGTCTGAAGGCCGCCATCCACGCCGTCAATGAGAAGCGTCGCGCCCTGCAGCGCCTCGCAGCCACGCGCGCTGCAGACCCTGCGCCCATCAGCGGTCTCGACAGCCTGCTGACCGTTCAGGCCGCCTTTATGGACGACACGCCGCGTCTGACCGGAGCCATCAACGATATGGCGGCTGAGTGCGAGCAGCGTGTCGAGGCCGGCGAGGGCGTGGCGCCCAAGGGGACCAAGCGCATCCTGTACACCGGTACGCCCATGGCCGTGCCCAACTGGAAACTATTCAACCTCATCGAGAAGGCCGGCGGCGTTGTGGTAGGCGAGGAGTCCTGCACGGGCTCGCGCTACTACAAGGACCTGGTCGACGAGTCCGGCGAGACGGTCGACGAGATGCTCGATGCCATCGCCGAGCGCTACTTTAAGATCAACTGTGCCGTCTTTACGCCCAACGACCAGCGTATGAAGGACATTGTCCAGATGGCCAAGGACCTGCATGCCGACGGCATCGTGGATGTGGCGCTGCAGTTCTGCACGCTCTACGAGATGGAGTCGTTTGCCGTGGAGAAGGCCGCCGAGGAGGCAGGCATTCCGTTTATGCACATCACGACCGACTACGCCGGCGAGGACGCAGGCCAGCTGCAAACCAGGATCGAGGCTTTCTTGGAAACCATTTAGGGTTATCCGTCTCGGCGGTTTCCCCAGGCGCCCGATCTTGCCGTTCAAACCGTCGCTTGCGTACCAAAGTATGCGGCGCTTCTCTTTCACGGCAACCTCGGGCACCTGGGAAAGCCGTTTCCTTGGTTGGTTGAAAGGTTTGTTAAGGAGTTATATGTCGGAAAATAATGAGCAGCCGTTGCCGTCCACGTTTGAGGAGTTCAACGAGCAGCGTAAGGCCGCGTTTATTCGCGTTAAGGATTACAAGCAGGCCGGTAATCGCCTGGTCGGCTTCCTGTGCAGCTATACGCCACTCGAGATTATCGATGCCGCGGGGGCTGCGAGCGTGGCGCTGTGCGGCACGTCCGACGAGGTGATTCCCGAGGCCGAGAAGGTGCTGCCGGCAAATCTCTGCCCGCTCATCAAGTCGACCTACGGCTTTGCTTACTCGCAAAAGTGCCCGTTTACGTACTTTAGCGACATGATCATCGGTGAGACAACCTGCGACGGCAAGAAGAAGATGTACGAGCTACTCAACGAGCTCAAGCGCACGCACATTCTGCATCTTCCGCAGGGTCGCGATCGCGCCTACGAGCGCGAGGGCTGGTACGAGGAGTGTCGCCTGCTCAAGGAGGAGCTCGAGGGCTTCTACGGCATCACGATTACCGATGACGACCTGCGCGCCGCCGTGCGTCGTCGCAATCGCTTGCGTGCGGCCCAGCTCGAGATGTTCGCGCTGCAGGCCAACCAGCCGGCGGCCATGAGCGGCGTCGACCTGATGAGCACCATGTTCGCCGGTACGTTCAGCTTTGATATCGAGGCCTATACACAGCAGCTGGAGCAAAAGGTCGCCAAGCTGCGTGAGGCCTACGACGCGGGCGAGCGCCCGGTCGCGGCAGATGCCAGGCGCATTCTGATCACCGGCTGCCCGGTGGGCGGCGTGATTAACAAGATCGGCCGTACTATCGAGTCCAACGGCGGCGTGGTCGTGTGCATGGACGACTGCTCGGGCGAGCGCACGGCGGCCATGATGATCGATCCGGAGGCTCCCGACATCCTGCGCGCCATCGCCGACCGCTATCTGGATATCAACTGCTCGGTCATGACGCCCAACGACGGTCGTATGAAAAACACGCTGGTCATGTGCGAGAAGTATCACGTCGATGGCGTGGTAGAGAGCGTGCTACAGGCCTGCCATACCTTCAACGTTGAGAGCGCGCGCATGCAGGAGGCCGTCGAGGGTGCGGGTATTCCGTACATGAAGATCGAGACCGACTACAGCAATGGCGACATGGGCCAGATCGAGACCCGCATCGCCGCCTTCATCGAAACCCTGTAGGTGACGGTATGTGACAAAGGTACTGTCCCTTTGTTACATGTGAGGGAGGATGCCAAGGCGCCTGAACGCGCCGCTACCTTTGATGTTTAGATTGGGAGAGAGCCATGATAGGGATCGGGATCGATATCGGGTCTACGGCGGCTAAGGCTGCTGTGGTCGACGGGGAGGGTTCGGTGGCGTGGACGTGCGTGCAGCCAACCGGGTTCTCCTCGGTCGATGCTTCCGAGCGGCTGCGCGAGGCGCTGGCAGCGGCCGGCTATGACGTGACGGGCGACGATGTTCGCGTGGTCGCGACTGGCTACGGCCGTGTCGCCGTGCCCTATGCGCACAAGGTTGTGACCGAGATCACCTGCCACGGTACCGGTGCCGTGCGCCTATTTGGCGACCACGGCACCGTGATCGATGTGGGCGGCCAGGACACCAAGGTCATTCAGCTTAAAAGTGGCCGCGTGGCCAAGTTTGCCATGAACGACAAGTGCGCCGCCGGCACGGGGCGCTTTTTGGAGATTATGGCCGACCGCCTAGGCATTTCCCAGCAGCAGATGGCCGACCTGGCGCGTTCCGGCGAGCCCACCAAGATCAGCAGCATGTGCACGGTGTTTGCCGAAAGCGAGGTCATCAGCCTGATCGGCCGCGGTGAGCCGCGCGAGAACATCGCCCGTGGTGTGATCGAGAGTGTCGTGTCGCGCGTTGCCACTATGGCCGGGCAGGCCGCGGGCGCCCCGTACTACCTGACCGGTGGCCTGTGCGAGAACGCTTACGTTGTGGAGAGGCTGGCAGCGCTGCTGGGGTCGCCGATCACCACCTCGCCCCAGGCTCGCTTTGCCGGAGCGATCGGCGCGGCGATTCGCGCACAGGCGCTCAATTAATGCACCCGCTGCAGGCTCGCATTCATGCGTATACTGGGAGAAAATGATTGACCGAAGAGAGAGGAGGTATCGATGGCTGACGATCAGATTAAGCTCACGTCCATGACGGCCGCGAGCGGTTGAGCCGCTAAGTTGGCTCCCGGAGCCCTCGCCCAGGTCCTGGGCGACTTACCCAATGTGCATAACGACAACTTGCTCGTGGGGTTCGATACCTCCGACGATGCGAGCGTCTTTCGCGTCGGCGATAACCTGGGCCTCGTTCAGTCCGTCGACTTCTTCCCGCCGATGGTCGACGACCCGTTTCTGTTTGGCCAGATCGCCGCGGCCAACTCGCTGTCGGACATCTACGCCATGGGCGGGCGGCCGAGCCATGCCATGAACCTGCTTTGCATACCCAGCTGCCTGGGCGTCGAGGTCGCCGGTCAGATTCTGGCGGGCGGCGCTGACAAGTGCGTCGAGGCCGGTTGCTCCATCGCGGGCGGTCACACCATCAACGATGACGAGCCCAAGTACGGCCTGTCCGTGAGCGGTTTTGTCGCGCTCGACCGCATGCTCGCCAACAGCGGCGCGCGCGTGGGCGATGTCCTGCTGCTGACCAAGGCGATCGGCTCGGGCATCATCACCACGGCCATTAAGGGCGAGCTCGTCGAGCAGGACGAGGCCGCAGCCATGTTTGACTCGATGCGCACCCTCAACGAGGCCCCGATTCGTTTGGCCGAGGGGCTCGAGCTTCACGGCTGCACCGACATTACGGGCTTTGGCCTGATCGGGCACGCGTGCGAGATGGCCGAGGGCTCGGGCGTGCAGATTGAGCTTGCGTCGGGGGCGGTGCCGCTCTTTGACCAGGTGCTCGACATGGCGCGTCTGGGCATTATCCCCGCTGGCTCCTACCGCAACCAGGACTTCTTTGGCCCGCGTGTGGCTGCCGACGAGGACCTGGAGCCGGGCATGCTGGATGCGCTGTACGATCCACAGACCTCGGGCGGCTTGCTCATCGCGGCACCCGCTGCCGATGTGGATGAGCTTGCGCGCCGTCTGCATGCCGAGGGGCGCGTTGCCGCCACAATCGGCCGCGTGTGCGAGCCGGTGCCAGGCGGTCCTGCCGTCCACATTGTCCGTTAACGACACGTTTATTGAACTATGCACCGTTCTAAAACGATTTATTCGAAAGGAATTTACTATGTCTACCAAGATTGATGTCAATGCCATGGGCGATGCCTGCCCGCTGCCCGTC
This sequence comes from uncultured Collinsella sp., assembly GCA_900542965.1. Taxonomy (GTDB): domain Bacteria; phylum Actinomycetota; class Coriobacteriia; order Coriobacteriales; family Coriobacteriaceae; genus Collinsella. The sequence goes on from UQPY01000055.1 coordinate 8,540, forward strand.
GTCAAGACGCTCAAGGCCCTCAAGCAGCTCGATGGCGAGGGCGTTGTCGTGACCTCGGTCGACAACGAGACCGCCGTCAAGAACATCTCCAAGATGGCGCAGGAAAAGGGCTGCACAGCCTCGGTCGAGAAGGTTTCTGACGCCGAGTGGCACGTGACCGTGGCGACCTCTGGCGCCGTTGCCGTTGCGGACCCCGAGCAGGATGGCGCTGCCTTCTGTGATGCCAGCGCCGGCAAGGGCAAGCTCGTCATTTCCGTCTACACCGATTGCATGGGCCGTGGCGACGACGAGCTGGGCCACAAGCTCATGAAGGCCTTTATCTTTGCCGTGACGCAGCAGGAGGAGCTGCCCGCGACCATGCTGTTCTACAACGGTGGCGCCAAGCTCACCGTCGAGGGCTCTCCGGTGCTCGACGACCTGAAGGGCCTGGCCGAGCAGGGCGTCGAGATCCTTACCTGTGGCACCTGCCTCGACCACTATGGCATTAAGGACCAGCTTGCCGTGGGCGAGGTCACGAACATGTACGTGATCGTGGAGAAGATGGAGCAGGCCGTGCGCGTCGTGCGCCCGTAGCGTATTGGTTGGAGTTGCCATGAGGGAGAAGCGCCCGGCGCTTGTCATCACGTTTCCCACCACGGCGGCCGCCATGGGTTGCGAGTCCCTGTGCGTCGAGCGCGGCCTTCCCGGGCGAACGATTCCCGTGCCCGGGGAGGTCGCTGCCGGCTGCGGTCTGGCGTGGAAGGCGTTGCCTGCCGATGAGGAACTGCTGCGCAGCGAGCTTACCGCGGCGGGCGTTCCTACCGAGGGCTATACCGTGATTGATATGTGGGAGGTCGTGCGATGATCTATCTGGATAACGCGGCGACGACCATGCACAAGCCGCAGACGGTCATTGATGCCGTGACGCAGGCGATGTGCTCGCTCGGCAATGCCGGGCGCGGCGCCACGTCGGGTGCCCTCGATGCCGCTCGTACGATTCACGCTTGCCGTGCCAAGCTCGCGCGCCTTTTGGGTTGCCCGAGGGCGAACCATGTGTGCTTTACGCCCAACTCAACCGCGGCGCTCAACACCGTCATCAATGGCGTGGTTCGCCCCGGCGACCGTGTGGTCACAACAGTGCTCGAGCACAACTCCGTGCTGCGTCCGCTCAACCGCTTGGCGGTAGAGCGGGGTGTGACCGTTGAGCACGCGGGCTGCGACGCGAACGGCGCGCTCGACTACGACGAGCTCGAACGGCTGGTCACGCCCGGTACGCGTGCCGTGGTGGTGACGCACGCTTCCAATGTGACCGGCAACGCGGTCGACATTGCACGCGTAGCCGCCATGGCCCATGCGGCCGGTGCACTCGTGATCGTCGATGCCTCGCAGTCTGCCGGCACGGCGCATATCGATATGCAAGCCATGGGGCTCGACGTCGTGTGCTTTACCGGCCACAAGGGGCTCATGGGACCCCAAGGCACCGGCGGTCTGGTCGTGGCAGAGGGCATTGACGTGTCTCCGTGGGCCATGGGCGGCACGGGCGTGCACAGCTTCGACCCACTGCAGCCGCTTGAGTGGCCTACGCGCCTGGAGGCGGGCACGCTCAACGGTCACGGCATCGCGGGCCTTTCTGCCGGCCTCGACTTTATCGAGGCCCAGGGTGGGGTCGAGGCGATTGCTGCCCACGAGCGTGCGCTCGCTGATCGCTTCCTTGCCGGGGTGCGCAAGATTCCGGGGATTAAGCTCTACGGTGCGTTTGACCAACCCGCGCGCTCGGCGATCGTGTCGCTCAACGTGGGCGATATCGATTCGGCCGAGATTTCGGACGCGCTCATGCAAGGGTGGGGGATTGCGACGCGCCCCGGCGCCCATTGCGCCCCGCTCATGCACTGTGCGCTGGGGACCGAGCGCCAGGGCGTTGTCCGTTTCTCGTTTGGGTATTTCAACACGACCGAAGAAGTCGACACGGCTATCGATGCTCTGTGCGATTTAGCCTGCTAAAGCTGCTAGACCGTTTATACTTGCGGGACGGGTGTTTTTGCCCGTCCCGTTTTTGTTTCGACCCGAAAGGTGGTCCCATGGCTTCATCCGCCCCGCGCGGTCTGCGCTCCGACCATGTCGTCACCGTCGGCATCGCCCTGTTCTCGATGCTCTTTGGCGCCGGCAACCTCATTATTCCGCCGCTGCTGGCGCTGCAGGCAGGTTCTGCCACGCCGGTCGCCATGCTCGGCTTTCTGATTGCCGCCATCGGCCTGCCCGTCATGGGTTTTATCGCCGTGGCGCTTGCTGGAACGGCGCGCGAGCTTGCCGGCCGCGTGCACCCCAAGTTTGGTGAGTTCTTTGTCGCGGCGGTGTATCTGGCCATCGGCCCGTGCCTGGCCATTCCGCGCACGAGCTCCACGGCCTTCGAGATGCTGGTGCCGCTGCTGCCCGAGGGCGTCTCGCTCGGCACGGCTCGCCTGGTCTTTGCCATCGGGTTCTTCGTGGTCGCGTTTGCGCTCACGCTGCGCCCGGGTGTCATCACACGCGTACTCGGTCGCATTACGGGTCCCGCGCTCATTGCGCTCATCGTGCTGGTCGTGGGTGCTGCCGTGATCTCGCCACTGGGACTGGCTGCCGCGCCTCAGGCTCCCTACGATGCGGGCGCCGCCGTGCAGGGCTTCCTGACCGGCTATCAGACCATGGACCTGCTCGCGTCGCTCGCCTTCGGCATCATCATTGCCGAGACCATCCACGAGTTGGGTGTTACCGATGACAAGCGCGTGGCCTTCGAGATTTCGCGCTCCGGTGTGATCGCCGGTGTGCTCATGGCCGTCATCTACTGCGGCCTGGCGCTTGCCGGCATGCAGCTCGGCACGGTCATGCCCGATGCCACTAACGGCGCCGCCATCCTCGCCCGCTCTGCCTCCATGCACTTTGGCCTTGTCGGCACGGTCGTGGTCTTTGCAATCTTTTTCCTCGCCTGCATGAACGTGTGCATCGGCCTCATCAGCTGCTGCTCGCGTTACTTCTGCGAGACGTATGTGGTTAAAGGGGGAGCGGAGGCTTCCGAGGAGGCTATGCGCCGTCCCTTTGCGATTCTCGCCTTTGTGTTCGCGGCGTTTTCGTGCGTGCTCTCCAACGTTGGCCTCGACGTGATCCTCATGTTCTCGGTGCCCATGCTCAACGCTCTGTATCCCGTCGCCATCGTGCTGGTGCTTATGGGCCTGGTGCATGGTTTTTGCGATGCGCATCCGCAGGTGTGGGTTTGGGTCGGCGGCGTTGTCGCGGTGCAGAGCGTAATCACTTCGGTCCGCGATGCGTTCTTTGCTGGCGCGTGGCTGCCGTTCGATGCGTTGCCGCTGGCAGATATCGGTGCTGCGTGGGCACCGGTTGCTGTGGCGGCGTTTATGATCGGTCTGGTTCATAGCCAGTTTGTCACACATTCGAGGAGCTAGGGTTTCTGCGCTTGCACAGGCGGGGAGTCTCCCCTATAATTTCCTTCGCTTTGGGACACGCAAGGTTTAGACCTTAGCTGCTCAACACCTTCGGGACGTGGCGCAGTTTGGTAGCGCGCCTGCTTTGGGAGCAGGATGTCGCAGGTTCAAATCCTGTCAGCCCGACCGGAGCCCTTGGAAACATTAGGTTTTCAAGGGCTTATTTTTCCGTCGAAAACAATCTGCATACAAATGCACACAAACGCCGCGGGATCTCCATGCCAGATTCACACGAGTTCGCGCTCGCGGAGGGCTCCGATCGCGTAGGCCACGTCGTCCAATCGTTCCGGCCAGAGCGCCGTGTAGGTGTTCAATGTGATGCTGGGAGAGGAGTGGCCGAGCTGCATCTGCAGGGTCTTCGCGTCCGCGCCCTGGGCGATCGCGAAGCTCGCGTATGTGTGGCGCAGACTGTGTATGGTCACGCCCTCGTCCTCCATGCCGGCCGTTTTGACGGCCTTGTTCCATATCCTTGTCCGCCACGCGTTCGTCCAGACGTTCCCGCCACGGGTGGCACGGAACAGCCAGTCGTCATCACCCATGCCATCCATCTGCGCCTTGATCTGCGGCATGAGGAACCGTGGTATCGCGATGTTGCGGGCCTTTCCGTTCTTCGGGGTGCCGAGCATGCTACCGCCGTGCCCGTCGTCAGTCCATGTGCGGCCTATCCTGGCGCGCCGCTTGGCCGCGTCCACGTCACCGACCTTAAGGGCAAGCGATTCGCCTATGCGGCATCCCGTATAGGCCTGCCATCTGACCAGCAGACCGTCCACCGGCTTCCCGATCTTCTCCGCCTCGTCCGCGAGCAACTCGACCTCGCGGACCGAGAGGAACACCATGTCGTCGTCGTCGGAGGCGATCTTCGGCACGGTGACCCTGTCCACAGGATTCTCACCGATCCACCCGTTCGAGACGGCGTAGTCAAAGATGCCTTTGAGGACGAATTCCATGCTGGTTCCTTCAATGGCGCCGGTGGTGATTGCGGTGCTGGCCGCTGTTGACCATCCTATCGTCGCCAGTGGGCCGCCGCCTGAATAATTCCGAATGGAAACGCGGTCCCGGGCTGCGCTAATCGCCGTTTGAGGTGTGAAATCGGGATTAGTGTGGGCGAAATTGGTGGTATCTACATTTCGAGGGGTTGATCTGATGGATCAGGAACATCTATCTGCATTTCAGGGGGTTGCCCAAACGCGATATCCGAAGTATTACTGTCTCTTATACACATCTGACGCTGCCGACGACTAGTCGAGTGTAGAT
>UQPY01000056.1 GCA_900542965.1 uncultured Collinsella sp.
GCGTACGAACGCGTGACCTCAATGCCTCCGAGCGTGTCGAGCGCCGTCGCGATGGCGTCGCGATCGGCCGGGTTGTGCCAGTACATGGCGATACGTTCGAGCGTCTCGACCTCGTCGATCTTGCTGTCGATATCCATGTCGATCGGCGTTCGTGTGCGCTTGAGTGAAGCCGCGATGTGGGGGTCACCGCCGCAGAACTCATCCAGGCGCCCGTATAGCGAGCGGGGGAGGAAGCACTGTCCATCCGCGAAGATATCGAAGGTCACATCGTGGCCGGCGGCAATGCGATGGATGCGGTGGGCAATGCCGCAATCGAGCGGTCGGCTCAAAATGCGCGTAGCACGTGAGGTGTCGGTGGGCGTATCTTCGTCGAGCCGCCAGACGCTGGCGCCGTTGGCGCAGACCGCGTAGTGCACGGCGGGATGGGCGAGAATGGGCTCAAAGATGCCCGACAGCGGGCGCCCCGTGCAGGGAACAAACTCGATGCCACGACGTGCGAGCTCGTCGAGCATTGCCCAAGTGGCGTCGCTCATCTGCTTATCGCTCGTCAGCAGCGTCCCATCCATATCGGAAAACACAATCATTCGTTGCGATCCTTTCTACTGGCATAAAAAGTGTGGCCAAGGGCTTGGGTCCCTGGCCACACTCGAGTTCTATAACGGTCCGCGTCCTAGCGGTCAGCGAGCGGCTTGTACTCCAGCGGCTCGATCACCGGACGATAGGCCGGGCGAATAATACGGTGCGCGCAGAAGAGCTCTTCCATGCGGTGCGCAGACCAGCCGGCCATGCGGGCGACGGCGAACAGCGGCGTAAAGAGCGTCTCGGGCACGCCGAGCATCTTGTAGATAAAGCCCGTGTACAGGTCGATGTTGGCACAGATGGGCTTGGTCATGCCGTGATCGCGCATCACTTGCGGGGCCAGGCGCTCGATGCGCTCGATGAGCGCGAACTCCTCGCCCAGGTCCTTCTTGGCGGCAAGCGTGCGCGCGTAACGACGGCACACCTCGGCACGCGGGTCGCTCAGCGTGTAGACGGCGTGGCCCATACCGTAGATGAGACCCGTGCCGTCGAAGGCCTGCTTGTCGAGGATCTTGCCCAGGTAGGCTGCGACCTCGTCCTCGTCCTCCCAATTGGAGACATGCGCGCGGATGTCCTCGTGCATGGAGACAACCTTGGCGTTGGCGCCACCGTGGCGCGGGCCCTTGAGCGAGCCGATAGCCGCGGCGTAGGCGGAATACGGGTCGGTGGCCGAAGACGACAGCACGCGGCAAGCGAAGGTGGAGTTGTTGCCGCCGCCGTGCTCGGCATGCAGCATGAGCATAACGTCGAGCAGCATCGCCTCATCGCGGGTGAACGCCATGCCGCCGCGCAGGACCTGTAGGATGGTCTCGGCGGTGGAGAGACCGGGCGTAGGGTGCGGCACGTGAACCTCGGAGCCGCGAAGCTTGGCGACCGAGGCCATGTGTGCGAAGGCGGCGATGCGCGGGAGACGTGCGAGCATGGAAATGGCGACGTCGATTTCGTGCTCAGGCGTGATCACGTCTGGTTCGGCATCGAAGGCGTAGAGCAGCAGTACGGCGCGCTGGAGCACGTTCATGATGCTCGACGACACCGTGGTCATAGGGAACTCTTTAACGTACTCGTCGCTCAGATGTCTAAAGGCGCCCAGGCGCTCGCAAAAGCCGTCGAGCTCTTCCTTGTTGGGCAGCGAGCCCGTGATAAGCAGATAGGCGACTTCTTCGTAGCCGTAGCGATTCTCGGCCTGGGCATTGTTGACCAGATCCTCGATGCTGTAGCCGCGAAGCGTGAGCTTGCCCTGATCGGGCACGACCTTTCCGTCGACCTTGTTGTAGCCGTGCACATCCGAGATACGAGTGAGGCCCGCGACCACGCCCGAGCCGTCGGCATTGCGCAGGCCGCGCTTGACATTGTGCTCTTCGAACAAGCCCTCGTCATAAGGGTCGGTCGGCAGGCCGTGGTAGAGGCTTTCGCTCTCAGACGAAATCTGGCGGCTTGCTTCGTAATCCAGAACCAGTCGGCTCAAGTGGTCATCGAAGCGGTAATAGATTTTCTTGGCGTCGTAGGCCATGCGCGCTCCTCTCCGGGCCGCATCGGGGTGGCTTGCATGGGCATGCGCGCGTCAGGCTATCCCCAGCGGCTTGTTCGCTACAGGCGGTACATAAAGTTAAAGACGTCCTCGCGCTGGATGGACACGTTGACGCCCGAAAGCTCGCCGGCCTCGGCCAGGGCCTTCTGCAGCTCAGCGAAGTCGAGCTTGGACTCGGCGGTATCGGCCAGCATGGTCATGGTGAAGATGTCCTCGATAATGGACTGCGTGATGTCGCGGATGTCGACGTTGGCCTCGCCCAGGACGCGGGTGACGCCGGCGACGATGCCGGGGCGGTTCTTGCCAAGGACGGTGATGACGATACGGGAGGACGAGATCTCGGCCATGGGAAACCCTTTCGCGTGATTGCGGCGCGCGCGGGGCGCTCCGCTACGGTACAGTGTTCATCATTGTACCTGTCTGGCGCAAAAAAGGCGCGCTCGCTGCGGCGTTACATGCCTGCAACATGAGCGTAAGGGGGAAGGCCGTACGGGGAAGAGCCGTCTGGCGCGTGTCCGGCTCGTGTTGGGTTGATTTCCGATCTCAGCCGAACACATTGAGCGGACAGGCCGTTCCCGCAGTCAGCCGAACGCCTCCGACGGCTGATTCCGAACTGGAAGCGGAGGGCATCCCCGCCCTTCGGTAGGGGATACCGCTCCGCGGCGCATACCGCGGGCGGCGCCCCTATCGGACCACCGTGACCTCAGTTGGGATGGGCCCAGCACTGCCGCGTACTCGGTGAGCTAGAGCCAACTGTTCGTCTTCACGTCGCGTATGGCGATATTTCGGTCGTCCGGCTCGGTGATGCCGTAGCCGAACGCCTGGAGCGTCTCGATGGACTCCTGGATCCTCTGTTGGAACATGGGACCCGGATCGACCCTCGGCCCGAGGTGCCCGCGCCAAAGGCACGGCGTAGCGCGCAGCATGTTATGGATTTTGGAGATGGGCTCGATGTCGGCGTAGACGTTGAGCGTCGCCATGGCGTCCTTGTGGCCGAGGATCGATCGGAGCGCCTTGATATCGCCGCCTTGGCGGATCCACTGCGTTGCGAACGTGTGGCGAAGGCCGTGGAACGTGATCAGCTCGTCGTTGGTGCCCATGAGGCCGTTGGTCTCCGAGAACGTCTTGAACGCCCTGCGGATATAGCTTGTCGTCGCGAAGGTCGCGCCCGGCTCCGACAGGATGTAGCAGTCCCCGATCTCGACCGCCCCGGTAAGGCCGCGCAAGCGCAGCTTTCCGCAGTCGATCTCGTGGGTCTCCTTCAGGAAGGGGAGTAGGCCGACCGGGTCGATGGGGATACCCCTGGCGTCATGGGTCTTGGTGTCCTTGATGAACGAACCCATTCCCTTCGCGTACGCCACCGAGTGTCTGATCGAGATCAGGCCCGTCTCGAAATCCACATCGCACCACCGAAGGCCGCAGACCTCGCCGATTCGCATCCCCGTGTGCAGGGCGAGTACGACCGCCCTCTAATCCTCGGCGGACCAATCGAGTCCGAACTCCTTTCGGGCATCCTCTTCGCTCATGACTTCGAGAAGGTCTCCGGGTTGGCAACGAAGGGCGAGGCATAGCTGCTCGAGTGTGTTGAAGCGAATGCCGCGAATATGCCCTTTTTTAATACGGGACAGGTTCACGGGCGTGGTTCCAATCCTTTCGGCAAGTTCGTTCGAGGAAATCTTTCGCTCGGCCATGATCTTGTCGAGGCGAACAATTACGGGCATGGCGTTTCCTTACGCAATCTCGTCGGAGTCGAGGTACAGCTCTCGGGCGTACAAGAAGAGCTGGGAAAGCATGAACAGGACGATGCCGAGAACCAGAGAGGTCCAATCGAATGATGAAGCGATCTCTTGGGCGCCGACGGCCCCCTCGCCGCCAAACATCGAAACGGAGGTTTTGAGTGAGCCGGCGTAGAGGCTGGTGGCAGCTTGAACAACGAAGAGAATGCCGAGCACCTTCAAGCATGTCGCAGACCCTTTCTTGAAGGGGTCTCCGCTCTTGATCGTCCACACGAGAACGGCGCTGAGGATGGTCGTAGCGATACCGATGACGGCAGGGACCAATGTCGAGATCGCAAGGGCTGGATACGCGGGGGAGTCTGCAATTACAGGGTTGTCGAGCACTTCGATTGCTGGCTTTAAGGAGAACGCCACTTGTGCGATGGCGGTGGCGCAAAGGGTCGCAGAGGCTATCGCACATGCGATGCGGAAGGAATGAAGCCGGGGAGTGCGATTGTCGGAACTCATAATAACCTCCGAAGAATTTAAAAAACTCAGGTTACTTTTTAACAGTTTATGTTAAATTGACTTTGCCGGCAAGTAATCACAGCATACTGCAACCGAAACCCCTCTAGATTGGAGAGGATTATGTTCAGTACTGTTAAGTCGTGTAAGCTCTTGGTTTTCCTCGGCCTCGCTCTTTGTCTGTTGCTGCCGGGAGCCCCCGCTTTTGCGGATACCCCGATGCCTCCTTCCCAGGAGAGCAGCCAGTGTGCCCTCGTTGAGCCCCTCGGGTATACGGACGACGTCGTCGATACCTACTGGAGCTACAGCTGTCCTCGCGGCGTAAGCGGGCACAGCATCTCGATGTTCAACATCTCTTACAAGACGATCTCCTACCGAAATGGCTATCGCCGATCTGCGCATCATAGGGAATCCCGCCTCGCTGCAATGTGCTCCTGTGGTGTTCTTGGCACAACTGATAAATGGCAATTTGTCTATAGCACCTACTAGATGCGAGGAAGGGCCGAGCATTTTGTTCGGCCCCTCTGTTCCGACTGGATGAGGTTAAGGTTGGCGATGAATATGCTCAAAATCTCGAAGGCGATCTTTAGGTCGCTTCTCTCCTCCAGGTCGCTCTGTGTTGTCGTTGTTGCGTTGATGGTTCTTTGTGCTCTGCCCGTCTTCAGGAGCGCGGCTGGCATCGACGGACGGGTCGAATACCTCGAGTCGGGAATAACCCGTGTTGAGCAGGAATTGTCAGCATCCTATGCGGATGCGCTTGTGAATGCGGGGGAGGACGGTGTCTATACCTCTTCATCAAGCATGCCCGCGCTTCTGTACCCTCTTGCCGCGGGACGTCTTATCTTGGCACCGCTCTCTCCCCTACTTCCGTTTCTGCAGATATCGGATGGAGAGTACACCTATTATGACGGATCGAAGGAGTACTTGCTATGGGTCGCAACGGCCGTTGCCGTCTCGTTCCTTGCCGCGCGTCTTAACAAACGTGAAAAGCTCATCATCCAGGCACCGATGGGCGAGCTGGGTAGACTTGTTGCATCGAGCGTATGGGCGAGTGTTTTTGCAATGCTTGCCGTCCTCGCCATCAATCTTCCAGGGATAATCGCCGCGCTTGTGAAGAATGGCCCGGGCTCGCCGTTCTATCCGATAGGCTACATTCAATATGCGACTCCGGTTATCAAACCGGCTTGGCTGGTGTTCGCGCAGACGGCCATCTTGCAATTCTTGGTGGCAGCGTTCATCTCGCTTGTCGTTCACCTTGCCGTGAAGATTGCCAATAACCCTATGCTTGGAATCGTGTTCGTATGTGCCCTGATGGGGGTGACGATGGTTCCCGGGTATTACGGAAGATCCATCGCTTTACGTGAGTTCGCCCTGTTGAATCCCCTTACGTATGCGAACACTGAGTTGACCGTCGGCGCCTATAGCCCGTACCCGACAACGCAGATAGTGAATCTGCCTGGACTTTGCTTCGAGCGTGGCGCGATTGCCCTCGTATGCGCAATCGGGATCGAGGTGCTGGCAATTAGCCTGCTTTGCGTTGCTGGAAAGAGCGGCTGCGCGTGCCCGATATCCCCGATTTGTCTTGAGAGAGGTTCCTTCACTGCATCGAGAACGGCAACTCGTTCGAGCGCTTGTGCCTCCGCCGTTGCATACGTAAGAACGATGGGGAAACTGCTCCTGCGTTCTCCTACCCTCGCCGTATGCGCGATTGCAATGTCGACGACGATGCTGGCCCCGGCTCTGGTCGAGATGTTTCCTGACGCTGATAACGTTTCCGCTGTTCGGTATAGGGATGGGGAGCCCCGTTCAATAGATCGGTATCTAGAGCAGAACGCTGCGAATATGGACGTCGAGGGCAAAGCGGCCCTGGAAGACATGCGGGATGCTCTTTCGGGTTTCGTGTACGCGCCTATGCCTGCGGAGGGGTTTCGAAGCCTTGCGACGTACGAGCGCGCTCGAGGTGAGCTGGGCGCGGCAGATGCGACTCTCCTGCAATCGATCGGAATCGAGCCGGAGACTCCTTCTCGTGCGGAGGCGCGCGCCCTTCTGCTTGAGTCGATCGCGAGCTTGCCGGACCCCCAAGGTTTACGAGTTAAGTACGAAGATGCCCCCATTAATCCTCCTTTCGTATCTCCAGGCAGCGCTTCCCTCCTTATTTTTGCTGTTGCCCGTGGTTGTCACATCGCTCGCGTGCACCCACCTGCAGTGTCGTTCCCTTCTGGTTCTCCAGATCCCCGCAACAGCGCATGTGCGTTTTCTGACGGCTGTTGCGCTGGCTCTCCTGCTTGGCTTGGTGCTGCTTTTGGTGTCGATGGTTCCCGCTGTCGTTGTGTCCGTGATTAAGAACGGTGCGGGTGGATCGGAGTATCCCGTCGCTCTCATTCGGGCGGGAGCTTCGACAACGTCCATGGTGGGGGAGGCGGTGTTGTGCAGTATTCCGTTGCTGGTCATGGCATACGGCGTGATTTCCGTCGTCGCTGCGTTGACAGCAGCGATTAGCCGCAACCCCGTTGTCACCGGAATGGTTTGCGCGGTTCTCTTGGTGTTGGGTTCGTTGAGCGCTCATGTTGAAAGCGTGGGCATGGGCGTCGCGCTGCTGGCTCCATTCGCCTCGTTTGATCCCGCTTCCCAGGTGGGGACGATTGGGTTCCTTGGGCGAGGGACGAACGCGATGCCTTTTGGAGAGGTCGTCGGCGCATCGGGCGCTCTGCTGGTGGTCTTGGGCGCCGTATCTCCGTTGATGGTGCGCCTGAGTGTTCCAAAGATCGAAAGGGGATGATCTCGATGATTGACCTTCAAACGCTGACGATCTCTTATGGAAAGAAGGTGCTCGTAGATTCGGTGAACGCTGAGTTTGCCCCGGGTACGGTCTACGGTCTCGTCGCTCCGAACGGGCATGGAAAGACGACGTTGCTGCGTGCGATGGCAGGTTTGCCGGGTCCTCGCGTGGACGGGAGCATCGTTCTGGATGAGGTGCAGGGTACGGGTGCGAGAGAGGTCCGTTCTATGATCTTCTATGCACCTGGTGAGGGGACGCTGCTGTATCCCGGATTGCGTGCGGAAGATCACCTCAAGATGGTTTGCGATATGTGGCCGCATGCTCGCGATATCGAAGAGATAGTGGAACAAACGCAGATAGGCGAGTTCGCGAAGATGAGGATCCGCACTCTGAGCCAGGGCATGAAGCAGCAGCTTACCCTGGCGATTGCGTATGCGACGGGCGCGCGGTACCTTCTATTAGATGAGCCCATGAACGCGCTCGACCCCAGCAGGGTGGACTTGCATTCCGAGATTCTCAGGAAGCTGGCCGATTCTGGTACGTGCATCATCATGTCATCCCACATCTTGGATTCGGTCGATAGGCTGTGCGATGAGATTCTGTTTTTGAAGGATGGGAGGCTCATTAGAAGCATTCCGCAAGATGATGCTGCGCCGAAGTCTCCTGGATCCCATTTCGCAAAGCCTGCCGGACGCGCCGAGGGTGCGCTAAGCACGTATCGGCGACTCTACGAAAAGGGCGGGTAGAAATGCAAGTTAATAATCTATGTGGTCAATATAATACCGTTAAACCCGCATATCGATACCGTTCAGCCATTCGCCTCGCCCCCATCTTACGCATCTTCATCCGGTCTGTTACTTTTAATCTAACAATTCTTTGAGGAACGTAGGTGCTTCTAAATGTACTGTCGACTTCTTCTCAAACTAATCCTAAGAGACAAGGCCGTATGGATTTGTACGCTCGTTCTCGCTGCAGCCTTTTCCGTCCCCATTGCGTTCAATTCACCCATCTACGGGCCCTTCTTTATGAAGCAGGGCATGCAGGGCTTTGTCGACGCATTCAATACGCGCGCGCCCCAGGCCAGCGGCACAGACCTATCGCCAGAGCAGCAAGATGACGCTGAGCTTGCAAGATACGCGAACGCCGCCCTCGCCGCTCAAACCGACGCCGCCTTTCTCGACTCTGCCGAGAGCTACTACGCGCTCATGGACGAGGGCTTCCAATCCGGGTCCATCGTGGGGGACCAGGAGACCAATGACGCAGAGCTCGCATATTGCCGCGCTCTGAGCAGCTCCGGCATCGCGGATATCCCGGCCTCCGCAAACGACCTGCCGTTCCTCTCCTTCCTGCCCTACGCCATTGCCCAGGCGCCGTCCTTCCTTCCCTTCATCCCCTTCCTTCTCTCGTCGATACTCGTGCTCGGCGCCACAAGGCCCGGGACCCTGGCGGCAAAGGCGCCCGTGCCCAAATTCCGGCGCCTTATCCAAACCGTGTTTTCGATAATCGCCGCGGGGACCGCGATGCTCCTCGCCGGCCTTGCGCCCGGGGGCATTTACGCCTTGGCCCTAAACGGCTTCGGGCAGATCGGGTACCCGATCGCCTTCTTCCATAACGGCGCGCTTACCACCACGACCGCGGGAAACGTCTTCACGACCATACTTCTCGCGCTGCTTGCGGGCGGAACCTTGATATCCGTTTGCTCCGCCGTCCTATCGACCGCAACGAGGCGCGTCCTCGCGGGCCCCCTTACCTCCGCGCTGCTTGTCGCGGCCCCGGCATTCCCGTTACTGTCCGATTCGGCACTGGGGCATAACGCCGCGCTCGAGCTCCTGCCGCTGGCCGTGTTCTCGCCTATCGAGGCAACGGGTTACGTAGGATGCTTCCCGACAGAATTCATTGGCTCCGGTTCGGGCGGCGCATCGATGCTTGCCGTGGCCCTGGCATACGTCGCGGTCTTTTTTACGGTCGGCGCCGTTGCGACACGTTCCCCCAAACAGGCTGGACCCGCGAAAAAGCACCATGGGCTCGAGCTTCTGGACGCGAGCGTGGGATACGGGAGTACGACGATACTTTCAATCGGGTCGCTTTTCCTGAGCCCGGGAACGGCGGCGGGCCTCGTTGCTCCCAACGGCTCGGGGAAAACCACCCTTCTTGAAGCGCTGTCGGGCCAATTTCCCACCCGCATCCGCTCGGGAAGCCTGGCGGCAGACGGAATCTGCCAACGTCGATCAGCCGAATTTGCAGAACTCGTCTACCTGAGCTCTTCAGGCGGCGCGGATCTCTATCCCACGCTATCAGCCCTCGAGCACCTTGCTTTCGTTAGGGAGGCGTGGAAATCGGCCGCCGACATCGACTCGCTCTGCAGCTCCCTCGGAATCTCCCCATATCTCGACAAGCCGACCCGTAAACTCTCGACAGGAATGAAGCAGCAGGTAAAGCTTGCCATGGCGATATCGACCGGTTGCCCGTACCTCATCCTCGATGAACCGCTGAACGGCCTCGATCCGGGAAAGCGGAAAACCTCCTGCGACGCGATGCGCAGCGAAGTGGCGCGGGGACGCAGCGTGCTCATCTCAAGCCATCTGCTCGACGACCTGGCAGACCTTACCAACTCGTTCTACTTCATCGAAGCCGGCACGCTCGTGGAAAAGATCAAGTCGTCCTCGCAGACGCTCAAGCAGGAATACCTCGATACATACGAGGGAAGTGAATGACATGAAACTATTTGAACAGCTGAAGTCCAACGCGTCGCGCATGGCTGTCTACGCCATCCTCGTGGCAACGGCTTTATGCGGAATCGCGGCACCCGTCTATGCGCTCAACGGGGAGAAAGGCGATGTCGAACCCGCGTACATGGCTTCGACGGTTAAAGACCGGTACAAAGCCTTCTCTGGAGACGCGTTTTACGTAGCAGAGTACGACACGACCTACCGTCAGCTTCGCTACAACAAGGGCTACGACTATCTAGGCGCAGAGGCAATCAGCTATACGTCGGGTTGGTACCGCTCCAACTATGGACACATAACCCAGTTCAAGTGTAACTACCGTGTGTACAACTAAAGCAACCGGCCGGGACGAGGGGTGACGCAAAAGCGTCGCCCCCGTTTTTAACCATGCCAGCTGAACCTAGTTCAGTTTGGCTGATTTCCGATCTCAGCCGAACACATTGAGCGGAAAGGCCGTTCCCGCAGTCAGTCGAACGTCCCCGGGGCCCTTCTCAGGCCCCGGGGACGGCATTTTCCCAGTTGAAGGAACGGTGGAGATGTGTTTCGATGGGTCAGATTCGTGTCGTTCCGAAAAGACCGTGAACCTTTTGTGGGACACGCGGCGCCGTGGTACCATAGCCGAGTTTGTTGTCTTGGTCGGAAACCAAGACGCCTTATGCGCTGATCGGTAACCAGCGCCTGACCAATAAGGAGTCCTACCATGAAGCAGGGTATCCATCCCCAGTATGTCGAGTGCACGGTGACGTGCTCCTGCGGCAACACCTTCAAGACGCACGCTACCGTGTCCGAGATGAAGGTCGAGCTTTGCAACGAGTGCCACCCGTTCTACACCGGCCAGCAGAAGTTCGTCGACACCGGTGGACGCGTCCAGCGCTTCGCCGACAAGTTCGGTGGCGCCGCTGCCGCCCAGCTCAAGAAGGCTGAGGAGGCCAAGGCTGCCAAGGCCGCCAAGGCTGCTGAGGCCGAGGCCGCTCGCAAGGCCGCCGCTGAGGCTAAGGCTGCCGAGAAGGCTAAGCGTGCTGCTAAGTTCGCCGAGGAGGCTGCCAAGCAGGCCGCCGAGGCTCCCGCAGAGGCTCCCGTCGAGGAGGCCGCTGCCGAGGCCGAGACCACCGAGGCTGCTGAGTAAATAGCTCGCCGCGGAATCGCTCGCATTCATGGCATAAGGGCCGTGCATCCATTTGGGTGCGCGGCCCTTTTTCTTTTTAAATTAGTGCAAACTAACCTGTCCCCATGGCACCACATGGCAGAGAGGCGGCGTTTGCCCAGATAGACCTGCCAAAATTAACCTGTCCCATTGTGGCAGGTTGGTCGTAGTTATTACGTGGCGGTCGAGCTCGACCGTATAGGCCGCGCCTTGTTTGGCTAAAGTACAATCATCTGTGTTTAACTCGCCCGCAGCTGCACGGCGTGGGCTATGGCCAAAAAGGAAAACCACATGGGATTCATGTCAAAGCTGCTGTCCTTTGGATCCGATAAGGACCTTAAGCGCTACTACAAGATCGTCGACCAGATCAACGGTCTTGAGCCCCAGTTTGAGAAGATGACCGAGGAGGAGCTCCGCGCCCAGACCGATAAGTTCCGCGAGCGTTACGCCAACGGCGAGTCGCTCGACGACATGCTTCCCGAGGCCTTTGCTACCGTGCGTGAGGCTTCCAAGCGCACCATGGGTATGCGCCACTTTGACGTGCAGCTCATTGGCGCCATGGCACTGCACGAGGGCCACATCGCCGAGATGAAGACCGGCGAGGGCAAGACGCTCGTCTCCACCTTGGCCGGCTACCTCAATGCTATCGCCGGCAAGGGCGTGCATGTCGTTACCGTCAACGATTACCTGGCAAAGCGCGACTCCGAGTGGATGGGCCGCATCTACAAGTACCTGGGCATGACCGTCGGTCTGCTCCAGAACAACATGCCGCTCGAGCTCAAGCGTCCGGCCTACCAGGCAGACGTCACCTACGGCACCAACTCCGAGTTCGGTTTCGACTACCTGCGCGACAACATGGTCACCCGCCCCGAGCAGCGCGTACAGCGCGGCCACAGCTACGCCATCGTCGACGAGGTCGACTCCATCCTGATCGACGAGGCACGTACCCCGCTCATCATCTCGGGCGCCGGCACCAAGTCCGCCAGCACCTACAAGGACTTCGCGCGTGCCGTGCGCGGCCTTGAGCGCGGCGAGGACGTGTCGCACGACATGCTCACCGCCACCGAGGACGTTGAGCCCACGGGCGACTACGTCATGGACGAGGCCAAGCACACTATCGCCGCCACCGAGCGCGGCCTTAAGAAGATTGAGCGCCGCTTGGGTATCGATGACATCTATGCCGATCTCTCCGGTCAGCTGGTCAACCACCTGCAGCAGGCGCTGAAGGCCCAGTACATGTTCCACCGCGACAAGCAGTACGTGGTCACCAACGGCGAGGTCAAGATCGTCGACGAGTTCACCGGCCGCATTATGGAAGGCCGCCGCTACTCCGAGGGCCTGCATCAGGCCATCGAGGCCAAAGAGGGCGTGCTCGTGCGCGAGGAGAACCAGACGCTGGCCACCATCACCTTGCAGAACTACTTCCGTCTGTATGACAAGCTCTCCGGCATGACCGGTACGGCACTCACCGAGGATGCCGAGTTCCGCGAGATCTACAAGCTGCCCGTCGAGGTCATCCCCTCCAACAAGCCCGTGCAGCGCGTGGACCACGAGGACCTGGTGTACCGCACCATCCAGGCCAAGTACAATGCCGTCGCCGACGATGTCGAGCAGCGTCATGCCAAGGGCCAGCCGGTCCTGGTGGGCACCGTATCCATCGAGAGCTCCGAGAAGCTGTCCGCCGCCCTTACCAAGCGCGGTATCGCACACGAGGTCCTCAACGCTAAGCATCACGAACGCGAGGCCCACATCGTTGCCCAGGCCGGACGCTACGGCGCCGTGACCATCGCCACCAACATGGCCGGTCGTGGTACCGACATCTTGCTGGGCGGCAACCCCGACGAGCTGGTGCGCGAGCGCCTGGAGTACGAGGGCCTGACCATGGAGGACGTGACGCCCGAGCAGCTCGAGCAGTTTAACGCCGAGGCCAAGGAGACCTGCAAGGCCGAGCGTGAGCGCGTGCTTGCCGCCGGCGGCCTGACCGTCATCGGCACCGAGCGCCACGAGTCCCGTCGTATCGACAACCAGCTGCGCGGC
>UQPY01000057.1 GCA_900542965.1 uncultured Collinsella sp.
GAAACGGCGGTCGACGAAACTGGAGAGGAGGTATTACGAGCTCCTGTGCGAATTGAAGGGAGCGCTCCCGCAAACTGCCTCTTGACAACTTATAGGAGCGTCGGTTTTAATTTCCCAAATTCCGGGATGGTCGAGGGTGCCCGGTTAAACGTAGTAGATGGCCACGTTTCGTGGCAGACGGTCCGATGCAAAGCTCAGGGCATCCAACTTCGGATTGGTTTTAGAGGCGAGCGAGGTCGTAAGATTGGGCGGCTGCTTCGCCGGCACAGATGAGGTTGGTTGTGGCTTCTTGCGGATCGAGTGCCTGCTCCAGGTCCATGGGCTTGCGACAGGTCGGCAGAACCAAGTCAATACCCTGCTCATACACCGCATCTAGGTTGTCGGCACGACCGCCCACGACGGCGGCTACCGGCTTGCCATAGCGCTTAGCACGGCGCGCCACGCCCACCGGTGCCTTTCCAGCGGCGGATTGCTCGTCCATATTGCCCTCGCCTGTAATGACCAGGTCGGCATCGCGCACGCGCTCGTCAAATCCCACGAGGTCGAGCACCGTCTCCACGCCTGAGCGCAACTCGGCGCCGAGCGCCAACAGCGCTGCTCCCAGACCACCGGCAGCACCAGCGCCAGGCACGCCGAGCACCGAGCCAAATGTCCGTGCGCCCTTGGGCGTGCGCAGCAACCCCTGAGCCCGCGCCCTAGCAATTGCCGTATCGAGCAGGCGGCCGTAGCCGACCATCCAGCTGTCGCGCTTGTGAAGCGCCTCGGCGTCATCTGTCGGCAGGCCCTTCTGCCCACCGAACACCGCTAGAGCGCCTCGGCGTCCCACGAGCGGATTCTCGACATCGGAAAGCACCACGACACGCGCGCCGTTCAGCGCCCGAAGCGCTGGCGCCAAATCGATACTCACCACGTGTTCGAGACCCGCAAGACCGGGGGCGATATTGCAGCCACACTCATCGACAAGGCGCGCGCCCAGCGCCTGCAGCATACCGGCGCCACCATCGTTGGTGGCGCTGCCGCCCAAGCCAATATAGATAGTCTTTGCCCCGGCACGAACCGCACGGAGCATCAGCTCGCCCACGCCATAGGTTGTAGCAGCCAGCGCCGACAACTCCGTGCAAGGCGAATACCCAATGCCGGCCGCCTCGGCCATCTCGATGACCGCGGACTCGCGCTCGACATCAACCAGCATCCGGGCAGGCACACGCTCGCCAAAGGGCCCTGCAACCTCGCAGGTCACAAGCTCGCCACCGCAGGCGGCAACGGCATCGAGCGTTCCCTCGCCACCATCTGCCAGCGGCAATGCGCGCACCTCGGCATCGGGCCAAACGCGTCGTACGCCCTCGGCAACCGCCGCCTCTGTCTGCGCACTCGAAACACTGCCCTTAAAGGAGTCGATCGCCAGCAGCACACGGCGGGGCCGGCGGCACGCAGGACCAAAGTTGAGCGCCGTGCCAGCATCCTCACCGGCACCTGCAAGCGCTGCGGCGTGAGCGACATGCGCCTCAAAATCGGCCCCGCGACCGCAGCCAGCACCATCGGCGCCACGCAGCCCACTAAAATAGCCGCTCAACACCTCACGACACTCATCCGCCAGCACGCCGGCGGTCACATTAAACCGATGGTTCAGGCGCGAATCGGCATTGAGGTCATACAGCGAACCCAGCGCGCCCGCCTTGGCATCAGCCGCGCCATACACGCAGCGCCCCACGCGCGCGTTAACCATAAGCCCCGCACACATGCAGCATGGCTCGAGCGTCACGTAGACCGTGCAATCGGAAAGGCGCCAGCGACCGAGCGACCGAGCGGCAGCGCACAGGGCCGCGAACTCTGCATGAGCCGAAGGATCCTGGTCGAGCTCGCGGCGATTATGCGCCCGCGCGACAATCTCACCCGCGCGCACTACCACGGCACCAATCGGTACCTCGCCCACCGCGGCGGCGGCGCGAGCCTCCGCCAGTGCCTCGCGCATGAACTTCTCGTCGATTTCGGTGATCGTCATCGTTCGCCTTCCCTGTTGCAGATTCAAAACGATGCTATCATTACGACTCACGGAGAGATGGCAGAGCGGTTGAATGCGGCGGTCTTGAAAACCGTTGAGCGCGAGAGCGTTCCGGGGGTTCGAATCCCCCTCTCTCCGCCACTTTTAGTGATGCACCGGTGTCATGGTCCGCTCGAACAGCGCATCGACAACGTCGGCTATCTCGGAGCGACGCTCCAGATCGTGGCCCGATTCCCACCATATCGTGAAAAGTCGAATAATACCGCCGGCGACAAACTCAGACGTCGTCTCAAGTGACACGGGGGCCAGGGCATCCTCGGCAAGCACGTTCATCACACGCTCGCGGATGGAGCGGGCAATGCGGTCGCAAATAACGTTGGTCAACATGCCCGACATGCTGCTTGCCAAAATGTTATCCATGAGCTGCTCGTGCGCCAGAATCAAATCCATGGCATCGTCCAAAATTGCGTGCCGAAGCGCGCGCACGTCCTCGGCAGACACTGCGCCGGCCTCATCGGGCTGTTTTTGCGGCAAGCCCGACATAAGCTCATCGATATAAAAGGCAAAGTAATCGTTCTTGTCGCGAAAGTGCTTGTAGAACGTCGTACGGCGAATCATGGCGCGGTCGCACAGCATGGCAACCGTCAGGTCCTCAAAACGATGCTCCTCGAGAAGCTCGGTGAAGGCATCGAACAGGGCGCGGTAGGTTTTCTTAATGCGAAGGTCCACTGGTATCGCCATCCTCAGGGCAAAGACAACACTCGTCAATCTGTCGCATATCTTACACCTGTACCTCGCGCGCTTTGCCCCGGTACCAACCCCGCCGAAAACATAACGCTTGCCGGAAAGTTCGGCACGGCAAAACGTTGCGGGTATACTAGTAGCGTTATACCAACGGCAGCTGGCGCATGCCGCCGCGGCCATTCGAAACGGAGACATCATGATTACCGTCATCATCGGCATCGTTGTTGTCATTGTGATTGTCTGCGCCATCGCCGGCATCTACAACAACATGGTCACCAAGCGTAACCGCATCGATAACGCCTGGCAGAACATCGATACGCAGCTGCAGCGCCGCAACGACCTGATCCCCAACCTGGTCGAGACCGTCAAGGGCTACGCCAAGCACGAGCAGGAGACGCTCTCCGCCGTGATCAGTGCGCGTAACACCGCCGTCAAGGCCACCACGCCCGAGGCCAAGATGGAAGCCGACAACGTGCTGACCGGTGCGCTGCGCCAGCTCTTCGCCGTAGCCGAGGCCTACCCCGATCTTAAGGCAAACACCAACTTTACGCAGCTGCAGGCATCGCTCGAGGATACCGAGAACAAGATTAGCTATGCACGCCAGAGCTACAACGATTGCGTGCTCAGCTACAACAACGCCATTCAGACGTTCCCGGCTGTCATCTTTGCCGGCATCTTCCAGTTTAAGGAGCGCCAGGGCTTTGAGGCCGCCGAAGCAGCCCGCCAGGCCCCGACCGTCAAGTTCTAGTAGTTTGGCAGCGCATCCTTAATCGGCCAAATGTATAAACCGCCCCGTCGAACGCATACTTCGACGGGGCGGTTTCCTTTTTCGCGAAGGTCCCCCTCTAAGCGCCGTGCATTTTTAGGAGTATTCAACATAACCAAGGGCTTCGGGCGCTACGATAAATGCCAAAGACCGCGAATATCCCTGCAAATCAAACGCTGTCAGCCCATAACCCCGCCCATCATTCGTAGAAAACATCGAGAAATCCCGATTTTTTGCCCGAGGTCGGTATGCAGGGGCCTTCGGTTGCAGAATACTCGCAAAAATGCACGTCGCCATCACCCCCACATGGCGCGAACCAAAACAAAAGCGCGGCCTAAAAGGCCGCGCGCCATCTTTAATTCAGATCTATATTGCCCGTAACGGCAGCGCCGAGGTAACGCAGGCCCGAGGGCAACCTTCCTTTCCGGCGCACTCCGCAGGACGAAAGAACCTCCGCCGCACGAAGTGCGCAGCGGAGGTTCTTTCATGTCCGAGGACGCGCCGGAAAGAAAGGTTGCCCTCGGGCCGAACAGCTATGGCAGCTTACGCGACGGTGTAAACCCAGTTGTGCTTATCTTCAACAGCACCAGACTGGATACCAGTCAGGGTCTCGCGGAGCTTCTTCATCACAGGGCCGATCTCGGTGTAGCCAGCCGGGAAGGTCACGGTCTCATCGGCACCATAGACCTTGTTGTCGATCTCGCCAACCGGGGAGATGACGGCAGCGGTGCCGCACAGGCCGCACTCGACAAAGGTACCGGCCTTGACCTCAGCCCACTCGACGGGACGCTGGTCGACGGTCATGCCCAGGTCCTGAGCAACCTGAACGAGCGAACGGCGAGTGATGGAGGGCAGGATGGAGTCGGTGTGCGACTGCGGAACGACGAGCGTGCCGTCCTCCTTCACGAACAGGACGTTGGCGCCACCGGTCTCCTCGACATAGGTGCGGGACTCGGAGTCGAGATACAGGTTCTCGGCATAGCCCTCGCGATGGGCCTCCATCGTGGGCTTGAGGGACATGGCGTAGTTGAGGCCGGCCTTGATGTTGCCGGTGCCGTGCGGTGCCGCACGGTCATACTCAGAAACGCGCAGCTTGACGGGCTTGAGGCCACCCTTAAAGTACGGACCGACCGGGGTCACGAGAATACGGAACGTGTACTCAGGAGCGGGAGCCACGCCGATCACGTCACCGGAGCCGATCATAAACGGACGCACGTACAGGGTTGCGCCGGAACCGAAGGGCGGAACCCAGGCGGCGTTAGCAGAAACGACCTGCTTGACGGCCTCAACGAACTTGTCCTTGGGGAACGGGGGCATCTCGAGGCGCTGCGCAGAGTTGTACATACGCTCGGCGTTCATGTCGGGACGGAAGCAGACGATGCTGCCGTCCTCGGCGGTGTAGGCCTTCAGGCCCTCAAAGACCTCCTGGCAGTAATGGAAGATGCCGCCGCACTCGGAGACATGCAGGGTGTGGTCGGTGGTCAGGCCACCCTCGTCCCACTCGCCGTCCTTCCAATGGGCCTCGTAGCTGTAATCGGTCTTCATGTAGCCAAAGCCGAGGCTACCCCAATCGATATCCTTTTTCTCGACAGTCATATGTCGCTCCTTACATACACAGTTGCAAACTCGCGAACCCGCACGCAAGGACCGAGGCCGACCGCGTCGCAACGTCGCACGCCCGGAGCGTAGAGCCGGACGGGACACGCGAACAGCATCAAAGCCGATGGCACGTCGATTCGCATGCACGAGATTGTACTCCGCACGCGCGTCGGATAAAACGTTTTTCTTTAACTAACTAAAGTATTTTCATTTGACCGAAGCTGAAGAGGCCCGCCACCGTAAACGGTGACGGGCCTCAACTGCACGGTTTGCGCGCTGGCTCGAGCTACGCGTTCTTTTTGCCCAGCTTGGCCTTAACCAGACCGACCACGGTCGGGATGATCGACACGGCAACGATGCCGATAATCAGCAGCTCAAAGTGCTCCTGTACAAAGGGAATGCCGCCAAAGAAGTAGCCCAGCAGCGTAAAGACCGTCGACCAGGTAATGCCGCCCAGCACGTTAAAGACGACAAAGTTGCGCCAGTGCATGCCGCCCATGCCAGCGATAAAGGGCACAAAGGTGCGGATAAACGGGAAGAAGCGACCCAGGAAGATGGCCAGGTGACCCCACTTGTCCAAGAAGTCCTCGGACTTTTTGATGCGCTCGGGCGTCATGGCCTTGACCTTGCCCGAAGCGATGATCTTGCGGCCAAAGAAGTGACCAATCATAAAGTTGCACTGATCGCCCAAAATGGCGGCGGCCCACGCGGTGGCCAGAAGCGCCACAATGTTAAAGCCGCCATTGTGGGCAAAGAAACCCGAGGCGAACAGCAGCGAATCACCGGGAAGGAACGGGAAGAACACCACGCCCGTCTCGATAAAGATGATCAGGAACACGCAGCCGTAGGCCATAAGCGGGCCGGCGGCGATCCAGCTGGCAATCGCGGTGCGCGGGTCTTTGAGCAGCTCGGCGATAAAATTGATGAAACCCATGAAGTAAAACCTCTCAGTTGTGGGCGCGGATACGTCCAAGTTGACCAGTATACGGTTGCGGCGCCCCCTCGTGCGCAACCCCACAAAAGCATGACTCCATTACCAGCAAGTTTGCATAACTGACACCTGTCGTGCAATGCCGCCAAGATTGTCCTTCCTAATCCCTAGCGAATCGCTATACTTTATTGAATCGCATTGCCATGGCGCTAAGGGAGGGCGGCCGGTGAGCTTTATCAATACCATTCGCGAGGACATCAAGACCGTCCAGGCGCAGGACCCCGCCGCGCAAAACGGCCTGGTCATTTTCCTTTCGTACCCCGGTCTTCACGCCAAGTGGAATCACGTGCCCGAGCACTGGCTCTGGGAGCACGGCCATCGCTCGCTCGCCCGCGTGCTCTCGCAGCTCACCCGTCATATCACCGGCGTCGAGATTCATCCCGCCGCGCAGATCGGCAAGCACTTCTTTATCGACCATGCCATGGGCGTCGTCATCGGCGAGACCACCATTGTGGGCGACAACTGCGTGCTCTACCAGGGCGTCACGCTCGGCGGTACCGGCAACGAGACCGGCAAGCGCCACCCCACCCTAGGCAACAACGTCACCGTGGGCACGGGCGCCAAGGTGCTCGGCAACATCCGCATCGGCAACAACGTCAAAATCGGCGGCAACTCGGTTGTCGTCAAGGACGTGCCCGACAACTGCACCGTCGTGGGCGTGCCGGGACGCATCATCAAGCGCAACGGCTGCCGCGTGTTCGAGGAGAGTTTCGACGCCAAGCAGCATCGCGAGTACATGCCCGATGACGCCGCCGAGCAGAGTGCCCTCAACCGCCAAGGCATCACCGAGAACGCCCGCCGCGTCAAAGAACTCGAGCGAGAGGTGGCCGAGCTCAAAGCCCTCGTCGCAAAGCTCGTGGACGAACGCTAGGAACGCAAGCGGTACAAAACGACATCGGCATCAACGCAAGAAGGCGCGCCAGGGAATTCATCCCCGGCGCGCCTTTCTTTTTGATGTGACATGCGGAACTGTCCCTTTGTCACATTAGGCGAACTGGCTCAAGTAGAGGTCGGCGTAGGCACCCTCGGCAGCCAGCAGCTCCTTATGCGTGCCCTGCTCGATAATGTTGCCGTGATCCATGACCAAGATCAGGTCGGCATCCACGATCGTCGACAGACGGTGTGCGATCACAAAGCTCGTACGCCCGCGCATAAGCGCGTCCATGGCACGGCCGATGGCAAGCTCGGTGCGCGTATCCACGCTCGACGTCGCCTCATCCAGAATGAGAATCGCCGGGTTGTTGAGCAACACGCGCGCAATGGTCAGCAACTGGCGCTGGCCCTGACTGATGCTTTCGGCATCGTTGGCCACGCGCGTGTCGTAGCCCTGCGGCATGGTGCGCACAAAGAAGTCAACCTGGGCGGCGCGCGCAGCCGCAACAATCTCCTCGCGCGTTGCCTCGGGGCAGCCGTAGGCGATGTTCTCGGCAATCGTGCCGTCGAACAGCCAGGCGTCTTGCAGCACCATGCCAAACTGCTGACGTAGCTCGCCGCGATCCATGCGGCTCGTATCCACGCCGTCGAGCGTAATACGCCCGCCGTCAATCTCGTAGAAGCGCATGAGCAGGTTGATGAGCGTCGTCTTGCCTGCGCCCGTGGTTCCCACCACGGCAATCTTCTGGCCCGGCTCGGCGGTAAACGACACGTCGCGCATAAGCGGCTTGTCGGGCGAATAACCAAAACGCACGTGCTCAAAGGAGACGCGGCCCTCCACGCGACCCGGCAGCTTGGCGGCCTTGTCCGGCAGCGGATCGGCCTCCATCTCGGGCTCATCGAGCAGGTCGAACACGCGCTCTGCACTCGCCAGCGCGCTCTGCAGCGAGTTGAAGGTAAACGACAACTGCGTCATGGGCTCGGACGCCTCGTAGATAAACTGGAAGAACGCCTGGAACACGCCGACGGTCATGTGACCGGCAACCAGCATGCTGCAGCCCACAAGCGCGATCACGATCTGCGCCAAACGGCCGATAAAGCGCACCGCGGGGCCGACGGCATTGATCATGAAGTCGGCCTTGGTACTCACGCGCGCCAGCTCGCCCGAGGCCTCGTGCACCTCAGCGGAGCTCTGGCGCTCGCGGTTAAACGCGCGGATCACCAGACGGCCCGAGTAGCCCTCCTCGACCGCACTCGTAATCTTGGACACCCACTCCTGACGCTCGCCCGTCACATCATGCGTGCGACGCGAGACCACTTTGGTCACCAGCAGCGACAACGCCATAAAGAACAAAAAGACTAGCGTGAGCGGCACGCTAAACACGAACATCATGATGATGGCACCCGTCACGGTACCGATCGATACCAGCAGCTGCAGCAAGCCGCGCTGCATGCTCTCGGACATCTTGTCCAAGTCGTTGGTCGCACGGCTGACGACCTCGCCGGGACGATGCGCGTCAAAATAGGCAAGCGGCAGACGGTTGAGCTTTTGTGCGATGCGGTTGCGTAGACGCAGGTTGAGGCGTTCGGCCACGCTCGACATCAAAAAGCTCTGGAGCGCGTAGAACGAGGCAGCGGCCGTCCAAATCATAAAGTAGATGAAGATGGTCCTGCCGCAGTTCTCCCAGGTGATGTTGAAGGTGGTATCGTTGGCAAACGCCACCTGAATGTGGCCCCACAGCTCATCGATCACACGGGCGCTATATGCCGGCGCAGCGGTGTTAAAGATGGCATAGAACACAATACTCGCGAACACGATATAGAAGCGCCAATGGTCGCCGGCAGCCTCGCTCCACAGGCGGCGCACCGTCGCCCAGGTGTCGCGGGGTTTCTCGTCCTCGTCCTCGTCGTCCACATCGCGCATGCGCTCTGCCTCAGCGCGGGCGCGCTCGTCCTCGGCGCGCTCGTTTTCCTCGTAGAGCGCTTGGCGGCGAGCCTCGCGCTCGGCTGCAGCCTTGGCGGCGTCATCCAGCTCGGGTGCCACGGCAGCCGTTTCCTCGACCAGCCCCGCGGCAACGGCGCCATCACCGCCGCTCTGCTTCTTGAGCTCCTCGGCCATGCTACTCACCTCCCTTCATTTGCGATTCCGCGATGGCGCGGTACACCTCGCAGGTTTCCATAAGCTCCTCGTGCGTGCCCAAGCCCACAACCTCGCCGTCCTTGAGCACGACAATCTGGTCGGCGTGCAAAATCGTCGAGATGCGCTGCGCGATGATGAGCACCGCTGCGTCACGTGTCTCATCTTGTAACGCATGGCGCAGGGCGGCATCAGTCTTAAAGTCCAGGGCCGAAAAACTATCGTCGAAGATATATAGATCGGCCTGCTTCATGAGCGCGCGAGCAATGGCCAGGCGCTGGCGCTGGCCGCCCGAGAAGTTCGTACCGCCCTGCGCCACCGGGGTATCGAGCCCCTGCGGCTGATCGAGCACAAAGGTGCTCTGGGCAACCTGGAGCGCATGAAGCATGTCGGCCTCAGTCGCGTCTTCGTTGCCAAAGCGCAGATTGCTTGCCACGGTGCCCGAGAACAGCCACGCCTTCTGCGGCACATAGGCAATGCGCCCGCGGATTTCGTCTTGCGTAAGCTCGCGCAGGTCCACACCATTCAGGCGAATGGAGCCCTTGGTGGCATCGTGGAAGCGCAGCAGAAGCTTTGCCACCGTCGATTTGCCTGAGCCTGTCGAGCCAACGATCGCAGTCGTCTGACCGCGACGGCAGGCAAAGCTCAGGTCGCACAGGGTGTCCTCGTCGGCATCGTCAAAGCGAAACGACATGTGGTCGAACACGGCCACCGCATCGGCTTCGTCTTGGGGCTCGCGCGCCCCGTCATCCAGCGTGCGCTCGCCATCGACGATGCTCGGCTCAATCTCCAACACCTGCTGCGCACGGTTCAGGCACGCGGCAGCACGCGGAAGCGTCAGCACCACCATCTGGGCCATCATCACAAAGAACAGAATCAGAATTGCATACTCCAGCACCGCCGAGATGCTCGCGATCTGCATGGCGTGGGCGCCCACGCGGTTGCCGCCAACCCACAGCACCGCCACCTCGGCGATGTTCATCAAAAAGAAGCTGGAGCTGTCGAGGCCCACAAACAGGTGGTTGACTTTGATGGCGTTGGCGGCGTATTCGCTAAACACCTCGTCCAGACGCCGTTCCTCGTGGCGCTCCTTGTTAAACGCACGGATGACGCGCACGCCCACAATATTCTCGCGCAGCACCACGTTCATGCGGTCGATAAAGCCCTGTAGGCGCATAAAAATCGGCGCCGCGTTGGCAACCGTAAAGACCGCCGCCACCAGCACAATCGCAACGACTACGCCCAGAAGCGTGCCCATGGCGGGATCGATAAACCAGGCGAAGATGATGCCCGCCACAGCCAAAAACGGCACGGGCAGCACCAGCTGAATCGTCTGCAGAATCGCCTGCTGAATCACGTTGATGTCGTTGAGCGAGCGTGTGATCATCGATCCGGTGCCAAAGCGCTCAAAATCGCTGGCCGCGAGCTCGAGCGATTTGTCGTACACGGCATTGCGGATATCGCAAGCCACGTTGGCGGCCAGGCGCGCCGAAAGATAGCAGCCCAGCACCGTGCCGCCGCTAGCCATGCTGGTCGCGATAAACATGTATAGGCCGTTGCGTAAAATGTAGTCGACATCGCCCGTGGTAATACCGGTGTTGACCATGTTCGCCAGCATCGTGGGAACCAACAGCGTACCGACGTTATCCACCAGCAGCACCAGCAGCGTCACTGCGACAAGCCCTCGATATGGCTTTAGAAACCTCATTAACAGTCGCACGACTCCCCCTCACCTTGATTCTCGGCCTGGCTCTCGGCAGCGATATGCTGCTTAAAGGCATCGCACTCATCGCCGAGCACCTGAGAGAATTTGCCGATCAAGCGCATAATCTCGCGCTGCTCACATGGCTCAAGCGCGCCAAAGGCTCGCTGCTCGGCCTTGAGTGCCGGCAGCGCATAACGCTCGGCAAACCGCATGCCCGCTTCGGTCAAACGCACAACCTTGTTCTTACGGCTGCCCTCGGCAAACTCCAACGTTGCGAAACCCCGCGCCTTCAAGGTTTTAATGGCCGAGTTGATGGTCTGTTTGCTGTAGAACCATTCGCTTGTCAGACGGCTTACGGCAATACTGCCGCCCGCCGTGCTGGTATCGACGAGCATCCAGTAGGCGCAGTCCGAAAGACCGCAGGCGCGCGCGAACTCCGAATAGATACGGTCAAGCCCGTTGAGCATCCGGTCGAAATCGACCGGGCTAACTGCACTATTCATCTCTCCCACCATTCGATAGTCCGAGTTTTGACCAATTAATATCTCTACATTAGTCCGAGTTTTGACTATCGTCAACAAGCTCGTTGTTTATGGTCGGCCCACATTGCATATCGACAAAAAAGACCGCCGGCGCGGGGGCGGCGCCGGCGGTTGCGAGAGAATATCGAGTGTTGGCTGTTAAGCAGCGACGGCCTCGTAGACCGTAGCGCCCGAGAAGCTGTCGTGCAGGCTCTTGCCGCAGATCCACGGCAGTTCGACGACCTCGCAGACCGTGTTGACCAGCTCGGAGCAGTCAGTAAAGTGGCCCTTATCGTTGAGGGCCTCGCAATCCTGAACACGCCAATAGCCATCGGTGTGCGTGATGTAGTACTCGTGGTCGTTAATCGACACGAAAGCGCGCGTCTTGGAACGCAGCAGCTTCAGAAATCCTTCGAAGTCGGTCTCGACGACATCTCCAGCCTGGAACATGATGTTACCTCCTGGCCCGGCGCCACCATGGCGCGTTGATAAACGTTGGTGCTCCTTTAGTAAAACCTTTATCAGAGGTTATGCGTTCGTCATTTAGGCAAGTGGTAAAAAACCGCAGGGTAGACGGGATAAAACGTTTAACCATCCCATTTGTTTGTCACATTCTGAAGGTACTTTTATGCAAACCCACTTTCCCAATTGGAATCCATCCTTTTGGCCGGGCAATTGACCGTCTATCGTTTGAGCCCGACGGGTATGAACGTGGCATCTGCAACGCCACCGCAAGGAGACACCATGGAGACCATCGAAGCGCTCATTCACCGCCGCAGCTGCCGCAACTACAGCGATCGTCCCGTCGAGGCCGAAAAGCTTGCGCGTATTATCGAAGCCGGCCAATATGCACCGAGCGGCATGGGCCGCCAACCGGTGACGTTTGTCGCCGTCACCGACCCCGCGACCGTCGAGCGTCTCTCACAGCTCAACGCCCAGGTCATGGGCAGCAACAGCGACCCCTTCTATGGCGCCAAGACCGTTGTGGTGGTGCTGGTTGACCGCAGCGTGCCCACACATCTGGAAGACGGCTCGCTCGCCATGGGCAACCTGCTCAACGCTGCCTATGCGCTGGGCGTCGATTCGTGCTGGATTCACCGCGCGCATGAGGTTTTCGATTCGCCCGAGGGCCTGGAGCTACTGACCAACTGGGGTCTGCCCGCCGACGGAAGCCTGCGCGGTGTCGGTAACTGCATTCTGGGCTACGCCGAGGACACGCTACCCGAGGCAAAGCCGCGCCGCGACAACGTGGTGTACGTAAAGTAATCAAAACCACCCTTAAAAAGGGTGGTTTGCTCTTAGGGTATAACCCACGGGCC
>UQPY01000058.1 GCA_900542965.1 uncultured Collinsella sp.
ATCTACACTCGACTAGTCGTCGGCAGCGTCAGATGTGTATAAGAGACAGGGGCGGGAGAGGGGTGGCTTGTGCGATGGGCGCGGCGTGGCTGCGCGTTTGGCCGGCGGCGCCTGGGCGCATCCTCGGCAGCTTACCCTAGCGCCTGTGGTGGCGCTCCTCCTTGCGCTCTTCTGCCGCCTGCTCCTCCTGCTTAAAGGCGGGGTCGTCGGGGGTGACGAGCTCGTCTTCGTGCGTGCGCTTGTTGTAATGGTGGCGCAGCACGGGCTCAAACAGATGTAGATGCTTGGCAAAGGCCGCCGAGCCAATGGCGAGCACGGTAAAGATGAGCACGCGCATGGGGACCTCGACCTGGTTAATCGCGGCGGCGCCGGCCGAAAGCATGATGCACCAGGCATAGATGAGGAGCACTGCCTGCTTTTGGTTGTAGCCCTCTTGGATCAGGCGGTGGTGGATGTGGCCCTTGTCGGCCTGCCCGATGCTAATGTGGGCGCGCTTGCGGCGCACGATGGCGCTAAACGTGTCGATGATGGGCACGCCGGCAACGATGAGCGGGATGATAAGCGAGGTGAGCGCGGCGGTGCGGCTCACGTTGAGCAACGAGATGGAGCCCAGCGCAAAGCCCAGAAGCAGCGATCCCGAGTCGCCCAAGAAGATGCTTGCGGGATTGAAGTTGTAGCGCAAAAAGGCCAGGCAGGCGCCAAAGAGCGCAATGGAGAGCGCGGCGGCGTCGATGCGGCCCGAGAGAACGGCCATCGAAAACATGGTGAACGAAGCGATGCCGCAGATGCCCGTGGCCAAGCCGTCGAGGCCGTCGATGAGGTTAATGATGTTGGTGAATGCCACCAGATAGATCACGGTGATGGGGTAGGCGAGCCATCCGAGCATGATCTCGCCGGGGGCAAACGGGTTGACGATGACGCCGATCCGCAGTCCGCCGATACAGGCGATGAGCGCGGCGAGGACCTGACCGGCCAGTTTTTGTTTGGGCTTGAGCTGGAAGACGTCGTCGATAGCGCCGGTCGCAAAGATGACGGTAAAGGAGAGCGCGAGCATGGGATAGCTAATGTGAAGGCGCGGGTGCGGCACCAGGACGGGCGGCCAGCCTAGGTGCCAGGTGCCTAGGATTTGCACAATGCAGGCAACGACCAGGCCCAAAAACACCGCCGTTCCGCCCAAACGCGGGATGGGCTTGGTGTTGATGCGGCGCTTAGAAGGATAGTCGACGGCGTCGAGCTTAATTGCCAAGCGCTTGACCAGGGGCACCATGAGGAAGGTCGTGATAAAGGCCGCCGCTGCCACGCATAGATACGGTATGTAGCTCGGGGATGAAGCCATGAATCTAAAAACCGCCAAGCGTCGAAGGAAAAGGTCAAAGGTTGCTAAGCGCAAAAAGGCATAGCTGTCCCATGATACTCGACCGAGGGGGTGCGGAGGTTTGCACCGTCTGATTATCACGCGCTTACCAGATATTGGGATGTTGTCGATGGATTGTCGGGATACCGGCGGGGATCCATATGGGCTGTAATGGTGGTTTTCGGCAAATAAAAACCACCCCCCACGTTACGAAAATGAACCCACCTAAAACAGGTGGGTGCCCTCATCGACTGTTCCAGCGTCCTTAACAACGAAGGATACCTGTACTAGGTACGACTGTGTGGGCTCCCTAAATAAACGCGACGGTTCACCCAGTTGCTCCGCGGGGGGCGGAATACCTACATCATAAAGCGGCACTTTATCGATTCCAGTCTTGACATTACAAAAATCGTGTCGGACGATTACGGCGCCTTGGGCTCGAGCCGTCTGTGCGGTTGGTCCCTTTACGTTTGAGCTGCTGAATCGTTGTTTTGGAGCATGTTTTTATGCCGACGCCGTTGACCGAACTTTTTTCGCCCGCCTGCCATTTGTGTCCGCGCCGTTGCGGTGCGGTGCGCGACGAGGGTGCGCACGGCGTATGCGGTGCCGATGACACGCTCAAGGTGGCCCGCGCGGCGCTTCATATGTGGGAGGAGCCGCCTATCTCGGGCGAGGCCGGTTCGGGCACGATCTTCTTTAGCGGCTGCTCGCTCAAATGTATCTATTGCCAGAACCACGAGATCTCGACGGGCAATTTTGGGCTTGAGATTTCGCCCGAGCGCCTGGTCGAGATTATGCTGGAGCTGCAGGACCAAGGTGCCAATAACATCAATCTGGTGACGGCTACGCATTATGCTCACCTGCTGCCGGCCGCGATTGCCGCAGCTCGGGAGCGCGGACTGGTCATTCCAATCGTCTACAACACGAGCGGTTATGAGCGCGCGAGTGCCGTGGCGGCGCTCGGCGATTTGGTCGACGTGTGGCTTACCGACTTTAAGTATGCCAATGCGGCGCTTGCGCAGTCACTCTCTCATATTAAGGACTACCCGCGCGTGGCTGTGTCGGGTCTGGCCCAGATGGCGCGCGAGATTGAGCGCCGCGGGGGAGAGCTGGTAGACGGGGACGGGCTCATGAAGCGCGGCATAATCGTGCGTCATCTGGTGCTGCCGGGGCATGCGGACGATTCGTGCCGCGTGTTGGACCTGGTGTGGCAGACGGTGGGCGACGTGCCGATCTCGGTCATGAACCAGTACACGCCCAATGCCCTCATGCGCGAACAAGGCGGCGACCTGGCGCGCGCCGTGACGCGCGAGGAGTACGAGCAGGTGCTCGACCATGCCGACGACCTGGGCTTTACGACGATGTTTTGGCAAGAAGGCGGAGCGGTAGACGAGAGCTTCACCCCGGCGTTCGACACCACCGGCGTCCTCACCAGCGCAAAGTAGCACATTCGCCGATGATTTTTCTGGGACGGGGATTAAAAAATCATCGAGAGGATCGCCTGCTCGAAAAGTTGTCAAAATAGCCACGCCCCAAAAAGACTGGTTATTGGGCGTTGACAGTTGGCGAGCCGTAGGTAAAATATCGACTTGTCCTGGGGACGTAGCTCAGTTGGGAGAGCGCTGCCGTCGCATGGCAGAGGCCGAGGGTTCGACTCCCTTCGTCTCCACCCTTGGATTTGATAAGCCGCTGACATTGTGTCGGCGGCTTTTTTTAAAAGAAAGGGCTGTACCATGGCCAAGCTTGAGTCCCAACCACTGTCTGCCGAGGAACGCGCCGAGTTGGAAGAGCTCCGCGCCGAGAAAGCTCGTCGCGAGGCCCAGGAAGAGGCACGCCGCGAGCGTGAGGAGCTGGCCGCCCTGCGTGCCGAGCGTGCGAAGGCCGAGGAGGCTGCTGCGAAGGGCGCAGCCGTACCGGCGCCTGCGCCCGCACCCAAGCCCGCCTCTGCGAAGCCTGCACCTGCCGCGCACAAACCTCAGCCTAAAAAGGCCGCTCGTCCCAAGTCCGTCGATCCCAAGCCGAGCCGCGACGAGATGAGCTTTGCCCAGCGCATGGTTACCTCCAAGGAGCCTACGGGCGAGAACGAGATCCCTGGCATGGCGCCGGCTCAAAAAATCATCATTGTCCTTGCCCTCATCGCGTTTGTCATCTTTATGGGCTACACGATCCTGACCAGCATGGGCCTGCTCTAGCCGATTCGCGCCGGGTGCCATGCCCGAACACTCTGCCCTTCTCCAACCCTCAACCTCTGCACAACGCATCCGAAAGGTCGCCCCATGGCTTTGACCGATATCTCTCATCCCACCGACATTGCAATGCTCACCGATCTGTACGAGCTCACTATGGCCCAGGGCCTGTGGGAGAGCGGCAAGGCCAATGAGCAGGGTTGTTTTACCGCGTTTTACCGCGACCATCCCTTTGGCAGCGCCTATGCCGTCATGTGCGGCACCGCCGAGCTGCCCGAGCTGGTCGAGAACCTGCGCTTTACGCCCGA
Source organism: uncultured Collinsella sp. (assembly GCA_900542965.1). Classification (GTDB taxonomy): domain Bacteria; phylum Actinomycetota; class Coriobacteriia; order Coriobacteriales; family Coriobacteriaceae; genus Collinsella. Next base: position 3,849 of record UQPY01000058.1, read on the forward strand.
GGATATCGACTACCTCGCCTCACTCCAGGCCCCGGCCGGCGGCGCGATGTTCAAGCCTGCATTCCTCGACTACCTGCGCGATTTTCGTGCACATGTAAACATCGACGCCGTCCCCGAGGGCGAGCTCGTCTTTCCGCGCGAACCCATGGTTCGCGTCACCGGTCCCGCGCTGGAGTGCCAGCTGCTCGAAACGGCGCTGCTCAACATCGTCGGCTTCCAGACGCTTGTCGCCACCAAGACGGCGCGCGTGGTGCTGGCGGCGGACGGCCGTCCCGTTGCCGAGTTTGGCCTGCGCCGCGCCCAGGGTCCCGATGGCGGGCTGGCCGTCGCGCGCGCGAGCTACGTTGCCGGCTGCTCCTCTACGTCCAATGTGCTCGCCGGCCGCCGCTACGGTATTCCCGTCTTTGGCACGCATGCGCACAGCTGGGTCATGAGCTTCGACTCCGAGCTCGAGGCATTCCGGGCTTTTGCTAAGTCGAGTCCCAAGAACTGCACGCTGCTCATCGACACCTACGACGTACGCGAGGGTTGCGAGCATGCCATTACGGTTGCCAAGGAGATGGAGGCGGTGGGCGAGCGCCTGTCGGCTATTCGCATCGACTCCGGCGACCTCGCCAAGCTCTCCAAGTATGTTCGCGGCCGTTTTGATGCCGAGGGCCTGCCCTATGTGGGGATCTCGGTTTCTAACGATCTGGATGAGTACACGATTCAGTCGCTGCTCGACCAGGGCGCGCCCATCGACAGCTTTGGCGTGGGTACCAAGCTCGCGACCTGCTATGACCAGCCGGCGCTGGGTGGCGTGTACAAGCTTTCCGCCCGCCGTGCGAGCGAGGTAGATCCATGGACGCCGGTGGTCAAGCTCTCCGAGCAGCCCTACAAGCGCACGATCCCGGGTGTGCAACGCGTGCGCCGTTATTACGACGGCTTTGGCGGCCCGGTCTGCGACATGATCTACGACGAGGACCATCTGGCGGGGGAGGGCGCCGCGCGCGGCAATACCCTCGTGGCCGTGAATGATGCCGCCCTGGTGACCGACGTGTCCGAACTTGAGTATCGCGAGCTGCTGGTGCCGATCGTGCGCGATGGCAGTGCGGTGGCTCCGCGTGAGAGCATCCAGGACGCGCGCGAGCGCTGTGCTTGGGCGCTCGATCATCTGGACGCAGCTTTCAAGCGCTTCCTGTACCCGCAGACCTATGTGGTGGGCATGGAGCAGGGCCTGGCTCAGGTGCGCGACGAGCTCGTGCGCAAGAACATGGCCGCGGCCTCTGCCTTTCCCTGGGCTCACTAATTCCTTGGGCGGTAGGGGCGAGTCACGCTCCCTTGGCCGCCAGCTCGGCCGTTCGCTGAACAGTTGATTGGTTTGACGTATGACGACTTCTTATAAAACGATGGTGGTAAAGATCGGTTCGTCCACGGTGGTGGGTGCCGATGGCAAGGTCAACCGCGCCTTTATCGGCGGGCTTGCCGATCAGGCCGCAGCGCTGCGCAAGCTCGGCTGGCGTCTGGTCGTGGTGAGCTCTGGCGCTATCGCCTGTGGCTATCCCGTGTTGGGCTTCGACCGCAAGCCGGTCGGCGACCTGCCGAGCCTGCAGGCCTGCGCCTCGGCCGGTCAGTGCATCATCTCGTCGGCCTACGATGAGGAGTTCCATGCGCGCGACCTGCTCACCTCGCTCGTGCTGCTCACGCGCCACGATACGGCCCGCCGTACGTCCTACCTGCACGCGCGCGACGCCCTGCTGCGCCTGGTTGAGCTGGGTGTGGTGCCGGTCGTCAACGAGAACGATACCGTCACCGTCGACGAGATCAAGTTTGGCGACAACGACACACTGGCGGCGCTTGTGAGCTGCCTGGTTTCTGCCGATCTGTGCGTGACGCTCTCGGACATCGATGGTCTCTATACTGCCAATCCGCATGAGGACCCCACGGCCGAGTTTGTTCCTGTCGTGCATAAGATCGACGCCAAGATCATCGCCTCGGCGGGCGATTCTTCCACATCGGTGGGCACGGGCGGCATGATCACCAAGATCCGCGCGAGCCGCATTCTCATGACGGCGGGCATTCAGAGCGTGATTTGCTCGGGCGAGGAGCCCGATGCGCTCGTGCGTCTGGCCCGCGGCGAGAGCGTGGGTACGCTGTTCGATCCGCCGGCGGAGCGCCTGGACATTGCGCCGCGCAAGCTGTGGATTGCACTGGGCGACAAGGCGCACGGCTCGGTGGCGGTCGATGACGGCGCCGCGAAGGCGCTGGTCAGCCGCGGTTCGTCGCTGCTCGCGGTGGGTATTCGCGAGGTCGATGGCCAGTTTGCCGAGGGCGATGTGCTCGACGTGTGCGACCCGAGCGGCATGGTTGTCGCCCGTGGTATCGCCGAGGCCGATTCGGACGTGCTGGAGCTTGCCGCCGGCCGCCGCCAGGACCAGATTGCCAGCAACCGCCTGCTCGCAGACCTGGCCGAGAAGCCCGCGATCCATAGGGACAACTTGATAGTGTTCGCCTAACCAATTGACGCTGCAAACGCCCCTAAGCGGCAATCTGACGTTCAATCGTCGGGCATGACCAAAAGGTCAATGCCCTCCTCTTTCACGTCACCTTGCTCGCTTAGGGGCGTTTTCGCTTTCTGTCCTCTACCAGCGGCATTGTCGTTGCCGGCACTTGGGGACGTTCCTATTGTGCCGGCAGACGGGAACACTCCTTTGCTAGAAGATCTGGCGCAGGTCTCCGCGGTTGAGGGCTTCGTCGAAGAGGTGCTTGAACACCACGCTGCCGTGCAAGCCGTCGTGCTCGAACTCGTTGGTCACCCAGGCATGCGAGTTGCCCACGCGGCTGAGCGTATCGAGCTGCATGCCCGAGTCCACGTACATGTCATCGAAGTACACCGCGGCCTGCAGGGGCGCCTCGTTGCACGCCAGGCGCTGCGGGTCGTAGATCTTGTCCCAGCTTGTGTCTTCCATAAGCAGATCCATCGCCGGCTTGAAGGGCTTAAGTTCGGGCATCTGCTCAAACATCCACGGGAACATGGCCTCGCCGGTAAACATGAGCGGTCGCGTGAGCGTGTCGAACTCGGCACGATGGGCCTTCTCTTCTGCCGCGGCCCAGCGAATGGGCATGGTGTCGCCGTCGGCGTAGATGAACTCCTGAAGCGTCCAGTACAGCGGATTCGTGCGCGTGTTGGTGCGCTCGAAGGCGCGCATCAAAAAGCTGTCAGATACCGAGGCGCCGCAGGCCAGCGTGCCGTCGCCGTCAACAAAAGCATGATCGATAATCCAATGCATGCGCTCAAAGCTCGGCTTCATGCCAAAGTCGCTGCCCATGAGCTGCAGGCGTTCGACCGTCATCGGCGAGCCGTCGGGTAGCACGGGCTTTTGCTCCTCAAGCGCATCGGCCAGCGCCGCCACGCGCTCGACGTCGGCGGGGTAGCGGTCGTAATACTGCTGCGTCTTGGCAGCCATGCGCGGGAAGGTGTGCGCGTAGACCTCGCTTGCGCTCGCCGGTACGTGGGGGATGCCGCCGCAGGTAAAGCTTGCCGCCACGCCCTCGGGGAAGAGCGACAGGTAGCTCAGCGTCAAAAAGCCGCCGTAGCTCTGCCCGAGCGTGACCCAGGGCCTGCCGCCAAAGCCCACCAGGCGCAGGTACTCAAAATCGCGCACGATAGAGCTGGCGAGGTGACGCTTGAGGAAGTCTGCCTGCGAGCGGTCCGCATCGGCGCCGGCTGCCTCGGCGCGCTCGCCCAAGGCCGCGATCGTGCGTCCGTCCACGCAGCTACTGCGTCCGGTGCCGCGCTGGTCGGGCAGGACCACGCGGAAGTGTTTGACGGCCTCCTCGATCCAGCCATCGCTTGTGGGCGACAACGGACGCGGGCTCTCGCCGCCGGGGCCGCCCTGTAAAAACAGGAGCAGCGGCAGATCGTCGTTGATGCGGTCGGGCGCGCAAACCACGCGATAGAAGAGCTTGATGCTCTCGGGCGCGCCGGCGATTGGTGCCGGCATAGCGCCGCGGCGCATGGTGCTGCCGACGGCCAGGAGCATCGGCTCCAGGCCGCGCCAGTCAAGGGGGACGTCGATGCTGTGGTCCTCGACATACAGGCCGGGGACGTGGTACGAAGTGATGAGCGCCATGTGATGCTTCCGTTCGTTGCGGTGTTTCGGGTTGACCAATTCTACCGCCGCAGGTGAGGTCATGCGCAAATCGGCTACCATGGTTGCAAACTTCTAGGAGAAAGGGCCGCCCATGTCGGTCGATATAGCCACGTATGTCCACGATCTTGCCGTTGCCGCCAAGGCAGCGTCGGCCTCGCTTGCCACGGCGAGCGACGAGCAGCGCCAGGAGGCCGTGCGCGCCATGGCCGCAGCACTGCGCAACGGTGTCGACTCCATCGTTGCCGCCAACGAGCTCGATATGTCCGCTGCGCGTGATGCGGGCACCTCGGTCGGATTGCTCGACCGCTTGCTGCTGACGCCCGAGCGCGTTGAGAGCATGGCCGCCGGCCTGGAGAAGCTCGCCGAGCTGCCCGATCCCGTGGGCCGCGTGCTCGATCACCGTGTGCTTGCGAGTGGCGTGGACCTTACGCGCGTGAGTGTGCCGCTGGGCCTGGTTGCCATGGTCTACGAGGCGCGCCCCAACGTGACGGCCGACGCCGCGGGCATCTGCATCCGCACCGGCAACGCCTGCATTCTGCGCGGCGGTTCGCTAGCCTATCACTCGTGCGCCATGATTTCTGAGCTGCTGGCCGATGCGCTCGAGACCAAGGGCTTCCCGCGCGAGGCCGTGTCGATGATCGAGTCTACCGACCGCGAGGCCACCGGCGAGCTCATGAAGCTCCGCGGCGTCGTCGATGTGCTCATTCCGCGTGGCGGTGCGGGCCTGATCCAGCGCTGCGTGCGCGAGTCACTCGTTCCGGTGATCGAGACGGGCACGGGTAACTGCCACATCTACGTGCATGAATCCGCCGACTTCGATAAAGCGCTCAATATTATCGTCAACGCTAAGACGCAGCGCGTGGGCGTGTGCAATGCCGCCGAGTCGCTGCTGGTCGACCGTGCCGTGGCCGATGCGTTTTTGCCCGCGGTCGTGGCCGTGCTGCATGACCACGGCGTACTCATTCACGGCGACGAGGCCACGTGCGCCGCATGCGCCGACGCCGGCTTTGTGGAGGGCGATGACTACGTCGCCGCGACTGAGGAGGACTGGGGTCGCGAGTATCTGGCGCTCGAGATGAGCGTGAAGGTCGTGGCAAACGAGGACGAGGCCATCGCGCACATCAACCGCTACGGCACGATGCACTCCGAGGCCATCGTTGCCGAGGACACGGATGCTTGCGAGCGCTTCCTCGATGCGGTCGATGCCTCGGCCGTGTACGCCAACGCCAGCACGCGCTTCACCGACGGCGGCGAGTTTGGCCTGGGCGCCGAGATTGGCATCTCGACCCAAAAGCTCCACGCCCGCGGACCCTTTGCCGCCGAGGCCCTCACCACCTACAAATACAAGCTCCGAGGCACCGGCCAGGTCCGCCCCTAACGACCGCGCAAGAAAAACCGCCACAAAGGTGCCTGTCCCCTTTGTGGCGGTTTTAGCTGGCGCGGGCGGTTAGGCCTGGAAGGTATCGCGATCGGGCGCGAAGGACTGCATGGCCGCGATGGTGCGGTCAAAGAGCTCGGGGAGCTCCCAGCCCAACATCTCGGCGCCCTGCGAAATCACGTCGCGCGAGCAGCCGGCAGCAAAGCGGTTGTCCTTGAACTTTTTCTTGAGCGACTTGGTCGTAAAGTCCATGACGCTCTTGCTCGGGCGCATGATGACGGCAGCGCCAATCAGGCCGGTGAGCTCGTCGCAGGCAAACAGGATCTTCTCCATCTGCAACTCGGGTTTGGGCAGCGAGGTGTTGAAGTCCGACGTATGCGTCTGGATGGCGTGAATGAGCTCGGGAGACGCACCTTCGCCCTTAAGAATCTCGGCAGCATAGATGGTGTGGTTCATGGGGTCGTCCTCATGCTCCTCCCAATCCAAGTCGTGCAGCAGGCCGACGATGCCCCAAAACTCCTCGTTCTCGGGGTCGAACTCGCGCGCAAAGTAGCGCATGGTGCCCTCGACCGTCTCGCCATGGGTGATGTGGAACGGGTCTTTGTTGTGCTCGTTAAGCAGTTCAAACGCGCGGTCGCGGGTGATTCCGGCGGTAAGCGGCTCTGCCATAGGAGACTCCTTGTGCTCGTGGGTATCGATAAGAATGAATACTACTAGAACAAGAAAACCACCACAAAGGTGCCTGTCCCCTTTGCGGTGGTTTTGGCGCGGATGGGTTAGTTGAGGGCGGCTTGGGCTAGGCGGGCTTCGGCGGCCTCCTCGGTGACGCCCAAGGCCACGGCGAACTCCTCGATGGAGCGGCGCTTGGCCTCCTTGAGTACGCGCATGTAGTAGGAGCTGGGCTTTTTATCAGCTTCCTCGGCCTGGCGAATGCGGTGCATCATGGTCTTTGCCACGCGGACCGTCTCGGGCGCACCCAGCTTGAGCTGCTGCTTAAAGTGCGTCTCCTCAAGCGAGCTGTTGCGCTCGGTAAAGGTGTCGCACTCCAGCTCGTCATAGTGGCTCAGCAGGTGCTCTGCATCTTGCTGAGAGATGGCGGCGTGCAAACGATCGGCCTGCGCCACGGGGTACATGAGGATCGTCTGCGCATGTCCCTGCTTGGTCTCGAGCAACAGCATGGGCTGCGGCGTGTCGTCCCTAAAACCGACGACGGTGCAGACTCCCTGACCCGGATGAATGACGTGTTGACCGATTGAGAACATGCTACCTCCAACTTATACGAATTTGCGTATGTCTAGAATACCACGCTGACGTGCGGAAACCCTTACTTTATGCAGGAAAAGCACACAACTCCGATAGGTAAGAGTATTCGATAAAAGACACAGCTCATTCACACCTTTATGCATTTTCAACGCGTGCATAATCTGCAGGCAGACCGGCATCTTTGAGTGACTCCATACAAGCTGTAGTCAATTTTGTGCATATGCAATTTCGATTGGCTTTACCCTGCGATAGTGCCCGTCGCTTGTGATAGAGTGCTACAAACTCTGGCTTTTGCCCTACGAGTGACCAAGAGCTCGGGGGCTTTAACACAAGGAGGATCTATGCCCGAGAAGATTGAAGAGCTGGTACGCGCTGCGCTTGCTGCGGCCCAGGAGGCCGGCGACCTTTCCGCATTTGAACTTGACGATTGCGCTATCGAGCGACCGGCTGACACTTCTCATGGCGAGTGGACCTCTACCATGGCTCTGAAGTCCGCCAAGCTGGCTCACTGCGCCCCGCGCAAGATCGCCGAGGCCATCGTTGCCCATATGCCCGAGGATCCCGCGATCGAGAAGGTTGAGATCGCAGGCCCCGGTTTCATCAACTTCTACCTCTCCGTTGCCGTCAAGAATGCCATCTTTGGCGAGGCTCGCGAGAAGGGCATGGACTTCGCTAAGTCCAACGTCGGTGGTGGCCTGAAGACCCAGGTCGAGTTCGTTTCCGCCAATCCCGTCGGCCCCATGCACATCGGTCATGGCCGCTGGGCCGCGCTGGGCGACTCGCTCTGCCGCGTCATGGACCACGCCGGTTACGAAATCCAGCGTGAGTTCTACATCAATGACCACGGCTCTCAGATGAACACCTTCGGCAACTCCATCAGCACACGCTATATGCAGCTTGCCGACATCATCGCCAAGCAGGGCGTTGATATCGACGAGGCTCACAAGCTGCTGATCGCCGACCGTGACGCCTTCGTTGCCGACGAGAACGACGAGCATCCCGAGACCCATCCGTATCAGGACAACTTTGCCGAGACTCTGGGCAAGGACTCCTACGGCGGCGACTACATTATCGACGAGGCCGCCGAGTTCTGGCGCACCGACGGCGACAAGTGGGTCGACGCCGATCCGCAGGAGCGTATGGAGAGCTTCCGCGAGCGCGGCTATGTAAAGATGGTCGATAACATGCGCGACCTCTGCCACGCCGTCAACTGCGACTTCGATCGTTGGTACTCCGAGCGCTCGCTGTACGTGAAGGACACCGAGGGCGAGACCGCCGGCACCTCCGCCGTCGACCGCGCTTTTGAGAAGCTCGACAAGATGGGCTACCTCTACACCAAGGACGGCGCCCTGTGGTTCCGCTCCACCGATCTGGGCGACGACAAGGACCGCGTCCTGATCAAGTCCGACGGCGAGTACACCTACTTCGCCTCCGACGTCGCCTATCACTGGGATAAGTTCCAGCGCGTCGATCACGTCATCGACATCTGGGGCGCCGACCACCACGGTTACATCGAGCGCGTCCGCTGCGTCTGCGACGCTCTGGGTTACCCCGGCAAGTTCGAGGTTCTACTGGGCCAGCTCGTCAACCTACTGCGTAACGGCAAGCCCGTCCGTATGTCCAAGCGCAAGGGCACCATGGTGACCCTGCAGGAGCTCGTCGACGAGGTCGGCTCCGATGCCGCTCGCTACACGCTCATCTCCAAGAGCTCCAACCAGATGGTCGACTTCGACATTGAGGCCGTTAAGAAGCGCGACAACTCCAACCCGGTCTATTACGTGCAGTATGCTCACGCCCGCGTGTGCTCCATCCTGCGCCGTGCCGCCGACGTTACCGCCGAGCAGGCCGACGAGATGGGTATGAAGGCCGTTGCCGCCAAGGCCATCGGTGAGAACGTCGATTACTCGCTGCTGACCGACCCGACCGAGCTCGCCCTTTCGCGCAAGCTCAATGCTGTCTCTTATACACATCTGACGCTGCCGACGACTAGTCGAGTGTAGAT
>UQPY01000059.1 GCA_900542965.1 uncultured Collinsella sp.
CATGCGAACCTCCAGTCCGGACCGCTTCACGGTCCAACTTTCTGTCCGCACCCCCTTATTGGTGTAAAAGGCGGGTCATGCTTGGTGGCGGGTTTGTTATTCGTTTGTAAAGGCCGTGCTGCGCTTGCGGTAAGGGTCTATCAGATGCCCGTAAAAAACCGCAGTTGGCGCGGGCACTGCCCGATCGAGGCCGTATCTTTCCAAACAGCAAAGCGGGCAGGGTGCCCGCGAATCGCATGTATGAAAGGAAGATCATGCTCGATCAGGCTTATTCTCGTCGTCAGTTCCTCGGCCTCGCTGGTGGTCTTGCCAGCATCGTCGGTCTCGGTCTCGTTGGGTGCGGCGGCTCCGGCGCATCCGATGCCGCCGACAAGGGTAGCGCCGCTGCTGCCGAGTCCGTCTCCGGCGAGGTGACCTACGACGGTGCCTCTTCGTTCCAGGCTCTCGTCGAGGCCGCTGCCGAGAAGTTCATGGACGCCAACCCCGATGTCTCCGTCTCCGGCTCGGGTAACGGTTCGGGCAAGGGTCTGACCGCTGTCGCCGCCGGCACCGTCACCATCGGCAACTCCGACGTCTTCGCCGAGACCAAGCTTGAGGCCGATCAAGTCAAGAACCTCGTCGACCACGAGGTCGCCGTCGTGGGCATGGGCCCCGTCGTCTCCAAGAACGTCAAGGTCGACGACCTGTCCCTCGAGCAGCTCAAGGGTATCTTCTCCGGCCAGATCACCAACTGGAAGGAGGTCGGCGGCGACGACGTCAAGATCGTCGTTCTCAACCGCAAGGCTGGCTCCGGCACCCGTGCCACCTTCGAGGCCGCCGTTTTTGGCGACGAGGCCGTCGACTTTAAGGGCGACGCCGAGCTCGACAAGTCCGGCGATGTCCAGACTCAGATGGGCAGTACCGACAACGCCATCTCCTACCTCGACTTCTCGCACTTCGATGACTCCAAGTTCAACGCCATCAAGGTCGAGGGCGTCGAGCCCAAGAGCAAGAACGTCACCGACGACTCCTTCAAGATCTGGGCGACCGAGCACATGTACTGCTCCAAGGACGCCGACGAGGCCACCAAGGCCTTCCTGGAGTTTATGCTCTCCGACGACGTCCAGGGCAAGCTCGTCGAGGAGCAGGGCTTCATCCCCGTCTCTGCCATGAAGGTCGTCAAGGACGCCAGCGGCAAGGTCTCCGCTAAATAAGTAATCGCCCCGGAAAGGTTTGCAATGGCAAAACAGCTGCCAAAGCGCGACCTTGAGAACGTGGGCCTGGGCGTCACGGGCGCGTGCGTTGCGCTCGTGACGCTTGTCGTTGCCGCGCTCATCTTTATGGTCGCCCAAAAGGGCCTCTCGGCTTTTATCAAGGACGGCGTCTCGGTCGTCGAGTTCTTCACCGGCACCAAGTGGGACCTGGCCAACACGGCCAAAAACGGCCTGCCCTACACCGGCGCCCTGCCCCTGATCGTCACCTCGTTTGCGGTCATGGTGCTCTCCACGCTCATCGCGCTGCCCATCGCCATCGGCTCTGCCATCTTTGCGGTCGAGATTAGCCCTAAGTTTGGTTCCAAGATCTTTCAGCCGCTTATTGAGCTTTTGACCGGTATTCCCTCGGTCGTCTTTGGCCTTATTGGCTTTCACGTGGTCGTCGGTCTTATGAAGAGCGTTTTCCACGTGAGCACGGGCCTGGGCATCTTGCCCGGCGCCATCGTGCTGGCGGTCATGATTCTGCCGACGATGACCACGCTTTCGGTCGATGGCCTGCGCGCCGTGCCCGACAGCTACCGCCAGGGCTCGCTCGCGCTGGGCTACACCCGCTGGCAGACCATCTGGCACGTGGTGCTCAAGTCCGCCATGCCGTCGCTCATGACCGCGGTTATCTTGGGCATGACCCGCGCCTTTGGCGAGACGCTCGCCGTGCGCATGGTCATCGGCGGCATCGAGGCCATGCCGACGTCGCTGCTGTCGCCGGCTTCGACCATCACCACCACGCTCACCACGTCCATGGCGGTCTACGCCGAGGGCTCGGCCCAGGACGACGTCCTGTGGGCACTCGGTCTGCTGCTGATGGGCATGAGCCTCATCTTCATCCTGATCATCCATCTCATTGGCCGCAAGGGGGCGAAGGCTCGTGGCTAGCACGCGCATCCACATTGACGAGGCGAGACTCGGGCGCGTCCAAAAGCAGGACCGCATCGCCACGGGCGTGCTGACGGCGATCGTCGCCATCGTCATGCTCATCGTCATCTCCATGGTGGCCTATATCCTGTTCGAGGGCATCTCGACGCTGTTCCAGCCGGGCTTTCTCACAGAGCCGTCGCGCGCCAACGGAACGCAGGGCGGCGTGCTCTACCAGCTGTTCGACTCGTTCTACCTGCTGCTGATCACTCTGATCATCTCGGTGCCCATCAGCCTAGGCGGAGCGGTCTTCCTGGTTGAGTACGCGCCGAACGGCCCTATCCGCGACATCGCCTCTACCGCCATCGAGACGCTGTCCTCGCTGCCTTCCATCGTCGTCGGCATGTTTGGCTTCCTGGTGTTCTCGGTGCAGCTGGGCTGGAAGTACTCCATCATCTCCGGCGCCGTCGCGCTCACCATGTTCAATATCCCCATTCTGGTGCGCGTGATTCAGCAGGCGCTCGAGGACGTGCCACAGGCCCAGCGCGATGCATGCCTGGCCATGGGCCTTACCCGCTGGGAGGCCACGCTGCACATCCTGATTCCCGAGGCCATGCCCGCCATCGTGACCGGCATCGTGCTTTCGGCCGGCCGCGTCTTTGGCGAGGCCGCGGCGCTGCTCTTTACCTCGGGCATGAGCTCGCCGGTGCGTCTGAACTTCTTGAGCTTTAACCTGTCGAGCCCCACCTGCGCCTGGAACGTGTTCCGCCCCGGTGAGTCGCTCGCCGTGCACATCTACAAGATCTATGGCGAGGGCAGCCCCGAGGCCCAGCAGATCGTTTGGGGCACCGCGGCGCTGCTGATGATTTGCGTGCTGCTGTTTAACGTAGTCGCCCGTATCGTGGGCAAACAACTGGCAAGGAAGATGACGGCCGAATGAGCGAGATAAATGCAACGCCCGCAACTGAGGCGGCATCGTCCGAGACCCAGGACTTTTTGTCGAGCGTGGGGGAGAGCGAGAAGCGCGTGCGCGCGAGCGGCAAGGCCGTGAGCGACGAGGTCGTGCTCTCCACCAAGGACGTCAACGTGTACTATGGCGACCACCATGCACTGCACAATACGTCGCTCGACTTTCACAAGGGCGAGATCACGGCGCTCATCGGGCCTTCGGGCTGCGGTAAGTCGACCTTCTTGCGTAGCCTCAACCTCATGAATCGCGAGATTCGCGGCTGCCGCGTGGAGGGCGAGATCAACTATCGCGGGCGCAACGTGAACACCAAGACCGAAAACACCTACGAGCTGCGCCGTTCCATTGGCATGGTGTTCCAGCAGCCCAACCCGTTCCGCAAGTCCATTCGCGACAACATCACGTTTGCGCCCAAGCGCCACGGCATCACCGACCGTGACGAGCTCGACCGCATGGTCGAGGAAAGCTTACGCGGCGCGGCGCTGTGGGACGAGGTCAAAGACAAGCTCGATAAGAGCGCCTATGCGCTTTCGGGCGGTCAGCAGCAGCGTCTGTGCATCGCGCGCACGCTGGCGCTCAACCCCGACGTGATCTTGTTCGACGAGCCTTGCTCGGCGCTCGATCCCATCTCGACGCTGGCGATCGAGGACCTGATGTCATCGATCGTTGCCGACCGCGCCATCGTCATCGTGACGCACAACATGGAGCAGGCGTCGCGTGTGTCCAACCGCACGGCGTTCTTCTACATGGGCGATATGGTCGAGTACGACGAGACTGACGAGATTTTCCAACGGCCCAAGGATAAGCGGCTGAATGATTACCTCACCGGCATGTTCTCCTAGTCCGGGACATGCTTGAGGCCCGCGGCGGCCACGGTTGCCACGGGACTGATTGGAGAGGCGGGTCATCTCTTTTGGGAGATGGCCCGCCTTTTGCTCTGCGACCGAAACGACCACCACAAAGGGGACAGGCGCCTTCGTGGTGGTTTGGGGTGGGGCTCGCTGCTATCATGGACAACGTTGAATTTCTACGAAGGAGCAGGGCATATGGCGATTCTTTTGGGATGCGATTCCGTCAGCCTAGAGTTTCCCACCAAGCATATTTTCGATAGCGTGACGCTCGGCGTGGGCGAGGGCGACCGCATTGGTATTGTCGGTAAAAACGGCGACGGCAAGTCGACGCTGCTGAGCGTGCTCGCTGGCACGCTGGAGCCCGACGACGGACGTGTGACGCACCGCCGCGGCACGACGATCGGTCTGCTCGGCCAAAAGGACAACCTGGTCGATACTGATACCGTGCATCATGCCGTTGTGGGCGACGCCTCCGAGTACGAGTGGGCGTCGAGCCCCCGCACGCGCCAGATCCTCGCCGGCCTCATCAGCGATGTGCCCTGGGAGGGCACGGTGGGCGAGCTTTCGGGCGGTCAGCGCCGTCGCGTGGACCTCGCGCGCTTGCTGATCGGCGATTACGACGTGCTCATGCTCGACGAGCCCACCAACCACCTGGATATGCGCACCATCAACTGGCTCGCGCGTCACTTAAAGGCCCGCTGGCAGCGCGGCCAGGGTGCCATGCTCGTGGTCACGCACGACCGCTGGTTCTTGGACGAGGTCTGCACCAGCATGTGGGAGGTCCACGACGGCCAGGTCGATCCCTTCGAGGGCGGCTATTCGGCATACATCCTGCAGCGCGTGGAGCGCGACCGCATGGCCGCCGTTACCGAGGAGCGCCGTCGCAACATGGCACGCAAGGAGCTCGCGTGGCTGAGCCGCGGTGCCCAGGCTCGTTCCACCAAGCCCAAGTTTCGCGTGGATGCCGCTCGTGAGCTGATCGCCGACGTGCCGCCCGTGCGTGACGAGCTGGAGCTCAAGCGCTTGGCCGTGAGCCGCTTGGGCAAGCAGGTTATCGATGTGGTCGACGTGGATGCCGGCTATGCCGATACCGACGGCGCGCCCAAGCAGGTGCTCACCGATGTGACCTGGCTCATTGGTGCGGGCGACCGCTATGGTCTTTTGGGCGAGAACGGCGCCGGCAAGTCTACACTGCTTGACGTGATTCAGGGCAAGATCGCGCCCCTGCGCGGCCGCGTGAAGATTGGCCAGACGGTGCGCTTTGGCGTGCTGTCGCAGCAGCTCGAGGAGCTCGAGCCCTACATGGGCGACACAATCCGCGAGGTGCTCGGCAACTATAAAAAGTACTACGTCATCGATGGCAAGGAGACCTCGCCCGAGAAGCTCTGCGAGCGCCTGGGCTTTACGACTCAGCAGCTCTGGAGCCGTATCGGCGATCTTTCGGGCGGTCAACGCCGTCGCCTGTCGCTGCTGCTGACGATTCTGGACGAGCCCAACGTGCTCATCCTGGACGAGCCGGGCAACGACCTGGATACCGACATGCTCGCGATTGTCGAGGACCTGCTGGACGGCTGGCCCGGCACGCTGATCCTGGTGACGCACGATCGCTTTTTGATGGAGCGCGTGACCGACCAACAGTGGGCACTGCTCGATGGCCATCTGACGCATATGCCCGGCGGCGTGGACCAGTACCTGCGCCTGTGCAACGCTACCGCCGAGGGCGAGCCCGTGGGCGCGCCGAGCGCTAAGACCGGCACGTTTGACACCGGTGCCGCGGCGGCTGCGGCCGAAAAGCCCAAGTCGAGCGGTCAGCCCAACGGACTGTCCAACGCCGAGCGCCAGAAGCTCCGCCGCGAGGTGAGCTCGCTCGAGCGCAAGATGGAAACGCAGCGCGCCCGCGTGGAGGAGGCCGAGGCCGCGATGGCCCAAGTCGATCCCACCAACTACACGGCGCTCGGCGAGCAGCAGGCAAAGATCGACGAGGCTCACGCTGCCATGGACGAGCTAGAGATGGCGTGGCTCGAGGCAAGCGAAAAGCTCGAGGGCGAGGAGTAGGCGAGAATGATCAAAGCCGCGTTTTTCGATATCGACGGTACGCTGCTGAGCTTTAAGACCCACCGGATTCCGGCGTCGGCGCAGCAGGTGCTCGACAGCTTTCGCGAGCAGGGGATTGCGTGCGTGATCGCCACGGGCCGTCCGACCTACCAGATGCCGGACTGGCTGTTCGACCTGGGCTGGGATGCGTACATTACGCTTTCGGGCCAGCACTGCTTTGATGCCGAGGGGGTTTACCGCAGCTGTCCGATCGATCCGGACGACGTTGCAGTGATTGTGGACCAGGTGGCGCAGGGGCGCTACGACTCGCTGTGCATGCAGGGCGAGAACTCGTTTGTGAACCGCCTGTCCGAGCGCGTGGTGACGGCTGGCAGCAACGCGGGAATCGTCTACCACGAGGAGCCGTTTGAGCACGCCTTTGACGCACCGGTCTACCAGTTTTGCGCCTTTGTGGACCCGGCCGACGAACATATCGTGACCGACGCCGTGTCGCATTCGCTCACCACGCGCTGGTGCGACCTGTTCTGCGACATTATTCCCGCTAACGGCGGCAAGGACCTGGGCGTGGCGGCGACGCTCGAGCGGCTTGGTATCGACGCGAGCGAGGCGATTGCCTTTGGCGACGGCGAGAACGACCTGTCGATGTTTGCCGCCGTGGGCACGAGCGTGGCCATGGGCAACGCACAGGACGCGGTGAAAGCTGCGGCGACCTATGTGACGACTGCCGTGGACGACGACGGCATCTACAACGCTGCGAAGCACTTTGGGCTGCTATAGCTGCGGCTCGGCACTTGGGGACGTTCCTTTTCTGTCGGCAGCTGGGGACACTCCTTGCGCGTTGCGTGCCGTGTCGCCCTGCTTGCTCCGCGCATTTTGTGAAACACGGTTAACTTTTTAAACAACGTAGTAAGACATGGGCAACTTTTGCGGTAAAGTAAATCAAGTAAAAGTATCCAAAGGCTAACTAGAAGTCATCGCGAAAGGCGGCCCATGGCCCTGCGTGAATCTGGAGAAGACTATCTCGAATCTATTTATGTGCTCTCGGAGCGCCAAGGCATCGTTCGATCAATTGACGTTGCCGAATACCTGGGCGTAACCAAAGCAAGCGTCTCTAAAGCCATGGCGGCCTTGGAGAGCACCGGCTACGTGGAGATGGGCAAACGCGATGTGCATCTGACGGAACGCGGTCTTGAGGTTGCCCGTCAAATGTGGGAGCGCCATTGCTTTTTTGTGGGGCTGCTAGAGGATGCAGGTGTAGCGCCCGATGTTGCCTCGCAAGAGGGTTGCCACATGGAGCATTGCTTGAGCGAGGAGAGCTTTGAGAAGCTAAGGTCGATGCTGAGGCGAGACGAGATGACGGATCCAACATCGGGAGCCTAACGGATTCGCAGTAACGCGCCGTTCGCGCAAAGCGCGAACCAGCGACCGGGACGAGTGGTCCCACCAACTAAGCCCAACTCAGACAAGGAACCCCGCCAGCAAGCGATGCCCAAGAAGCGCCAGCGATGTTACCGCAGGCCGGGGCCGGGCTTGGTTTTGAAAACATTCCGCAGCGCGAGGCCCGCCTTTCCGCTGCTCCGCAGGAGCAGGAAAGGCGGGCCTCATGCGCGAGGACGTTTTCAAAACCAAGCCCGGCCCCGGCCGGAAGGACCACAGACGCTACAGGTTCTTGACACCCATCGCGCGCATGGCGTTCAGGATGGCGATGATCGCCACGCCTACGTCGCCGAACACAGCAAGCCACATGTTGGCAATGCCGAGCGCTGCCAGCACCAGGATCAGCAGCTTAATGCCCAGCGCAAAGATGATGTTCTGCCAGACAATCGTCATGGTCTTGCGCGCCACGCGGATCGCGCGGGAGATGTTGGAAGGCTTGTCGTCCATCAGCACCACGTCGGCGGCCTCAATTGCGGCGTCGGAACCCATGGCGCCCATGGCAATGCCAACGTCTGCACGGGTGAGCACGGGCGCATCGTTGATGCCGTCGCCTACAAAGGCGAGCTTGCCCTTGCCGTTTTCGGCCGCGAGCAGCGTTTCAACACGCTCGACTTTGTCGCCCGGCAGCAGCTGCGCGTGGAACTCGTCGAGGCCGAGCTGCTTGGCCACAGACGCTGCAACGTCCTCGCGGTCGCCCGTGAGCATAACGGTGCGCTTGATGCCGGCGGCGTGCAGGTCACGGACCGTCTGCTCGGCATCGGCCTTAACGGTGTCTGCAATCACGATGTGGCCGGCGTACACGCCGTCAACGAGCACATGGAGGATCGTGCCGACAACATCACAGTCCGGTGCTTCAACGCCGGCCGCGGCGAGCATCTTGGCGTTGCCGACGACGACATGCTTGCCGTCGATGGTCGCCGTCACGCCGTGGCCCGCGTCATTAGTGGAATCCGTTACGCGCGTGGGGTCAAGCTCGCCCTGGAAGGCGGCACGCACCGACTGTGCGATAGGGTGATCGGAGAACGACTCGGCAAGGGCGGCGACTTCGAGCAACGACTGCTCGGTATAGCCGGCCTCGGGGTGCACCGCAACGACCGAGAACGTGCCGTTGGTGAGGGTGCCAGTTTTGTCGAAGACGACGGTGTCCACGTCGGCGAGCGTCTCGAGGTAGTTAGAACCCTTGATGAGAACGCCCAGCTTGGACGCGCCGCCGATGCCGCCAAAGAAGCTCAGCGGCACGCTGATCACGAGCGCGCACGGGCAGCTGACGACCAGGAAGGTCAGGCCTCGCAGAATCCAATCAGACCAGGCGCCGGTGACCAGGCCGCCGCCGAGCGCGAGCACCGCGGCCGCGCCGGTGACAGCGGGGGTGTAGACGCGAGCAAAGCGCGTGATGAAGTTCTCAGTGCGCGCCTTCTTTTCGCTGGCATTTTCCACGAGCTCCAGGACGCGTGCGACGGTGGACTCGCCAAAGGGCTTGGCGGTGCGTACGTGGATGAGGCCCGTCATGTTGATGCAGCCGCTGATGATGTCGTCGCCGGACTTGGCGGGGCGGGGGACTGATTCGCCCGTGAGCGCGGCGGTGTCGAGCTGGGTTTCGCCCTCGACGATGACGCCGTCGATAGGCACGCGCTCGCCCGGCTTGACCACGATCACGGTGCCGACCGCGATGTCATCGGGGAAGACCTGTTCGAGTGTGCCGTCGGGTTGCTCGACGTTGGCGTAGTCGGGTGCGATGTCCATCATGGCGCTGATCGATTTACGGCTCTTGCCCACGGCGTATGCCTGGAACAGTTCGCCGACCTGGTAGAACAGCATGACGGCGGCGCCTTCGGCCATGTGCGGATCGGTGTCGGGGAAGAGCACCATGGCAAACGCGCCGATGGTCGCGACGGCCATGAGGAAGCTCTCGTCGAACGCCTTGCCGCGGCGGATGTTGTTGTATGCCTTTTGGAGCACGTCGTAGCCGGCAATCAAAAACGGCACGAGGAACAGTGCGAAGCTGGCGTAGATGTCGCCCGGGGTGCCGAATGCGGCAGTGAGGGTGCCGAGCTCATCGAGGGCGTACACCACGGCAAAAATGCCCAGCGCTACCAGTATGCGGTTGCGCTTATGCTCGAGTGACTCTTTTTTCTTGCGCTTCTTCTTTTTCTTCTTGGGGTCGGCGGTGGCCATGACTCGTATCCTCCCATTTGAATGTATGAACACTCGCTCATATAATTTCGCGAGCAAAGGCCGCGGCAAGCGCGGCCTTGCGGGTTGGCGTAAACCTGGGCTAGAGAATGATCTCGCAGTCCGGCTCGGCGTCGGCGGTGAACTCCACAACGCGGTCGAGGACCTCGTCGAACTCGGCGTCATCGGCCTCGAGCGTCAACTTCTGGGTCATAAAGTTGACGGACACGGATTTGACGCCCTCGAGCTTGGCCAGCTCGTCCTGAAGCTCGCGCGCACAGTTGGCGCAGTCGATCTCGTCGAGCTTAAACTGCTTTTTCATGGTGGGTTCCTTTCCCTGTTTTGCGGCTTGGGTGCAGGCCGCGCTGGTACCGTGGTTGGTTGCTATTCGCAGATGTGGCTCATGCCTTGGTTGAGCATGGTGTAGACGTGGTCGTCGGCGAGCGAGTATAGGATATTGCGCCCGTCGCGCCGGAATTTAACCAGGTGCGACTGCTTGAGTGTGCGCAGCTGGTGCGACACCGCGGACTGCGAGGTTTCGGTCGCTTCGGCGATGTCTGCCACGCAGAGCTCGCGGCCCATGAGGGCATAGAGGATCTTGATGCGCGTGGTGTCGCTGAAGACCTTGAACAGGTCGGCGAGGTCGTAGAGAAGCTCCTCGTCGGGAAGGTCCTCGGGCGAGCAGGTGGTGGGGATCGCGGGTTCGGTGGCCTCGATGTCGGGTTTCGTTTCATCAACGCGGATGCTCATTGCAATATCCTTTCATATGAACATGCGCTCATATAACTTGCTTCCGATTATATGAGTGTATGTTCATATGTCAATGACGTTCAGGTAATTCGTTGCACAAATTGATGGGGAATAGTGGACGAGATCCCGGAGTGAGCGGTTTTGATAGCCGATGCCGGGGTGGGTGCCCCTGAGCCGTGCAAAAATTGGAGTATTCTGCAACGATAGGGGGTCCGTTAATTTATTGCAGGCCATATAATGCAGTTCAAGAGTTATCTTAGGGTGTTAATCCGATGAGTTCTTCCTCAAATGTTGCCTAACGCTCTCGCGCAAGAGTGATTTCGCTTCACATTTGGATCCACTCGAGGGTGATAGACACCCGGCTCTGCTGAATACTCGCAATTTTGCACGTCGCTAAGGTGCCCACCTTGTTAGCCGGTCTAGCTTCCGGCCCCGAAGATCCTGCCCTCGGGCGCGAAGCTGCTTGTTTGGTTGAGTGATGGGCTGTCGGGTTCGACAGTCTGCATGTCATCGATTGCCGGAGCCTCGTTAATCGTCGGATCGTCCAATGTGATGCCTTCGAGCATTGCTTTTTCGAGGTCGATTCGTTGGCGCTCTTCGGAATCCTGGCGAAGCTCCTCCTGGATTCGTTTCTTCTCCTCAATAAACCTTCTGAGTACAAACTGTCTCAGGTCTTCTTGCATGATTTGAAAGTCTTTTGGCAGACGCGAGGGGCGTATGCCCTCTTTTCGTTGGATCGCCTCCATGACCCTAACGAAAGCGCTGGCATGCATAAAGGAATAACGACTGACGGTGATGATTCCGTATCCCATGGACGCAAGCGCATTCTTGCGTTCCTCATCGATGGCGCGGTCTTCTTCCGCGTCATGATAAAAACCGCTGTATTCAATGTCTGTGCGAGATTTCTTTAGATACGCATCCATAAAGAACTTTTTGCGTCTCGTGAGATTTTTCGCTGCAGCGGTGACCTGCACCTCGTAATCGGTCTCAACTCCCTTAATACCAAGCCCTCCTTCGCTTTTGGGCAGCGTTAGCATCATGACAAAGGCCGTTTCCATAGGAGACCGGCATCCGTCGCGCACACATTGGATCGCCTTTCGGGCAAGAGCCAGACCGTCGCATCTGGTAATGGAATTAAAGAACTGTTTTAATCTCTCGGTCGAGGTGAGCGCGAAACGCTCGGTATAGGAGGTGGAAGAGTCGGTTCCAAGGGAGTAAGCGCTGCACAGTTCAAAGTAGTACTCCACTAGTTCGCGAAAAGAAAGATAGGTGGCGGCCTGAAGTGCGCAAAGCTCAACGCCAACAACGAAGATGCCATCTTTAAGCTCTACAAAGCGTGAGTTCGAGAATCGTTTTGAAGAAACGTGGCATTGACAGTCCATCGCGTAGCGCGCGTTCCTGCGATCAAACACCATTACCTCGAGGGAATCATTTGCGTCGAGGGAAACATCATGTTTGGTGAGCCATTCTGCGGCTGCGTCAAGGAGCGTTCCGGTGGGACATGATCCGTAAATCGCGGCAGGGTTACAGGACTCGATGCCTTTCGCAGACACCGAATGCGCGGCCTGGTAGACCGCTTTTGCAGTGGTATGTGACAATACGATACTCATGCTATATATCGTGTCAGCTAATGCCGTGTTGATGGCGCTGAGTGGAAAAGTCGTTTTAGAGGTCTAGCCAAATGCTGTCCAAAAGCTTGACGCAATTATGGGTTGGTATGCCCTAAATAAAAGTTTTCGCAGCTTAGCTATAGCATATAAATACTCAATTGCTGCACATTTGATATCGATGCATCACCATCCGACAACGAATTACGTGTCGGGAATTGGTCGAAATCGTTCAAAATGAGGGTTCAGAATTTGTGATGGCAGATCTATCTGTGGAACGTAGGGCGGCCCCGCTGCGGGGTTTCTCGCTGCGAGACCGCTCGTGATCTACGTCGGAGTTTGTCGTAGACGTTTCTACTTGGCAAACAGGTTCTTGAGGTTGAACTCGGCTTGGACGGTGCGGAGCCTGTCTCTTATACACATCTCCGAGCCCACGAGACGCGTAGTAATCTCG
>UQPY01000060.1 GCA_900542965.1 uncultured Collinsella sp.
ACGCGCATAAAGAAAGCCTCCCATTTCTCATGTCCAAGAAATGGGAGGCAGTTCAGAAACGGGCTTCTCGATTTAAATGGTGCCCCCAGCGGGATGTCCGCGTGCGGCTGGCGCCGCCCGCTTTCGCTGCGTCGCTCCGCTCCTTGCGTGCTGCGCTGGAAAACGCTTGCGCGTTTCCTCAGCTCCGCACCCTGCCGGGTTCGAATCCCGGCGTTGGAGAAGAAAAAAAGCCCGTCACCGCAAGGGTAACGGGCTTTGCATTTCAAATGGTGCCCCCAGCGGGATTCGAACCCGCGATATCCACCTTGAAAGGGTGGCGTCCTTGGCCGCTAGACGATGGGGACAGCGGGAAAGAGTATAGCAGACTTTTTTGCCGGCGCGTATATCGTTGGCAAACTGGAAAACCACCACAAAGGTGCCTGTCCCCTTTGTGGTAGTGGGGCGTTAGGGGAGGAGCTTCATGGCGGCGTCGTGAGCGGTGTGCTCGTAGGTGTCGTCGAGGGGCTTGAGCGGCAGCAGAGCGTTGGCCTGTGCACCGCCGCGGCGCTCGAGGGCGTGGGCGATGAGCCAGTCGGCGAGCTCGGGGTTCTTGGGGAGCGCCGGTCCGTGCAGGTACGTGCCGATGACGCCCTTGTAGATGAGGCCCTCGAAGCCATCGTCGCCGTTGTTGCCGGTACCCGTGACGACGGACGTTCCGAGCGGCGTGGCCTCTGTATCGAGCAGGGTGCGGCCGCCATGGTTCTCGAATCCCACAAAGGGCTCGGGTGCCAGGTCGGTCTTAACGGCGACGTTGCCGATCAGGCGGTCGGAGCCGCGTACGGTTTCGGCGGCAATGACGCCCAGACCCTCGATGCGATCCTCGCCCATATAGTACGAACGGCCGAGCAGCTGATAGCTGCCACAGATGGCAAGCAGCGAGCCGCCATCCTTAACATAGGCCGCGACCTTGTCTTTTTGGGCGAGCAGCTCGTGTGCCACAGCTAGCTGGTCGCGGTCGGAGCCGCCACCCATCATGACGATATCGGCATCGGTCAAATCAAGCGTTTCGCCCATACGGACCTCGTCTACACGCACGGGAATGCCACGCCAGGCGCAGCGGCGTTCGAGCGCGATAACATTGCCGCCGTCGCCGTAGAGGTTAAGGGCATCGGGATACAGGTAGACGATGCGCAGCGGGCGCGAAAGCTCGACCGGCGCAATATCGGTGGGGACAGCGCTACCATCGGCGCACGGTGCAGCGTGGGCGGCAACCGTGGCCGCATCGGTGCCTTTGAGTCCGTCGAGTTCTTTGACCAGCGGCGGGAAGGCCGTGTAGTTGGCGACGGCGTAGAAGGTGTCATCGGCGGCCTCGTCTGCCACGGCGCCGATCGCCTGCGCGACGTCCGAGATAATCGCGGCATCGATGCCGGCGTACTTGAGGCGTACCTGCATGTCGTGCGCACGCGTGCCTCCGGCAAAGGCGACAAGACCCGGCGCGTCGGCGATGCGCTCGAAGTCGACATCGTAGATCCACGAGACATCGTGGCCGTCGGCATCGTTATCGTTTAGGAAGAAGGCGCAGAGCCTGCCACCTGCCGTTTTAATGGACTGGATCTGGCGATCGAAGCCCACGGGATTCTTGGCCAGGTTGGCCTCGACGGTGCGGCCGGCAATATCCCAACGGCCCATGCGACCACCTGCTGGCACGTAGGCATCGAGCGTGGGCTGCAGATGCGCCGCGTCCACGCCCAGCTCGTGCGCCGCAAAGAAGGCGGCGGCAACGTTATAGACCATGTACAGGCCGTTGTAGCGCGTGGCGATGTGCACGGCGGGCGCGTTGGCCTCGGGTCCAAAGGCCAGGTCAAAGCCGTAGCCGTCGCAGCCGAGCTCAACGCCCGTCACGCGGCGGAGCAGCGCGGGGCGACCCCAGCCGCACGAAGGGCAATGATAGGCGCCCAGCTGTCCGTACTGCACATAGTCGTATTCCAGCGGGGCGTTGCACTGCGAGCAAAAACGCGAGTCGCTAATGCGGTCGGACTCGGTGCCCGTGGCGCCGTCGATGCCAAAGGCGATGCTCGTGTTGGGGACGCGCGCGGCGATCGAGGCGCACAGCGGATCGTCGGCGTTGTAGATGAGCGTTGTCGTCGGAGAGAGCTCCAACGCATGGGCGATGACGTCTTGGGTATGGTCGATCTCGCCGTAGCGGTCTAGCTGGTCGCGGAACAGGTTGAGCAGCACAAAGTACGTCGGCTTGAGCTTGGGCAGAACGCGTACGGTGTAGAGCTCGTCGCACTCAAAGACGCCCACGCGCTTGCCGCTGCTGGCGTGCTTAAGGCCGCCGCGGGCCTCGAGCAGAGCACCCACCACGCCAGGCTCCATATTGTTGCCGGCACGGTTGCACACCACGGTAGCGCCGCTGGCAGCAACGGCGTCAGCGATGAGGTTGGAGGTGGTGGTCTTGCCATTAGTACCGGTAATCACCACGCTGCGGTCGACAAGGCCGGCGAGGTCGCTCAGCAACTCGGGGTCGATCTTCATGGCGATGCGGCCGGGGAGTACGCCGCCCTGGCGCTTAAGGATAGAGCGCAGCCCCCAGCGGGCGATATCGCTCGAGGTGCAGGCGAGAGATGAGCGGGAGTTCATGAAGTCGTTCCTAACGTGAATGACATGGTCGGGGCGATCGCGTCGCTAAAATCCGTAGCGGCGCGCAAATTCCTGGGCGAGCTGCGATACATCTTCGCAGGCGTTGGCCCAGGGGGCAAAGTCGGGGGTGTCCGAGATAATGCCGTCGGCCTCCCAAACTGCCTGGTGCGAAAGGTCCCAGGGGTCGCGCGGCTCGGGTCGGCAGGGAAGATACGGCGTCTGGTACATGGGGTTCAGCAAGAAGAACGCGCCACCCTCGCAACGGTTAGCGAACTCACGCAGCGCGCGCGTCGCCGGGCGCATCTTGTTTGTTTTGAACAGCAGAATCGTGCGGGCGAGCAGGTACCAAGGAGAGTTTTCGAGTGCGTCTGCCCCCATCTGTTCCTCGAGCTGATGCGCCAGGGCAAAAAAGCCGTCTTGGTCTTCCAAGCGGGCGAGGGCGAGCAACACGGTGCCTGCGGCCCGAGTGGGATAGCCTTCTGCTTTAAGGACGCGGCGGGCGTAGTTGGCAGCAGCGCGGTAGCGGGCGCTCGCCATGCACAGCTGCGAGATGGCCTCGAGCGTGTGGAGCCACCCGATAAGGGCCGGCTCGCTCACGGTAAGGTCCGCTGCGGTGACACCGTCGGCCAAAACATTATTGGCCCAGTAGTGCGGGGCCTCCATATCAAACCCGGGCACGCTCTGTTGCAGGTAGTCGGCCGTGCTCGTCTCGAGCTTCATCAGGTCGCCCAGGCAGGCGTCGACGGGCGTGTCCGCTAGGATGATGGCGAGTAGCTGGGCATCGACGGCCAGCGCATCGATGCGGACGATCTTGAGCAGTTCATCACGCATATCGTCGAACAGGCGGTTGCGCGTCTGCTCAAATTCCTCGTCGCTGCCCATGTCCTCGATGCGATGGAGCTCGTCGAGCAGGTGGCGATGAACACCGGCATAGGACAGCAGCGCCTGAGCATGCTCGGACTGCGCATACTTTTGGGGATTCGCACTAATGTCGTTATGGACAAGCTCGCGTGCTGCATCGGTGAGCTCGGGGTGCGACGCCAGATAGGTGCGCTCCAAGTAGGCGGGGATGTAGACGCTCGGATCCATTAGAGGTCCCCTCCCTTAAATGGAAGCCCCTGCTCGGCTGCACGCAGGATGCGCTCGTCGATCTGGGAGCGCACGATGTCGTTGGTGGCGACCCAGGCGGCAAAGCTGGCGTTGTCGGGCGCGCCCAGGCCCTCCTGTAGCACCGGCGTCGCCTCGGACAGGGCAAGGACGAGCTCATCGGTGGAGCCCACGCCCACGTTGACGCGGGCATAGACGCCATCGGGAAACTCGGTTTGGAAGTAGAGCGCCTCGGCTGCGTGCGGGCACGAGCGCGCAAGGATGCGCAGGTAGTGTTCGGCGCCCTCGTAATCCAGCTCGCGCCAGGCAGCGCTCATCAGCGCGATGAGCGTCCACGGGTCCAAGTTGCGTTCCGCATCCTTGGGACGACGGCGCAGCGGCGTGTTGGCAAGATAGGGGACGGAGTGGGCAGAGCGAAAGCGCTTGAGCTCCTCAGCGGGGTATTCGAGCTTTGCCATGGCGAACATTGCGGTGTGGCGGACGCCGGCAGGATCGTTGGGCGCAAAGTCCAAGCTGCGATTTGCGGCTTCGAGCGACATGCGGTAGCGGCCGCTAATGAGCGCGCGCGATGCCAAGGCGGCAAGCCAGCGCAGGTAGGGACGGCGGGTCAGGTCGCCTGCGGCCTCGCGCTCGTAGGGGTCCTGCGCCGAGGCAATCTTGAGCGCCAGATCGTGCTCCACCTCGTCGCACTTGGACACCAGATATTGCACGTATTCCTCGTTGGATTCGGCGGTGAGCGCCGTCAGCATGCGCTGGGCATCCCAGTTGGCCGGATCGAGCGCGGCTGCCTCGCGGAGCATGTTCTCGGCCGCGGCTTCTTCTTGCTCAGCTTGGGCATCGTCGGGGATAAAGGGGATGCGGTAGTCGACAGCCTCGACCACCTTGGCAATGAGGTGCCCGGCGCGGTCGCGGTCGTGCACGATGAGCGGTGCAGGGTTGCGGGTGAATTGTTCCATTAGACGCTCTACGGCGGCACCGTCGGTGAGCGGGATATTGTCGCGGCGCAAGGCCTCAAGAACGAGGCGATGGCAATCCTCTTGAATGGGATCGAATGCCATGGGGCCTCCTTTGCTGCGGTTAGGGTTCAAATATCTCTATATAAGGTTCTAGTTTACCCGCATGTGGCACACCGGGGGTGCCGCACTTGGACTTGCACCTTTGCACCACGAAGACGGATGTCGCACAAATGTCGGCACCTTGGACGACCGAGTGGTATCACGGTGCCGCAAACGGTCGATTTTTGGCGGCGAACGGGGCGCATTTTGGAGGGGCGCAGCCCTGCCCGGGATATGTGGTCAACCTTGATAAAACGTTTGCCCAGCTCGGGAGTATGGATACCGCACAAGGGTCTTCAGGGATAGAAAAAACGTTTCATCATTGTTGGCTTTAGGTGAATAACTGACCAACCAGAACGGTAAAATAGTGTTTGTCTGAGCGTTGAGACGTTTAGACATCGCGCATTGTCATCGCCGGCAACGCGCAAAACGGTCCTAACGGAGCCAATCGGGTGCTCCGTTATATACGCAAGTCTAAGAGGGGCTTGTTTAGGAGGCACAGTATGGGACGTTTTACCAATCCTCGCGATCTGTACTTTGGTGAGGGCGCTCGCCACGAGGTGAAGAACCTCAAGGGCAAGAAGGCCATCATCGTTTCTGGCGGCAGCTCTATGCGCCGCGGCGGGTTCCTGCAGGACGTCGAGAACGACCTTAAGGAAGGCGGTTTCGAGGTCAAGCTGTTCGAGGGCGTCGAGTCCGACCCGTCCATCGAGACGGTCATGAAGGGCGCCGAGGCCATGCGCGAGTTCGAGCCCGACTGGATTATCGCCATCGGTGGCGGCTCGCCCATCGATGCCGCTAAGGCCATGTGGGTCTTCTACGAGTATCCCGAGGAGTCCTTCGATAACATCATCCAGCCGTTCAGCTTCCCCGAGCTGCGTCAGAAGGCTCATTTCTGCGCCATCTCCTCTACCTCCGGCACCGCTACCGAGGTCACCGCGTTCTCCGTCATTACCGACTACGCCAAGGGCATCAAGTACCCGCTGGCCGACTTCAACATCACCCCTGATGTCGCCATCGTCGACCCCGAGCTCACCTACACCATGCCCGCCAAGCTGTGCGCTCACACCGGCATGGATGCTCTGACCCACTGCATGGAGGCCTACGTTTCCACCTGCGCCTCTATGTTCACCGACGCCAATGCTCTGCACGGCATCCGCGAGATCGTCGAGTGGCTGCCCAAGTCCTATGCTGGCGACCATGAGGCCCGTCAGCACATGCACGAGGCTCAGTGCATCGCCGGTATCGCCTTCTCCTCGGGCCTGCTCGGAATCGTTCACTCCATGGCTCACAAGACCGGTGCTGCCTTCGAGAACGGCCACATCATCCACGGTGCCGCTAACGCCATGTACCTGGGCAAGGTCATCCAGTGGAACTCCAAGGATCCCCGTGCTGCCGAGCGTTACGCTTACGTGGCCAAGGAGATCCTGCACCTTCCCGGCGAGACCAACGAGGAGCTCATCGCTGCACTCGTCCAGAAGATTCGCGACCTCAACGACCAGCTCAACATTCCGCAGTCCATCAAGGATTACGCGAATGGTGGCGTGAAGGTCGACGCCGAGAACCCGCAGATGGTTTCCGAGGAGGAGTTCCTCGCCAAGCTGCCCGAGATCGCCGCGAACGCCGAGCAGGACGCCTGCACGCCCGAGAACCCGCGTGAGACCAAGGCTGCCGACTTCGAGAAGATCCTCAAGGCCTGCTACTACGACACCGATATCGATTTCTAATCGACTCTTGTTATCGTAACGAGGGGCTCCGCACGTATCTGTACGGAGCCCCTTTCTTTTTTAGAGAATGGGATAGTTATGGCTGCAATTTTCAATAGCCCCAGCAAGTACATCCAGGGTCCGGACGAGCTCGCCAAGCTCGGCTCCTATGTCGAGCCGCTCGGCGCTAAGGCCCTCGTCATCGTGACGCCTTCGGGCAAGAAGCGCGTCGGTGCCAAGATCGAGGGCGGCTTTGCCGAGGCTAAGGCCGAGCTGCTGTTTGAGGACTTTAACGGCGAGTGCTCCAAGGGCGAGGTCGATCGCCTGGTTGCGCTCGCTCGCGACAACGGTTGCGACATCATCGTCGGCGTCGGTGGCGGCAAGATCCTTGACACCGCGAAGGCCGTCGCCTACTACCTGGAGTCCCCGGTCATCATTTGCCCCACCATTGCTTCGACCGATGCCCCGTGCTCGGCGCTTTCGGTGCTTTATACCGATGACGGCCAGTTCGACAAGTATCTCTTCCTTAAGGCAAACCCCAATATCGTCCTTATGGATACGACGGTTATCGCGGCGAGCCCGGTGCGCCTGACGGTTTCCGGTATGGGCGATGCGCTCGCAACCTACTTTGAGGCCCGGGCGACGCATGATGCCGACGGTGGCACTTGCGCCGGTGGCAAGGGCGGAATGGCCGGCCTGGCGCTCGCCAAGCTCTGCTATGAGACGCTTATGGCCGATGGCGTCAAGGCCAAGGTCGCGCTGGAGAAGGGTGCGCTCACGCCTGCCGTCGAGCATATCATCGAGGCCAATACGCTGCTTTCGGGCATTGGCTTTGAGAGCTCGGGCCTTGCTGCTGCTCATGCCATCCACAATGGCCTGACGATGCTGCCCGAGTGCCACGGCATGTATCACGGCGAGAAGGTCGCCTTTGGCACCATCGTCCAGCTGGTACTCGAGGATGCTCCGACTGAGAAACTCGAGGAAGTCTTGGGCTTCTGCATTGAGCTGGGCCTGCCGGTCACGATGAAGGAACTTGGCGTTGCCGAGCTTACACGCGAGCAGGCCATGATTGTTGCCGAGGCCGCCTGCGCGCCCGATGACACTATGTGCAATATGCCGTTTGAGGTGACGCCCGAGATGGTCGCAAACGCCATCCTGGGTGCCGACGCGCTGGGCCACTACTATCTCATGGATGAGTAAATCAAGCTAAGGAAGGGGCAAAGCCAGCAGATGGCTTTGCCCCTTTTTGCTATGGTGCAAAGGGGGCAGGTTAGTTTGCACCAATCGTTGTTTGATGAAGGGCGGATTCTCGTACGGCGCTTCCCATGGTTTATGGCGGTCCCGGCCGGTATGTTCAGGGGCCGGGCGAACTTTCGCGTCAGGGCAGGTATTTGTCATGGTTGGGCTGCGCTGCCTATGTCTTGTTTGACCAGGGCACCGAGGATCGGCTGTGCAGGCAGATCGTCGATGGATTTCTGGATGAAAATCTAAGCGAGCCGTTCTTTAAGATTTATGACGGTCCGTGTACGGAAGAGGCCGTTGTAAAAATGGCTAAGGAAGCCCAGGCTGAGTATTGCGACATGGTGGTGGGTATTGGCGGTGGCAAGATGCTCGATATCGCAAAGGCCGTTGCGTTTTATGCCGAGCTGCCGTTGTGCGTATGCCCCACGGCGGCCTCGATGGATGGTCCGTGCAGCGCGATTTCGGTGCTGTATCACGAGGATGGGTCGTTCGACCGCTACCTGATGCTCGAGAAGAATCCAGACCTGGTCGTGGTCGATACCAACGTGGTCGCGGCTGCCCCACTGCGTATGACGGTTGCTGGTATGGGCGATGCGCTGGCAACGTATTTCGAGGCGCGTTCGTGTGCCGCGGCGCACGGCACCAACGAACACGGCGGCGCGCCGGGGCACTTGGCTCTGGTTGCGGCTCGCGCCTGCTACGACACGCTCATCGAGTGCGGTGTGGCTGCTAAGCGCGACCTCAAGAAGGGTCGTACATCACCGGCGGTTGAGCGCCTGATCGAGTGCAATATTCTGCTCTCGGGCGTCGGTTTTGAGAGCGGTGGCTTGGCGTTGGCGCACGCCATCGCCAACGGTCTGACGATTCTGCCCGAGTGCAAGGCCATGCATGGCGAGGCCGTGGCATTTGGGCTGGTGGTGCAGCTGCGCCTGGAGCGCGCGCCCGAGCTTGATCAGGTGCTCGAGTTTTGCCAGCGCGTTGGTCTGCCGACGACGCTCGCGGAGCTGGGCCTTGGCGAGATTTCCGATACCGATTTGCGGGATGTTGCAAATGCGGTCTTTAGAAACGAGCGTAACATGGCCAACGAGCAGGCCAAGGTGACCAAACAAAAGCTCGTGCAGCTCATGTGCGAGGCATAGTCTGGCGCTTGATTGACCTTGTGCGATCGAGGCGGCGATAGGCCATGGGCTATTTGCCGCAAAGATGCTCCGCGTGTAATTTGCCCGAGGCGTGGGCCGATAGCGTATCATTATCTCTTGCTTGTTTGCACTGCTCAGGGAGGGGCCGCGCATGGCGCAGGAACACGATCTGTTTGATGACATTATCGAGATCAGCAAGGGTTTCGACTTTCTTAAAAACCCGCTTGGCGGTGTGACCGATGCACTCGATCCGTCGGCGCCGCAGTGGAATCCTGCCGACTATAAGGAGCGTCCGCGCGGCAACACCATTCCGTGCCTGGCCTGCAAAAACGAAAAGAGCGGCTGCACCGCGTGCATGGACGTGTGCCCGGTGAATGCCATTGAGATCGAGGAAGATGCTATCGAGATTCTCGACAGCTGCCGTAAGTGCGGCCTGTGCGCCGCTGCTTGCCCGACGGAGGCGATCATCTCTCCGCGCCTTGCACCCAAAAACGTCTACGACGACATTGTCTCGGCGGCTACGAGCCACGAGACCGCCTACGTTACCTGCACGCGTGCCCTTAAGCGCATGCCGCGCGAGAACGAGGTTGTTGTCGCCTGTGTGGGCGATATTACGGCCGAGACCTGGTTCTCGGTGCTGGCCGACTATCCCAACGTGAGCGTCTACCTGCCGCTGGGCGTG
This sequence comes from uncultured Collinsella sp., assembly GCA_900542965.1. Lineage (GTDB taxonomy): Bacteria > Actinomycetota > Coriobacteriia > Coriobacteriales > Coriobacteriaceae > Collinsella. The sequence goes on from UQPY01000060.1 coordinate 9,554, forward strand.
TGCGATAAATGCCGCAACACCGGTGGCGAGGATATTCTGGGCGAGGCGATTGCGAAGGCCGAGGAGTGGTCTGGCACGGGTATGGGCCTGGAAGTCGACCCCAAGAGCCTCAAATGCCATAAGCGTCGCGAGTACGAGCGCAAGGAGTACATGGAAAAGATCGCCCGCACCACGGGTCTGACCGTGACCAAGCTCAACCCGGCAACGGCGGCGCTGGCCTCGGTGACGCAGAAGCTCAAAGCCCACCGCCACCAGATTACCCAGCTCGAGCGTACGCTCAACACCATGTGCGGCACCACGACGACCAAGCGTCGCCGTACGCTCACGCACGGTCGCCAGCTGGTGCTCTCAACACTGCAGAACCATCCCGAGCTTGCCCAGAACATGCAGGTGAGCACGCCGGAGTGCGATTTTGACAAGTGCACGTCGTGCGGCGAGTGCGTCAATGTATGTCCCACGTTCGCCTGCGATTTGGTGGGAAGCGGCCGCTTTGCGTTGGAGTCCACGTATTGTTTGGGCTGCGGTGCCTGCGTCAAGGTGTGCCCCGAGCATGCGCTCAAGTTAGTTGAGCACGACGCGTCCAATCTGGTCGTCGTCGATCCCGAAGCCGAGGAAAAGGCCGCCCAGAAGGCTAAGGCCCACGAAGAAGCCCAGAAGGTCAAGGCCGAGGCAAAGGCCAAGCTTGACAAGATGCTCGACCAGGTGGAAAAGCTCGCGGACTAGTCAGCGACCTCTATCTCTGCTTCATTCGTGCCGCCGTGGCGTCCGGGTTCGCCCAGATGCTGCGGCGGCGCTATACTTATGCAGTTTGAAATGCTTGTACCAAAAGGAGCTGTCGTGTCCCTTTCCATCGGTATCGTGGGCCTGCCCAACGTAGGCAAGTCGACGCTGTTCACCGCGCTTACCAAAAAGACCGGCCTTGCCGCCAATTACCCGTTCGCCACGATTGACCCCAACGTGGGTATCGTCGACGTGCCCGATAGCCGCTTGCAAAAGCTCGCCGACATCGTTAACCCGGGTCGCATCGTGCCGGCGACGGTCGAGTTCGTCGACATCGCAGGTCTGGTGAAGGGCGCCAACGAGGGCGAGGGTCTGGGTAACCAGTTCCTGGCCAACATTCGCGAGACCGACGCCATCTGCGAGGTCGTGCGCTACTTTAAGGACCCCAACGTTATGCGCGAGGTGGGCCGCACGGGCGAGTTCGTCGATCCCGCCGGCGATGCCGACACTATCATGACCGAGCTCATCCTGGCCGACATGGGCACGCTTGAGAAGCAGCTGCCCAAGCTCGAGAAGGAGGCCAAGCGCGACAAGGAGCTCATGCCCAAGTTCGAGGTCGCCAAGCGCCTGCTTGCCTGGCTCAACGAGGGCAAGCGCGCTGCGTCTATGGAGATGACCGACGAGGAGCGCGCCGCTGCCAAGGGCCTGTTCCTGCTCACTATGAAGCCCATCCTGTATGTGGCCAACGTGGACGAGGATATGCTCAACGACGATCTGGCGCCCATCGATGGTGTTAAGCCGCTGCCCATCTGCGCCAAAATCGAGGCTGAGCTTTCCGAGCTCGATCCCGAGGACGCCGCCGACTACCTGGAGAGCCTGGGCTTGGAGCAGCCCGGCCTGGACGTGCTCGCGCAGGCGGCCTATAAGCTGCTCGGTCTGCAGTCGTTCTTTACGGCCGGCGAGATGGAGGTCAAGGCCTGGACGGTGCGTCAGGGTGCGACCGCCCCGCAGGCTGCCGGCGTGATCCACACCGACTTTGAGCGTGGCTTTATTAAGGCCGAGGTCATTGGCTATGACGACTACATCGAGCTCGGCGGCGAGCAGGGCGCCAAGGCCGCTGGCAAGCTGCGCATCGAGGGCAAAGAGTACATCATGGCCGATGGCGACGTTGTGCACTTCCGCTTTAACGTGTAAGGACGACGCATATGTTCAAATATGGCAAAAAGGCCGGCTACATGGGCATCGCGCTGCTGGTGCTTGCAGTGCTTCCGCTCGTGGTTGCGGCGTGCGTTCTTCCCAACATTGGACCCGAGGTGGCAACGAAGTTTAACGCCGCCGGCGAGGCAACGCGCTGGGGCAAGAGCTACGAGCTGCTGGCGTTGCCGGTGCTCAATCTGCTTCTCGGCGTGGCGACGTACTTTACCGCCGGTCGTCAGGCTAAGAACAACGACGACTCTGCGGTGATGGCGCGACTAACGTGTGAGCGTTATCTGCGCAACGGCTGCATCACGGGTGTGTTCCTCAATGTGATTAACGTCTACTTTATGTATTCGGCAATTACCGGCACGGGCTTTGGGCTGGGATTCTAGCTTGTTCCTTTAGGCAACGAGCCTGCAAGCATATTCGATGGCTGCTGCGAGGCCGCCGCTCGATCGTGGTTGAAAGACCACATCGGCGGCGGCCTCGTTTTCGTATCCCGCGCCGCGCAGCGTGAGGGCAACGACGCTCTCTAGCAGCAAGGGAAGGCCGCGCTGCGTGGTGGCGATAGCGGCGGCCTCGTCGAGTGCGCAGTCGTGCTGTTGGCAGAGGGCCGCAAGCTCGCCCTGCTTTGGGTTGGGGAGTAGCGCTGCGTCGACGCGACTCGATAACAGCGTGAAGGTCGTGCGCTCGTCGGGCGTGAGCTGGTCGGCCTCGATAACGACAAGAGCAATCGGCGTGTTGCGCCGGCGGCAGTCTGTGCGCCGTACGTAAATCGATGAACCCGGCATAGAAAACTCCTGTGTATTCGTTAAAACGTAAACTATAGTTTACGTTTTTGTTCAAGACTTTAGTCTGCTGGCCGCGCAGCGGCCAGCTTTAAACCACCCGCTACG
>UQPY01000061.1 GCA_900542965.1 uncultured Collinsella sp.
TCTCGTGGGCTCGGAGATGTGTATAAGAGACAGGTTGTAGGTTCGAGTCCTACCCGGGGAGCCAGAATTTTCCAGCCCTTTCTGTTGGGCTTTAAATTCCTCGGTAGCTCAATGGTAGAGCACGCGGCTGTTAACCGCGCTGTTGTAGGTTCGAGTCCTACCCGGGGAGCCAGGTTGTAAAACCCGTCGCTTATGCGGCGGGTTTTTTCATGTCGCGATCGCTTGGCGCGAACGTTACCGTATCAACATTTCGTGTCGAGGATGTAATCCCGAGGCCCGCCACCTCAACATGGCGCGGTCGTTGTAGAATATTGCAATGATTGCTCCCACGACATGGTGCCGCGAGCACCAAGAAAAGGAGATTCTTGTGTCTGAGACCATTAACGGCAGCCTGAGCGTCTCGAACGACGTTATTGCCGATATTGCCGGTTATGCCGCGATGACGTGCTATGGCGTTGTCGGTATGGCTGAGCAGCTCCAGGGCGCCGAGAGCGTGCGCCTGCTTGCCGGTCAGCGCCTTCGCAAGGGCGTGCTTGTCTCCGCCGACGAGAACGGCCTTACGGTCGATCTTCACGTCGTGCTCGAGAACGGCGTCAACATGAAGTCCGTCTGCCACAATCTTTCGAGCTCCGTTGCCTTCACTCTGCAGGAGATCGCCCAGATCGATCCCGCCAGCCTTAAGATCGGCATCCACATCGACGCGCTCAAGAGCCGTCTGAACTAGCATCCGAAAACGGAGATTCAAATACCCATGATTGCAAAGACCATTCGCACCTGTTTTCCGATCGCTGCGGCTGCCGTTTCCGACAAGGCCGAGGAGATCAACAAGCTCAACGTCTTCCCCGTACCCGACGGCGACACCGGTACCAACATGTCGCTCACGCTCGCTTCGGTGACCAAGGAGCTCTCCGCCCTTCCCGCCGATGCCGACATGGAGGCCATCGCCGGCGCCATCACTCACGGCTCCCTCATGGGCGCCCGCGGTAACTCCGGCGTCATCACGTCGCAGATTCTGCGCGGCGTGGCCGAGGGCCTCGTCTCTGCCGATGAGCCCATCACCTCCGCCAACATCGCTTATGCGTTCCGTCGTGCCGTCAAGGTCGCCTTCCAGGCCGTCCGCAAGCCCATCGAGGGCACGATTCTCACGGTGCTGCGCGATGTCTCGACCAAGGCCGACGAGTGCGAGAAGAAGAAGTTCTCGGCCGAGGACGCGCTCGACGCCATCGTCGTCGAGGCATATCAGTCCGTTGCTCGCACGCCCGACCTGCTGCCCGTCCTCAAGGAGAACGGCGTGGTTGACTCCGGCGCCTTCGGCTTTGCTATTTTCCTTGAGAACTTTGTTGCCGCCGCGCTTGGCCGCAGCACCGTTGTCGAGGATTTCTCCGCCACGTTTGATTCTGCCGGCTCTGCCCGCGATGCGGCCCTCGGTCGCGTTGAGATCGAGGCCAACGATGACTGGGAGGGCTCGGAGTTCCGCTACTGCAACGAGTTCCTCTTTAAGGCCGATGCCCCGTTTGACGAGGACGAGTGCCTTAAGTTCCTGGGCTCCATGGGCGACTGCGAGTTGCTCGTGGGTGCCTATCCCGACTACAAGATCCACGTGCACTCCAACACCCCCAACCTGGTGCTCGAGCACATGCTGCAGCTTGGTCAGATCTATGAGGTCTTTATCCACAACATGGAGATGGAGGCCCACGACCGTACCGCTAAGATTCACGAGGATCAGGAGAAGGCCGCCGAGCCCGCGAAGGCCCTGGGCTTTGTCGCCGTTGCCGCCGGTTCCGGTGAGGCCGACATCCTCAAGTCCCTCGGCGTCGACGTGATCGTGTCGGGTGGTCAGACCATGAACCCCTCGACTGCAGACCTGCTGGGCGCCGTTGACCAGGTCAACGCGACCTCGGTCATCATCCTGCCCAATAACGGCAACATCCGCATGGCTGCCGAGGCCGCAGCCTCTGCCTGCACCGACAAGAAGGTCGCCGTCGTTCCCACCAAGACCGTCCCGCAGGCCTTCTCTGCGCTGTTCGCGGTCCTGCCCGATTCCGAGCTCGAGGATGCTGTTGCCGCTATGGTCGACGCCATCAGCGAGGTCCGCGATGGCGAGGTCACCCGCGCCGTGCGCGACTCCAGTGCCTCCGACGGCTCGCCGATTCACTCCGGTGACGTCATGGGCATCATCGCCGGCTCCATCGACGTGGTCGGTTCCGACGTGAAGCAGGTCACGCTCGACTGCATCAACCGCATGCAGGAGGAAGAGGAAGGCGACGCGCTGACGATTCTGGCCGGCGAGGAGCTATCCGACGAGGCCTTCCAGGAGATCGTCGACGCCATCGAGGAGGCTCAGCCCGATCTGGAGATCGACGCCCATCGTGGCGAGCAGCCGCTCTATCCCGTGATCTTCTCGATCGAGTAGGCAACTGCCCATGTCCGAGCTGTGCTCCGTGCCGCGCGTCTCGGAGCGCTTTGCCCAGAGCAATGCGCTCGACGAGGATATCGCGCGACTCAAATATGTTTCGGGTAAACGTGAGGAGGCCCTTCGCCGTCTGGGAATTCGGACGGTGGGGGACCTCCTTCTCCATATCCCTCATCGATACCTGGACTTTACCCGTTCTTGGTCTATCGAGATGGCGCCCATCGGTACTGTGTGCACCATCATCGCCACGGTCGACCGTATCGTCCAAAAACAGCCGCGTCCGCGCATGCAGGTTACCGAAGTCTCACTCGTTGACGAGACGGGTGTGCTTCAGATCGCCTTTTTCCGCCAGCCCTGGATTGCCCAGCAGCTTAAGCAGGGCGACCGCCTGGCCGTGATGGGCAAGGTCGAGTTTGCCTACGGCTTTAAGCAGATGGCCTCGCCGCATTTTGAAAAGCTTGAGGACGGTCGTGCCGCGGGTACCATTTTGCCGGTCCACTACGTAAGTGACGGCGTGAGCCAGGCATGGATGCGCCGCATCGTAAGCGGCGCGCTCGAGGTCGTCGGCAATCCGTTCGATCCGATTCCCGCGCCGCTGCGCGCAAAGCGGAAGCTCATGAGCAATGCCCGCGCGTTGCGTTCGATCCACTTTCCATCGAGTATGGCTGAGCGGGATATCGCGCGACGTCGCCTTGCTTATGAGGAGTGCCTTTACCTTCAGCTGGCGCTTCGCCTGCGCAACGATGGCGGCCTAGTCGATGTGGTGCCCTATGCCCACACCGCGGGCGAGCACCTGGCCGCACTCAAGCAAGCCCTGCCGTTTTCGCTGAGCGACGAGCAGGAGGTCGCGTTCCAAGATATCCTGCGCGATATGTGCGATGGCGGGCGTGTGATGAACCGCCTGCTGCTGGGCGATGTCGGTACCGGTAAGACCGCCGTTGCCGCCTGCGCGCTGGCTGTGGCTGCCGATAGCGGCACGCAGGCCTGTGTTATGGCGCCCACGGGCGTGCTGGCGCGCCAATATGCCGATAAGACCGGCCCTCTGCTCTCTCAGGCCGGTATGACGTGGGCGTTGCTGACGGGCGCCACCCCGGCGGCCGAGCGCGAACAGATTCATGCTCAGCTCCAGTCCGGCGAGCTCGACGTGCTCTTTGGTACGCACGCGGTCCTTTCGGACGACGTGACATTTAACCATCTGTCGCTTGTCGTCATCGACGAGCAGCACCGGTTTGGCGTTGGCCAACGCAACGCCCTACGCGCGAAGGGCCCCGGTGCCGATCTGCTCGTTATGACGGCAACGCCCATCCCGCGTACGCTGGCGCTTTCGGTCTACGGCGATCTGGACACGAGTATCATCCGCCATCGGCCCGTCCCTGGCGCTGGCGTGACGACACGCGTGCTCACCGAGTCGAGCCGCGACCTCGCCTATGGCGCCATCCGCGAGGCGCATGCAAAGGGCCAGCAGGCCTACGTGATTTGCCCACTTGTGGAGCCGAGTGATTCGGCCGATGAGCTGGAAGACGTACCTGGTATCGCCCGCGACGACGAGGGCCGCGTGACGGTCCCCGTGCCGCTGCACGATACGGAAACCGAGCTCGATCGCCTGCGTCTGGCGTTGCCGGGTCTTGCCATCGAGCGCCTTCACGGCCGCATGCCGGCGGGGGAGAAGGATCGTGTGATCGACGCCTTCAAGCGTGGCGAGATCGACGTGCTCGTCTCGACTACGGTGGTCGAGGTGGGCGTCGACGTGCCTAACGCCACCGTCATGGTCATCGAGAACGGCGAGCGCTTTGGTTTGGCTGCCCTGCACCAGCTGCGCGGTCGCGTGGGCCGCGGCAGTGTGTCGGGCACGTGCCTGGTCATGACGCACTCCAAGGGCAACGGCGGTGCGTCGGCGGCGCAAGACCGTCTCCAATCGCTCGAAAAAACTTCGGATGGTTTTACGCTTGCCCAGATGGACCTGCGTCTGCGTCACGAGGGCGAAATCCTAGGGTACCGCCAGCATGGCGGTGTGACCCTGCGCTTCGTCGACCTGGATGCCGACGAGGAGCTGATTGAGTGGGCCCATTTGGACGCGGTCGAGCTCTTGCGGTATGCTTGCACTCTTGACTCCGTGGCGACTCGCCCCCTGCGCGATGCGGTTGCCATTCGATATCGACACATTTTTAAGGAGGTCAGCGGAGGATGAGAATCATCGGCGGCGAATGGCGCGGTCGTAAGATCGAGGAGCCCCGTGGTCGCGATGTCACCCGCCCCACGACTGATCGCGTGCGCGAGGCGTGCGCATCTATGGTCATGTCGGCATTCGATTTCGATTTGGACGAGGTCCGTGTGCTGGACGCCTTTGGCGGCTCCGGTGCCTTAGGGTTAGAGATGCTCTCTCGTGGGGTCCGCTCGCTCACGACGTTTGAGATCGATCGCAACGCCGCGCGGCTCATTACCAAGAATATCGAGTCGCTCTGCCGCGACCGTGCGCGTTGGCGCGTGGTCACGGGCGACATGCTGGCGAGTGCCTCGCGCGGTCGTGTACCGGGCGGCCCCTTTGATCTGGTCCTGCTCGACCCGCCCTATGCTTTTGGTGCCGAGCCGGTCGAGGAAATGCTGCAGAACCTGGCTCAGCAGGGTCTGCTTGCGCCTGGCGCTTATGCCCTGTTTGAGCATGCCTCCGCCGATGCGGGCGCGCATCCGGCAGGCTTTGAGACTGTACGTGAGAAGCGCTACGGCATTACCTCGGTCGACCTGCTTCGTTGGGTCGGCGATGACGACGGTGAGGACGATAGTGCCGTCACCGATGCCGATAACAACGATGCCACGACGTTTCAGGAGGACGCCCATGAATGACACCATCAACCGCGTGATCGTCCCGGGCACCTTCGATCCCATCACGTTTGGCCATATCGATGTGATCCGCCGCGCCCGCCGCATCTTTCCCAGTGTGATCGTCGCTGTTGCAGAGTCGCAGGGTAAAAACGGTGTGGGCACCACGTTTATGCTCGATGAGCGCGTGGCGCTGGCCCGCGAGGCGCTCGGTAATATCGACGGCGTCGAAGTCCTGCCCTTTACCGGCCTCTTGGTCGACTTCGCTCGTGAGCAGGGGGCGGGGGCCGTGGTCAAGGGTCTGCGCGCCATGACCGACTTTGAGTATGAGCTGCAGCAGGCCGACCTTAACTATCGCCTGGATAGCGAGCTGGAGTCCATCTTTGTCATGAGTGCGCCGCAGTACGGCTATATCTCGAGCTCGGTCGTTCGCCAGATCGCCTCGCTCGGCAGCGATGTATCGACGTTTGTGCCGCCCAACGTGGTCGAAGCGCTCAGACATCGCTTTTCGTGACGTTTTTTATTGCCTGGTGGCATGTGGTAAACTAGCACGATGATATGTTACCTATGAAAGGAGACCGGATGCCGGGCGAGAATTTTCCTGGCGATAGGATCGTCAGCTTGGTCGATGAGCTCGAAGGGCTGATCGAGGAAGCCAAGCCGCCTTTCGGCAAGAACGCTCAGTTCAAGGTCATCGACGCCGACGTGTTCTTCAACATCCTCGACGAGATCCGCATGAGCTATCCCGAGGAGTGGCAGAAGTCCCGCCGTATCCTTAAGGAGCGCGAGGAGCTTATGGCTTCCGCCGCCGCTCAGGCCGATTCCATCATCGCCGACGCTCAGCAACAGGCCCTCACCATTGCCGGTGAGCAGGAGATCGTTCGCTTGGCACAGCAGCAGGCCGACGATATCCGCGACCGTGCCCAGCAGTACGAGCGCGAGACGCGCTATGCCGCAGAGGACTACGCCGAGCAGGTCTTTACGCACCTGGAGGAGAACCTCAAGAGCCTGACCGGTACCGTCACCCGTTGCCGCCAGCAGCTCAACGAGGGTGCCGCCCAACAGAATGGTCAGTGGTAATGGCTGAGTTCCCGAGCGTTACCGTCGATCTTTCCGAGCAGCTCGAGTTTCCTGGAGACTCGTATCCGCTGACCGGTAAGGTTGATGTCGCCACCTACACGGTGGGCGAGAAGGAGTACCAGCTGCAAGATGGTATTGACTATGACGTGGTCTTTACCAATGCCGGCACCGGTGTTCTGCTCACGGGTATGGTCCGTGCACACGCCACCGGTGAGTGCGATCGCTGCCTGGAGCCCGCTTCGTTTGACATTGCCGGCGAGATCGAGGAGTTCTACCTCTTTAACGAGCCCGAGGATCCCGAGGCCTACGAGGACGGCTACGAGCTGTTGGGCGAGGATCGCATTGTCGATCTGGGCGAGCCCATCAACGACGCGGTCGTCATGGACACGCCGTTCGTGGTTCTCTGCAAGCCCGATTGCCGTGGTCTCTGCCCGGTCTGCGGTGGTAATCTCAACGTCGAACAATGCGATTGTGCTGCCCAGGCCGAGGCCGAATGGGCCGAAGCCACGGAAAATCCATTTGCAGCATTGAAGAATCTCAAGCTTGACGAGTAAAACTGTGGTAGTATCGCTACTTGCGCGTAATCGCCACACTGGATAGTTCATAAGGAAGGTCACTATGCCCGTACCTAAACAAAAGCAGGGTCGTATCCGCACTCACACCCGTCGTTCCGCCAACATGAAGATTTCGGCTGCGGCTCAGTCCACGTGCCCCCGTTGCGGCGCTGTCAAGCTTCCGCACCACGTGTGCCCCAGCTGCGGTTTCTACAAGGACCGCGAGGTTATCGTTACCGAGTAACGGTATACTCTGGATGCGATGCCGTTCCAAATGGAACCACAATGGCCGGCTCAATGAGTCGGCCATTTTTGTATAAGGAGCATGTATATGAGTAACGTTCGCGTTTGTGTAGACGTTGTGGGCGGAGACGAGAAACCTCAGGTTGTTCTCGATGGTATCGAGGCTGCACTTGCTGCCGATCCCGATATCGAGGTCTTGGCAGCTGGCCCCACCGAAATCGTCAATCCCTTTGCCGCTTCCCATGCACGTGTTGAGGCCCTTGAGGCACCCGACGTTATCGCCATGGATGACGATCCCATTCGCGCCGTGATGACCAAGCGCAAGTCGTCGATCGTGCTGTCGTGCCGCGCCATCAAGAAGGGAAATGCGGACGCGTTCTTCTCCGCCGGCTCGACCGGCGCCATGACAGCTGCCGCGACCGCCTACGTCACACCGTTTAGATATATGGCCGAAGGCAAGAAGCAGCCGGTACGTCCCTGTCTGACCAATGCGCTACCCAATCGCGCCGGCGGTCTGACGGTGCTGTGCGATATGGGCGCCAACCCCGATGTCGAGGTGGACGATATGGTGCGCTTTGCGCAGATGGGCAGCGCCTATGCCCGCGTCGTCTTAGGCATTGAACATCCTCGCGTAGGTCTGCTCGCCAATGGCACCGAGGACGAGAAGGGCTCCAACTTTACCAAGGTCTGCTTCCCTGCTATGAAGGCCGCAGTTCCGGGCTTTGTGGGCAACTGCGAAGGCACCGACCTCACCTCGGGCAATTTCGATGTCGTTGTTGCCGACGGCATGTCGGGTAATATCGCTCTCAAGGCTACCGAGGGCGCTGCCAAGTTTTTGCTGCAGGAACTCAAGGGTGCCTTTATGGCCTCGCTCGGCACCAAGATCGCCGCGCTGCTCATCAAAAAGCAGATGCGCGAGATTAAGGCCAAGCTGTCTGGTGATGCCAAGGGCGGCGCGATTCTTTTGGGCCTGCGTGGCGTGGTCCTGATCGGTCACGGTGCCACCTCGGTCGAGGCCGTCAAAAACGGTACGCTCGCGGCGGCTGAAGCCGTGCGCGCCGGGCTGGTCGAGAATGTCGCCAACTCTATGGATGGTATCGTTTTATAAGAGCGAGTTAGAGCGCTGTTATGTGCCTCGCGGCGCACGTCGTGGGGTAGAATCAAAACCGTGTCTTGGTGCCGCCCGCGCGGTGCCAATCTTTTGGTATTCATGCACTATGAGAGGAAGCGCTATGGACCGCTCCGAAATCTTCGACAAGATCGCCGAGGTCGCTGCTGACGTTCTGGGCGTCGATGTTGCCGAAATTAGCGATGAGACCACCTTTGACGACCTCGATGCCAACTCGCTCGAGCGCCTGCAGCTGGTTACGGCTATCGAGGACGAGTTCAACCTCGAGATCGATGACGAGACTCTGCTCTCGCTCAACTCTGTCGCTGACGCCGTCGACGCGATCGAAAACGCCAGGGAGGCCTAGGTCTTGGCTTTGTCTGAACGACTTACGCGCGCCCAGGAAATTCTGGGCCACGAGTTCAATAATAAGGTGCTGCTGCGCGCGGCCCTTACGCATCCCTCGGCAGTCGAGGGCCAGCCGGTTTCTGCCAGCTATGAGCGCCTTGAGTTCTTGGGCGATTCCATTTTGGGCGCTGTGGTCGCACGCTCCCTGTTTGAGTCCTATCCGGAGTTTGACGAGGGCAAGCTCACGCGCCTGAAGGTGTCCCTTGTCTCGGGCGCTACGCTGTCCGAGGTTTCTCACGAGCTGGGCATCGACGACATCATCATCTTTGGTGCCTCCGAGACCGGTACCGGTGCGCGCGGCCTGCATTCGGCCCTCGAGAACGTCTACGAGTCGCTCGTGGGAGCGCTGTACCTGGATGCCGGTTGGGATGCCGCGGCGGAGTTCATTCACCGTACGCTTAAGCCGCATTTGGCTTCCGAGCGTGCCGAGCATCCTGCGAACCCCAAGTCGTTTTTGCAGGAGTGTGTGCAAGCCGACGGTCACGAGCCCCCGGCGTACAAGCTCGTTGGCTCCGAGGGCCCGGCGCATGCGCCCACCTTTACCGCCGTGGTTTTGATCGATGGTATTCGTCAGGGTCGCGGCTCCGGCTCCTCAAAGAAGGAAGCCGAGGGAGCCGCCGCGCTCGAAGCGCTCGACCGCATGGGTTACACCACCAACGGCGTGATTCTGAATAAGAAGCACGTGTAAGCGAGGAACCGTGTATCTCAAGTCCCTCACGCTCAAAGGGTTCAAGTCGTTTGCCGACCGCGCCCATATGACGTTTGAGCCGGGCCTGACCGTCATCGTCGGTCCAAACGGCTCGGGAAAATCGAACATCTCCGACTCCATCCTGTGGGTCCTGGGCGAGCAGAGCGCCAAGCAGCTGCGCGGCCAGGCCATGGAGGATGTCATCTTCTCGGGCTCGTCAGCGCGCAAGCCTGTGGGTGTCGCCGAGGTCACGCTGGTGCTCGATAACTCGGACCATATGCTGCCCGTCGATTTTGACGAGGTCGCCATCACCCGTCGCATGTATCGCTCGGGCGAAAGCGAGTACCTCATCAACTCGAGTCCGTGCCGTCTGATGGACATTCAGGACATCCTGCACGATTCGGGCCTGGGCAAGGATACGCATTCCATTATCAGCCAGGGCAAGCTCGACGCCATTTTGCAGAGCCGCCCCGAGGAGCGCCGCGCCCTTATCGAGGAGGCCGCCGGCATTTCCAAGCACAAGCGCCGCAAGGAGCGTGCGCTCAAAAAGATTAAGTCGATGGACGAGCACCTGACGCGTGCCCGCGACATCAATAAGGAAATCGCCCGTCAGCTGCGACCGCTGGAGCGTCAGGTCGATCGCGCGCGCAAGTACAAAGAGCTGTCCTCGCGCGCGAACGAGCTTACGCAGATGCTAGCCGTCGACGAGCTGCGTTCGCTGCAGTCGCAGTGGAACGACTTGGAGAGCCGCTCCAAGGAAGGTGCCGCCGAGCTGGAGCTTGCGCAGTACCGCTTGGGCGAAAAGGAACGCGAGCTCGAGAAGCTCCAGGTCATGCTCGAGGAAAAGGGCCTGTTTGTGGGCGATCTGGGCGAGCAGCGCCGCCATATGCAAGACGTGGTCGGCCGCATTAACTCCGATATGCGCCTGCTCGAGGAAAAGGGCCACAACATGGTGTCGCGCCTGTCCGACATGCGCGGCCAGATCTCGAGCTCCGAGCATCAGCGTCGTCGCGTGGTAGAGGAGCTCGAGGACGCGCGTGCGCAGCTTGAGGAAGTGACCGGCGCGCACATGCAGGCCCAGGAGGACGTTGACGCCGCTGGTCCTGCCGCCGCTCAGCTCCACGAGCGGCGCGTGGCGCTCGACAATCAGATTTCGCAGCTTACGCGTGAGCAACGCGATGTGCAGCGTGTGGCCGATAACGCGGCGCTCGAACTCGCCAAGGTGAAGGACTCGCTGAGCAACGCCGAGGTCGAGGACAACATGTATGCCTCGCGCCTTGAGCAGATCGATGAACAGCTCGAGGAGGTCACGGCCTCGCTCGAGAGCCGTCGCGACCGCGCCGAGGAGCTCGAAAGTGCACTTGATCAGGCCCGTCAAGCCCAGATTGATGCTCGCGAGGCTACCGAGGTCGCCCGTGCAGCCCTTAAGGACCTGCGTGCCCGCGAGAGCGAGGCGCGCAACAAACTGTCCGAGGTGCGCTCGGAGCTTGCCAGCCAAAAGAAACTCGATGCCCGCATGGCCGACAGCTCGCCGCTCGTGAGCCGTCTGGTGGGTGCGCTGGGCGACGATGTCTTGGGTCGTCTGGGCGACGTGCTGGAGGCCCCGCGCGAGCTTGAGGGCCTGGTTGAGCAATTGCTCGCCGGCGATATCGATGCGCTGCTGTTTGATGACGCCGCCACGCTTGAGCGTGCCGGTCGTGCGGCTCTGGACCAAAAGAAGGCCTCGGGCGAGGCACTGCTGGTGGCGCGCGGCGTGAGCGGCTCTACCGCCGCTGTGGGCGCCTCCGGTACCCGTCTGGTTGATCGTCTGTCCGTGCGCGTAGGCTACGGACCCGTCGTCGAGGCGCTGCTCGGCGGCTATTACGTGGTCGATGACTTGGCTGCCGCGCTGGCTGCGCCTGTCGTTGACGGTGTGACCTATGTGACTCCCGATGGCGCCCGCGTAAGCCGTGGCGGCCTGGTGCGTGTGGCCTCGATGCCGGCGAGGCGTCGGGTGCTCTGGAGCGTAAGCGTCGCATTCGCGAGCTGGAGGGCCTGGAACCCGATCTGGCTGCTGTGTTTGAGCATGTGTCGGATCAGGTCGTCGAGGCCAATGCGGCCGTCGAAGAGGCGCGTGCCGCTGAGGGCGATGCCGCCGGCGAGATCGCCCGTCTTGAGGGCGAGCGCCGCTCGCTGCTCTCTGAGATCGGCCGCTTGGAGCAAAGCGCCAACAATGCCGAGGTAGAGCGCGTGCGCATCTCCAAGCGCCGCGAGCAGGCTGCCGAGGCCGTTCGTGCCGCACGCCCGCGCGTGGACGAGCTCACTCGTTCGCGTGATGAGTCCCGTGCGCAGGCGAGCGACCTGGGCCTGCAGATTGCCGAGGCCAATGATGAGCTCGATCGCGTGCGTCGCGACGATTCCGAGGCCGCCGGCAAGCTCGCCGACGCTAAGGTGCGCCTGGCTCAGACGAGCGAGCGCCTGCGTTCGCTGAAGGGCCGTGTGCCTGACCTGGAGCATCGCCTGGAGGGTATCGACCGTCGTATCCGCGGGACGCGTCAGGCCTCGCGCTCGCTCGAGCTGCTGCGCCTTCGCGTCGACCCCATGCACGAGCGCTATTCTGCCCTGTTGGAGCGCGCCTCGGACTGGGCGGCACGCCTGCGCGATCAGGCAACGCTTGAGGAGGCGGACTCGGCTTCGCTTAAGAAGACCATCGAGGACGCCAAGACCGAGGTCGCCCGCGCCAAGGAGCGGGTCGATGCTGCCACGGCGACGCAAAATGAGTTCAAGGTGGCGCGCGGCAAGCTCGAGGTGCAGGTCGAGGCTGCCATTAAGGCCATCACAGCCGACGGTACCACGGTGCTCGAGGAAGCGCTCATGCTTCCC
>UQPY01000062.1 GCA_900542965.1 uncultured Collinsella sp.
ACGAGCCGGAGAGCACTTAATGTGCTCTCCGTGCGAGCAGGACTGTCCGAGCAGGCGACCAAAGCCCCCGGCGTGCCCGGTCAACCTCGCAGTTAGGCATTCAGCTTAACGATCGGCGCAAAGCCCTTCATAAGCTTTTTGGTCTGGCCGGTCTTTTCGAATTGAACCTCGATCATGTCTCCGGCGACCGAGATCACGGTACCCGTGCCAAAGGTCTTGTGGCTCACGGTATCGCCCGCGGCAAAGTCCTGCGACGCGCTGGCGCGATCGACCTTGCGCTCCACCGTCGGCGACACCTTGGACGACGGCTTTTTAGCTCGCGGCGCGCCCGAACCAAAGGTCGAGGCAACACGGCCGGCGTCGGGCGAAACCCCGCGATGGCGCTCGGTGCCATAGGTGCTGCCACCAAAGAAATCGTCGAAGCTCGATCCGCCGCGCGAACCGGAACCGCCGGTCGAGCGCGTATGCGAACCGAACACCTTGCCGCCATACATATCCGAACCCATGCCCGAGCCAAAGGTGCCGTGACGGTCGCCGCGCTTCTCCCAGCCCGTGCCCTCAAAACCGGCAGAACCGATGCCGCTAAACTCGATATCCTCAAACGGAATCTCGTTGAGGAAGCGAGAGCGCGGGTTGGCAGAGGTCGAGCCGTAGGTGCGACGCGTGGCCGCATAGGTCAGGAACAGGCGCTTACGGGCACGCGTGATGGCAACGTAGGCCAGGCGACGCTCCTCCTCGAGCTTGCCCGGGTCATCGCTGCCGCCAAAGTCGTGCACGTGCGGGAAGATACCCTCCTCCATGCCGGCCACGAACACCGCCGGGAACTCCAGGCCCTTGGAGGAGTGGATGGTCATCATGGTAATGGCATGCGTCTCGCCGGCCAGGGAATCCAAGTCGGAGCGCAGGGCCAGCCACTCCATGAGTGCCGGCAGCGCCTTACAGGTGAGGGGACCGTAGGTACGCTCGATCTCGTCGGCATGCACGGCGCCCGCCGGTAGCTCTGTTGGCACGGCATACGCGTTGCCCGCGATGGCGGCGACCAGGGCATCCTGCGGCGAGAGCGCCGGGGCGGCTAGGCTATCGAGCGGATTGGAGCCAGCGGCGTCACGGGCGCCGACCAATGCCTCAAACGAAGACGCAGGCGCAGACGGTCCTGGCTCCGGTGCGGGCGCGCTCACCACGACGGGCTCGGGCTCAGCGCCAGCGGGCACATCGGCAACGCCAGCCGCACGCAGCTCTTCCAAGCTCTCGAGCGTACCCTCGATATCCTCGTGCGTCTCCTCAAATTCGGCTGCAACGCCCAAGAATTCCTGGATGTTCTCGGCGCGGCTCTCAGACTCCATGGTGCCCTCGGCGCGGAACGCCTGCAGCAGGCCCGTTTTGTCGACAATCATCTCGACGACGTCCTTGAGCTCGCCGTCCATGCGACGGCCCTCGCGCACCAGCGCCACAAAACTCGACAGGCCGTTACGCACCTTGGCGCTAAACATGCCCGTCTCGGCCGTCGCGATCTCGCAGGCCTGGAAGAACGAGCAGCGGTTATCGCGCGCCAGCTGCTCAATCTTTTGGATCGAGGTGGAGCCGATACCGCGTCGCGGCGTATTGATGACACGCTTGACGCTCATCTCATCTGCCGGGTTCACAATCATCTTGAGGTAGGCCATGACGTCGCGGATCTCGGCGCGGTCGAAGAATCGCGTGCCGCCCACGATCTTGTAGGGTACGCCCGCGCGCAGGAACATATCTTCGAGAATACGCGACTGGGCGTTGGTGCGGTAGAACACGGCGATATCGTCGTAGCTCGTACCCTTGGCATGCAGCTTCTCGATCTCGCCGGCAATCCAGCGACCCTCGTCGCGCTCATCGCTCGCCTGGAAGGCCTGGATCTTCTCGCCGTCGCCCTCTGCCGTGAACAGGCGCTTGTCCTTGCGCTGCGAGTTGTGGCGCACCACGGCGTTGGCGGCGCTCAGGATGTGACCCGTGGAGCGGTAGTTCTGCTCCAACTTGACGGTCTTGCAGTTTTTAAAGTCCTTCTCAAAGTCCAGGATGTTGGTGATATCGGCGCCGCGCCAGCTGTAAATGGACTGGTCGTCGTCACCCACGACCATGAGGTTCTGGTACTTGGCGGCCAGCAGGTTGGCGATCTCGTACTGGACGTGGTTGGTGTCCTGATACTCGTCGACGCTAATGTAGCGGAAGCGCTCCTGGTACTTGTCGAGCACCTCGGGGCGGGTGCGCAGCAGCTCGAGCGTGCGCACGAGCAGGTCGTCGAAGTCCATGGCGTTGGCAGCGCGCAGGCGGCGCTCCAGCTCCAAGTAGACCTGCGCGGCCTTTTTGTCGTTGGGGCTGTCGGCGGATTTGAGCATGTCCTCGGGGCCGATCATGGCGTTTTTGGCCGAGCTGATCTTGCTGCGGATCATGTTGATGGGGAACTGCTTTTGCTCAATGCCGAGCGCCTGCATGATGTCGCGAACCATGCGCTTGGAGTCGTCGTCATCGTAGATGGTGAACTGGCCGGTGTAGCCCAGCAGGTCGGCGTCCTCGCGCAGCATGCGCACGCACATGGCATGGAACGTGCATACCCACATGCCGCGGGTACCGTTGGGGATGAGCGCCGCCAGACGCTCGCGCATCTCGGCCGCGGCCTTGTTGGTAAACGTGATGGCTAGGACCTGCCAGGGCTTAACGCCCAGGTCGCCAAGCATATGCGCGATGCGGAAGGTCAGAACGCGGGTCTTGCCCGAGCCAGCACCGGCAAGGACCAGCAGTGGGCCCTCAGTGGTCAGGACCGCCTCGCGCTGGGCGGGGTTCAGGCTATCGATATCGACGAGCGGCTTGGCGGGCTTGGGCGCCGGAGCCGGGGCGTCGTAGATGTCGAGCGGAACGAGCTCGGGCTCCGGCGCAGCAGGGGCGGTGTATGCATCGAGCGGCACGGGTTCCGGCGCGGGTGGCACGGGTGCGGCAGTGTTCTTTTCCCAGGGCAGGGGCTGGGTCATGGGCGACTCCTCATCTGACGGACGGCGCGCCTGCGGGCAGCGCCATAGTTTGAGCCGTACCAGTATACCGAGCCGCGCGGACACCGACGCAAATCACACCACGACTCCGTGCGCGATCGTCAGGCCCGCCCCAGCGGGTTTGGTACAAAGGTGTCAGGTTTGTCTGCACCAAGCTGGTGCAAAGTAACCTGACCCCAATGCACCAATCACGGAGCCACCGATGTCACGGCAACGGTAGCGAGCGGCGGCCAGAGCGAACAAATTGGCATGAAAAGAGGGCGGCATAGACCTTTTGGTCATGCCACCCTCTTTGAATGATAAGTTGTCGCTCTGGCCGCCGCGCAGCGTCGACTAAGTTAGAGGCCGAGCATCGGCTCCAGAACAAAGAAGTATGCGAGCACTACGATGCCCAGGATGATGCGGTAAACACCGAAGCACTTAAAGTCGTGTCGGCGGACGAAGCCCATGAGCCACTTGATGGCGATGAGCGAAACCACAAAGGCCACAACGCAGCCCACGCCCAAGATAGCGACCTCGTTGGCGCCGAACGTGCCGCCCTTGATGAAGTACTTGACCAGCTTGAGCGCACTCGCGCCAAACATGACAGGGATGGCCAGGAAGAACGTAAACTTAGACGCCACCGAGCGCGTGCAGCCCAAAAGCAGGCCACCGATGATGGTGGAGCCGGAGCGCGATGTGCCCGGAATCAGCGAAAGCACCTGGAAGCAACCGATGCCCAGTGCGGTCTTCCAGCTCAGATCCTCGAGCGTAGTGATGGAACCAAAGTCCAGGTCCTCGTCATCGTCCTCATCCTCGGCAACAGCCGCCGCGGGCGCCGCAAAGTGCGCACCGGCGGGACGTCCGCCCGCCACCACGGCGCGCGAGCCAAACGAACCCGCAACGGCCATTTCCTCGCGCTTGCTGGCACGCCAGTTCTCGATCACGATAAACAGCACGCCGTACACGATGAGCGCCAGCGCCACGACGGGAGCGTTATAGAAATGCTCCTCCATCCAGTCGTTGAGCGGCAGGCCAATCGCCGCGGCGGGAATGCAGCCGAGCACGATCTTGCCCCACAGCACCCAGGTGTCGCGACGGCCCTCCTTGCCCTTGCTAGGCGAGAACGGGTTGAGCTCGTGGAAGAACAGCACACAGACGGCCAGAATGGCGCCAAGCTGAATCACGACCAGGAACATATTCCAGAACGTCTCGCTCACGTTCATCTTGACGAACTCGTCCACCAAGATCATGTGGCCCGTCGACGAAACCGGCAACCATTCGGTGATGCCCTCGACCAGGCCCATGAAGGCAGATTTTAGAAGCTCGATAATATCCAAAGGGACCCCCTCGTTTGACACCCGCCGGTAGATGTTCTGCGGACGATGCGGGCGATGTCCCATTATCAACCGTTAGCGGCGCACCCACGCCTACCCTTACCAAAAAACTTGCCCGTTCACAGAATTGCGAGCGGTCAAACCGAAATCCTTGGGTATAACTGCAACAAGGTAAAGTGTCCGGCGGCCAACGCACCCGCGCCCGCCCGACGCACGAGCCCCGCGCCCGTGCGATAGACCAAGGAGGAAACCATGAACGAGGGCTACACCAAGGTATTTGTTTCACTCGACGGTACTGAACAGCAGGATTTTGTGCTCGCACGTGCCATCAAAGTCGCCGCGAACAACGGCGCTAAGCTGATCATCGGCCACGTCATCGATTCCACGGCACTCGAGAGCGCCGGTTCCTATCCGGTCGATCTGGTCAACGGCCTAGAGGAGGCATTTAAGAACTCCATCGCCAAGCAGCTCGAAGAGGCCAAGGCCAATCCCGATATTCCCGAGGTCGAGGTCATGATTCGCGCCGGCCGCATTCGCGAGACGCTCAAGGACGAGATGCTCGACGTGGTTAAGCCCGACCTGGTGCTCTGCGGCGCCCGCGGCCTGTCCTCGATCAAGTATGCGCTCCTGGGTTCGATTTCGACGTTCCTGCTGCGCAACACGGACTGCGACATCTTGGTCGTGAAGTAGCAAACGTACGCCTAACGCATCGCGGAGCGCAAGCCCACGTGCCCAAGTCTTCCAAGAGCGGGACCACCATTACGGTGGCCCCGCTTTGCTTTAGGCTGAGAATTGCTCCAGAACCCTCATTCTCTCAACGGAATCCGTCTGAATTTTCAGAGCGACCCGACCCAAATCTCCGGTTGCAGAGGCAAGTTCTGCAAGCTGGGCAGACACCTCTTCAGCCACTTCCGCCGCGATGTTCTTGATCATCTTGAGTGGCAGATGCAAATCTTGAGACATGAATTCGAAATCTTCAGGAGTCACCCCATCGATCACCCGGTGATCCCCAATATCAATCCCAAGATTATGGTCGTATCCCATTATCGTCGTGCAAACAATATCGTATGCAGGGGCCAACCTCTTTTCCCGCCAACTCGGACTATAAAGAAACGAATGGTTCTTGAGATGCGAGTCGCAATTCCCCAACGCATAATCGACCATTACCTGACGAGCGAACATTTGAGTATCAGCAATTACGTTAGACGATTGCTCTCTTATCAATCGGCCGCAAAGAGCCATATAGCAGCTATCGGGACGTGTCTCGTATTTCATATACGAAGGCCAGCCAACCGCTTGGCAAAAATCCTCCTGATGCAGCCTCAGAGGCACATCGAATCCGCTCATCGACGGCGGCTCATTGCTCCAGATTCTGTCATAACGCTCGGAAAAGAACGCACCAGGAATCGTATCCGAAGCTTCTGAACGGGCAATTTCAAGCCCAGCAGCAGACGCTGCCGTCATGCAAATTAATTCGTTGAACGGCAAATCCGGATGTTTAGTTGAAGCAATCTTGACTATGTGAGTCGAGGGGGCAGAGCCGAGCGGCAGCATCCAATCCCCCGACCCAGCCTTTTTTGCATCTTTACCGCGCGGTAAAAACCAACCGGTTTTAGACTGAGCGCCCGCCAACGACAGCCTCGAATCCTGCATATCATTTGCAATCTCAAACACTTCCGCCTTAGAAAGTGCCTCAAAATCCTCGTCTTGCAGAGGACGATAGCCCGGATCGTAGCTCGATTTCTCATCGCCGAGAAACCTCAAGGCACCAACGCACTCATCGCCCAAACGCTCGAGCATCGATAAATAGTCTGACTGGGGGATTTGAAAACGCATCGACAGCTCATGCCGAACCGGGCCCTCGGGAAGCATGCCCGAAAAGAAGGCCGAAAACTCATTGCTGGCATATGGCTCATGTCGCAAGGGAAGAGAAGCTGAGAGTGCGGCAGCATCGTCGCGTTCAAGATATCCCTCATCATATGCAAACGTCTCGTTTACGGGGTCGGCCCTCTCAAATTCTCCGACCAGCTCAAACGTTCCCCGATACTCACGATAAACCTTTAATGCCATGAGCCGTCGCCCCTCTCCCTCAGGATCAAATCGACCCCCAAGCTGTTAGCGATTTGAAGGGTTTGGCGAAGATTGGCACCCGCCTTTCCACGCTCAAGCTCGCTCACAAAGCGCAAACTGCACTGGTTGAAATCAGCCACATCGCGTTGGGTATAACCGAGCTTCTTCCGGCGCTCACGCAAATATGCACCGAGTTCAGCTGGGTCAAAAATCGTTCGCTCATTCCAGTCTTGCATGCTAATCCCCTATGATTATCCCAAACGGGATAATCATAGCACATCATGATGGAATTATCCCGTTTGGGATAATTGTCTTAACGTGAATGACGCTCCGGGACGTTACACCGCGACGACTACTCAAAGTATTGAAACTTGTTGGTCGAGAAGGCAAACGTGACGACAAAGCCTTTGCCAGGCTCGGATGCTGCGGTGACGTCGATGCCCATCTTGGAGCACAGACGCGCCACCAGGTAGAGGCCGATGCCCGTTGCGCGCTTGGTGGTGCGGCCGTTGTCGCCGGTAAAGCCCTTCTCGAACACGCGTGGCAGGTCTGCCGCACTCACGCCGCAGCCGTTGTCGGCAACAGTGAGCTCGATGCGCTCGCTCGCCAGGCCCTCGTCCAGCAACGCGCCCGAAAACACGATCTTCGCGCCGTCCTCGCGCGCATATTTAATACTGTTCTGAATAAGCTGGCCCAGAATAAACTCGAGCCACTTCTCGTCGGTAAAGACCTCGAAGTCGAGGTTCTCGCACACCGGGGCCACGTGCGCCGCGATGAGCTCGCGCGCGTTGGCTTTAATCGCGCCCGTCACCAAGGTCTTGAGATCCCAGTGGCGAATCAGGTAGTCCCGCTCCACGACTTCCGAGCGCGCGTAGTACAGCGCCTGGTAGATATAGCGCTCCACGCGAGCCAGCTCGCGACCCAGGTCATCCACGCGCGACAGGTCGTCTTCGCTGCCGTCCAGGTTTTCCAAAATTAGATGGGCCGCCGCCAGGGGCAGCTTGGCCTCGTGGACCCAGCTCTCGATATAGTCGCGATAGTCATCGGTCTGACGTCTGCCTTCGGCAACCTCGTCACAAGCGGCTTTGCCCACCCGGCGCAAGACCTCGTACTCGAGCTCGCCCTCGGCATAGGTCGGGCATTGCACCATCTCCTGCACCCATGCGGGACTCTCGAGCTCCTCTGCCGCACGCTCCAGCTGGCGCAGAAAACGACGACGGCGCGCGTACTCGATCACGATGCCGAGCATACCAAAGATATAGGACACGCCGACCGCCACGACCACGATAGAAACGGGTGCGCCGGCGACCGTCAGCACAAAGCAGCTCAGCAGCACGCCGCACGTCCACACGGCGACGGGAAGCAGCGCATCTTTGAAGAATTTGGCAAACGACATAACCGGCCCCTAGACCGAATAGCCCTGGCCGCGGTGCGTCGTCAAATACCCCTTGATGCCGATTTTTTCGAGCGTGGTGCGCAGGCGGTTGATGTTGACGGTGAGCGTATTGTCGTCCACGAAGGCATCGGAGTCCCACAGGTCCTGCATGATGGCCGAGCGCGAGACGATCTTGCCCGCGCGGCTCAGAAGCAGCGAGAGGATACGCAGTTCGTTTTTGGTGAGCTCGGTGCTGGTACCGGTTTGCGTATTGGTGACCATGGAGCGTGCGAGGTCGAGCTCCAGTCCCTTGTGGACGAGCGTGCTACGCTCGCCCGCCGCCGCGGTGCGGCGCAGCAAGGCATTGATGCGCGCCACGAGCACGCGGGCGCTGTAAGGCTTGGGAACAAAGTCGTCCGCGCCAAGCGTCATGGCCATGACCTCGTCAATCTCGGTCGTGCGCGAGGTGAGGACGATGATGGGGACCTCGGATTCGCGGCGAACCTCATGGCAGATATGCTGGCCGTCCTTGACGGGAAGCGTCAGGTCGAGCAGCACCAGGTCGGGCGCGGCGGCGAGAATATCGCGCGAAACATGCTCGAACGATTCACAGGCCTCGACCTCAAAACCGGCACGGGCAAGGATGTCGGTAAGCTCGCGACGAATGGGCTCGTCGTCCTCAACGATATAGATCAGCGCCATGGATTCCGCTCCCCTCTTGGTTGTCTTGCCCCATTATGACCGCGGATCCGCAGATACGCGCCTCACGCGGCACCAAAGTGACAGAACTGTTCGCGAGTGGCAGAGGCTTGCCTCTCGCTCGCGACGAGCACGGGAATTAAATGAGTTTTTAATCCCCGTCCCAGAAACATCATTTAGCGGCGGGCACGGAGCTTTTCGTAGCCTTCGGCGAAGAAGGCGACCGTGGCGGCGTCGGAGTCGGCGGCGTCGGAGTCGGCGGCGGCAACCACACCGTGCTCGTCGCTCACCAGAAACAGCGCACCCTTGAGCTGCGCGGGAATGTCTACGCGCGTGACCGGGATGCCCTTGGTCTGGGCCAGCTGCTCAATGAGCGTCGCCGTGCCGCACAGGCACTCGTCCGCCGGCGCCACAAAGGCAAGCTCGCCGTTATCGACGGCGGCGAGCAGCTCGGGCGCCACGCCGGTTTCGTCGGCCTCGGAGCGGGCCTCGGCGGAGCGGGCACGCAGCGCCTTGGCCGACGTATCGGCGAGCGGCTCGTACTCCCCCACCGTCATGGCGGCGTTGCCGTTGATGTCGATCACCAGCATGAGTACGCCGTCGTGCGCAGTGTAATCGCCCTCGGCAAGCGACCACTCAACGTGCTGTTTGGCCCAGCTGAGCATGTTATGGGTAAGCGGCTCGCCCTGCACCAGGCGCTCGGACAGTGCGCGAATGTGGCGGTTGAGCATGGGCACCTTTTTATTGGACATGCGCCAACGGCAGACAAGCGCGGGCTTGTCGAGTGTAAACTTCTCGACCGCCTCCTGATTGGCGCAAAAGTCCTCATACGCACGCTGATCCTCGGCATTGCCAAACAGCTCGGCATCATCAATCTGGGGCATGGTCATACCTTTCGTGTTAGTCATTCCGTCCTCTTATACCAAAAAGACGGCCCTCCAAACGGAGCAGCCGTCTTTTGCGGAGATTATTTTGTCCCAAGGCGGAACTTAGTGGCGGAAGTGGCGAGCGCCCGTAAAGACCATAGCAATATTGTGCTCATTGCAGGCCTGGATGCTCTCGTCGTCGCGCTTGGAGCCGCCGGGCTGAATGATGCAGGTCACGCCGTGTGCAGCAAGCACGTCGACATTGTCGCGGAACGGGAAGAACGCGTCGCTTGCACAGGCAAAGCCGCCCTTCTCCACGCCCTCGCGCTCGCAGAAGTCCTCGGCGCGCTCGCAGGCAAGCAGCGCAGAGTCAACGCGGTTAGGCTGACCCGGGCCCATGCCAATGCCGGCCTTGCCCTTGGAGACCAGGATGGCGTTGGACTTAACGCCCTTGCAGACCTTCCAAGCAAACTCGAGCTCGGCCATCTCGGCATCGGTGGGCTTGCGGTCGGTGGGGAACGTAAAGGTCGCGGGATCCTCGGTCACGTGGTCGACTTCCTGCACCAGCATGCCGCCGTCGATAGAGCGCAGCTCCACCTGGGCGCCGTGGTCCACGCCGCCGGTCGCCAACACGCGCAGGTTGGGGCGCTTGGCCATGCGCTCGAGCGCCTCGGCAGTGTAGCTCGGGGCGATGATGACCTCGACAAACTGCTTGTTCTGATCGGCGAAGTGCTCAACCAGCTCATAGGGAACCTCGCGGTTGCAGGCGATGATGCCGCCGAAAGCGCTCTTGGGATCGCAGGCGAAGGCGCGGTCGTAGGCGGCCGTGATGTCCTCGGCAACGGCGGAGCCGCAGGGGTTCTGGTGCTTGAGGATCACGCAGGCCGGCTCGTCGAACTCGCGGACCAGGTTCCAGGCGGCGTCGGCGTCCAGATAGTTGTTGTAGCTGAGCGGCTTACCCTGGATCTGCTCGGAGCCCACAAGCGGGAACTGAGAGCTCGCGGTGTTCTCGCAGCCCTCGGCAAAGCGATAGACCGTGGCCTTCTGCTGCGGGTTCTCGCCATAGCGCAGGTCGTCGACCTTCTCCAGCGAAATTTCGAGCTTGGCAGAGGTATCCGCCACGTCGCTTGCCTGGGCGGCGAGCCAACGGGAGATAGCCGTGTCGTAGGCGGCGGTGGTCTGGTAGACCTTCACCTGCAGGCGACGACGGGTGGAAAGCGTGGTGCAGCCACCGGTCTCGCGCATCTCGGCCAGGACGGCATCATAGTCGGCCGGGTCGGAAATGACGGTAACGCTCGCGGCGTTCTTAGCGGCAGAGCGCAGCATGGAGGGACCACCGATGTCGATGTGCTCGATGGCATCCGCGAAGGTGACCTCGGGGTTGGCGACGGTCTTCTCGAACTCGTACAGGTTGACGACCACCAGGTCAATCAGCTTAATGCCGTGCTGAGCGGCCTCCTGCATGTGCTGCTCGGAATCGCGACGGGCAAGCAGCGCGCCGTGAACCTTGGGATGCAGCGTCTTGACGCGGCCGTCCATCATCTCGGGATAGCCCGTGAACTCCTCGATGGGGGTTACGGGAACGCCCGCGTCCTCGATGGCACGAGCCGTGCCGCCCGTAGAGATGATCTCGACGCCAAAGTCGTCAACCAGCGTCCGTGCGAAATCGACGACGCCCGTCTTATCGGTAACCGAGATCAACGCGCGTGCGATCTTCACATCAGATCCCATGCAGTCCTCCTGTCTGGTACGCCGCCGTGCTCTGTGAGTCGGTGATACGTCGATCTGCAGCGCTCGCGCAGCGGCATTGAAAATACTGATTCAATGTAGCGCATCGAGCGCGACGATGCACCCCGCAACGCACGGCTGTGCAGAAAAAGCTTCGAGCGGGGGTTGCAGGAGCGCCACTGGGCACGGTGAGTTCATGGAACACAGGGGCACCATAATTAGATGCCAATGGCGTGGTAGAACTGTGCTCGATATGCATCCGCAATAGAAAGAGGCACCATGGTCTCGCGGGTTCTCTACCGACCGTTTGATACCGAAGATTTCGACGCCATCGCGCTGATCTTGCAGCAGCTTTGGCACAACAACTCGGATAACGATGAGTACAACCGCCTCGAGGCCGCGTGCGATCTTGCCTACTGCCTTTCGTCCTCGACGTTTTCGCAGGTTGCCGTAATCGACGGTCAGGCGCGCGGCATTGCGCTTGCACGCGCAGGACAGAGCTCCGGCGCCACCGTTAAGGAACATTGGATGGATACCGAACGCGCGCTGCTTTCGCAGATGCGCGAGCTGGAGCCCGAAGCTTGCGCCGAGTACCTCTCGTTTGTGCGCACCACCATTCGAACCAACAACCGCCTGCTCGAGAGCAGCCCACTGCCGCATGACAACGAGGTCACGCTGCTTGCCGTTGATCGCGACGTCCACGGCCTGGGCGTTGGCACGGTTCTGCTCGACGCCGCAATCTCGCATCTGTCCTCGCTTGGAGCGACGAGGGCGCACCTGTACACCGACTCCAACTGCTCGTGGAAGTTCTACGAGCTGCACGGCTTTAAGCGCACGGCCACGCACCGCGCCAACCGCGAGGAACGCCGCCACGCCATGCCGCGCGAAAGCTTCCTCTACGAACTCGACCTAACCGTCTAGGCCCAGCAGCCATACCTAGTCATTTAGGAACGTCCCCAATGGTTAGTCGCTGGGGACGGTCTTCGTAGGTAGCGCATAAAAAGGGGATGGGCTTTCCCCGACGGCTGTCGAGAAAAGCCCATCCCATAGCCTGTCTCTTATACACATCTCCGAGCCCACGAGA